>NZ_JBFAWY010000052.1:0-39057 GCF_040680575.1 Streptomyces sp. NPDC052020
AGCAGGGAGACGCCGAGGGCGAGGAGCGGGCGCAGGGTGTGCTGCCGCCAGGAGCGCCAGCCCAGCCAGGCGGCGACCATCACGGCGGTGCCGCGGGGGACCGCCCTCTCCGCCGTCAGGCGCCGCTTGTCTCGCCCCGTGGCGCTACTTCTTCTTCGCGCCGCGCTTCTCGCGCACCCGCACCGAGAGGTGGATCGGTGTCCCCTCGAAACCGAACTCCTCGCGCAGACGGCGCTCGATGAAGCGCCGGTAGCCGGCCTCGATGAACCCGGTGGCGAAGAGCACGAACCGCGGCGGCTTGGTGCCGGCCTGGGTGCCGAAGAGGATGCGCGGCTGCTTGCCGCCCCGGATCGGGTGCGGGTGGGCGGCGACCAGCTCGCCGAGGAACGCGTTCAGCCGGCCCGTCGGCACCCGGGTCTCCCAGCCCGCCAGGGCCGTCTCGATCGCCGGGACCAGCTTCTCCATGTGGCGTCCGGTGCGCGCCGAGACGTTGACCCGCGGCGCCCACGCCACCTGGCCGAGCTCGGTCTCGATCTCCCGCTCCAGGTAGTAGCGGCGCTCCTCGTCGAGGGTGTCCCACTTGTTGAACGCCAGGACGATCGCGCGGCCCGCCTCGACGGCCATGGTGACGATCCGCTGGTCCTGCACCGAGATCGACTCGGAGGCGTCGATGAGGATGACGGCCACCTCCGCCTTCTCCACGGCCGCGGCGGTACGCAGCGAGGCGTAGTAGTCGGCGCCCTGCTGGAGGTGGACCCGCTTGCGGATGCCGGCGGTGTCGACGAACTTCCAGGTGACGCCGCCCAGTTCGATCAGCTCGTCGACCGGGTCGCGGGTGGTGCCCGCGAGCTCGTTGACGACGACGCGCTCCTCGCCCGCCACCTTGTTCAGCAGCGAGGACTTGCCGACGTTCGGGCGGCCGATCAGGGCGATGCGGCGCGGGCCGCCGACGGCGGTGCCGAAGGTCTGCGCCGGGGCCTCGGGCAGCGCCTCCAGGACCTTGTCCAGCATGTCGCCGGTGCCGCGGCCGTGCAGCGCGGAGACCGGGTGCGGTTCGCCGAGGCCCAGCGACCACAGGTACGCCGCGTCGGCCTCGCCGCTCGGGCCGTCCACCTTGTTGGCGCACAGCACCACCGGCTTGCCGGCCTTGCGCAGCAGCCGTACGACGGCCTCGTCGGTGTCGGTGGCGCCGACCTTGGCGTCGACGACGAAGACGACCGCGTCGGCGGCCTCGATCGCGTACTCGGCCTGGGCCGCCACGGAGGCGTCGATGCCGAGGACGTCCTGCTCCCAGCCGCCGGTGTCGACGACCTTGAAGCGGCGGCCCGCCCACTCGGCCTCGTAGGTCACGCGGTCGCGGGTGACGCCCGGCTTGTCCTCGACGACCGCCTCGCGGCGGCCGATGATCCGGTTGACGAGAGTCGACTTGCCGACATTGGGGCGGCCGACGACGGCGAGGACCGGCAGCGGGCCGTGCCCGGCCGCCTCGATGGCGCCCTCGACCTCCTCCGGGTCGAAGCCCTCTTCCGCGGCGAGCTCCATGAACTCCGCGTACTCGGCGTCGCCAAGCGCCCCGTGGTCGTGCTCCTCGCCCGAGCCCTCGGAGTGGATGTCGTCGTTCATGAAGTCCGTACCTCGTTCATCGTGGTGATCGGTGGAGCACCCCTGTACCGGGTGATCCACTACTCAAGTGTCGCCTAGCGCCCGGTCAGGCGCCTGGCGTTTTCCAGGTGCGCGGTGAGCTGCTTCTGGATGCGTTCGGTCGCCTCGTCCAGTGCCGTGCGGGTCCGCCGCCCGCTGCCGTCGCCCGCGTCGAACGGGTCGCCGAAGACGACGTCGATCCGGGAGCGCAGGGGAGGCAGCCCCTTTATCAACCGTCCGCGCCGCCCGGAGCTTCCCAGCACCGCCACCGGCACGATCGGGGCGCCGCTGCGTACCGCGAAGTAGGCCAGCCCGGCGCGCAGCGAGGCGAAGTCGCCCTCGCCCCGGGTGCCCTCCGGGAAGATACCGAGGACCCCGCCGGCCGAGAGCACGTCCAGGGCCCGGGTGATCGCCGTGCGGTCGGTGGTGGCGCGGTCCACCTTCAGCTGGCCGATGCCGGTCAGGAAGGGGTCCAGCGGGCCGATGAACGCCTCCTTCTTGATCAGGAAGTGCGTCGGCCGGGGCGCCACGCCCATGACCATCGGGCCGTCGAGGTTGTGCGAGTGGTTGACGGCGAAGATCACCGGACCGGCCGCGGGCACTCTCCAGGCGCCCAGCACGCGCGGCCGGAACAGGCCGTACATCAGGCCGACGCCGATGCGCCGCCCGACCTCGGCGCCCCGTTCGGACGGAAGGCTCACTTCCCGGCCCGCTTCTCCTCGACGAGCGTGACGACGCACTCGATGACCTGCGGCAGGGTGAGGTCGGTGGTGTCCACCTCCACGGCGTCGTCCGCCTTGGCGAGCGGCGAGGTCGTACGGCTGGAGTCGGCCGCGTCCCGCTTGATCAGCGCCTCCCGGGTGGCGTTGACGTCGGCGCCCTGGAGCTCGCCGCTGCGGCGGGCGGCGCGGGCCTCCGGGGAGGCGGTGAGGAAGATCTTCAGGTCGGCGTCGGGCAGCACGGTGGTGCCGATGTCGCGGCCCTCGACGACGATGCCGGTCACCGCGGAGGAGGCGATCGCCCGCTGGAGCTCGGTGATCCGGGTCCGCACCTCCGGCACGGCGCTGACCGCGCTGACCTTGGAGGTGACCTCCTGGGTGCGGATCGGGCCGGAGACGTCCACGCCGTCGACCGTGATGGTCGGGTCCGTCGGGTCGGTGCCGGAGAGGATCTCGGGCTTGCCGGCCGCGGCGGCGATGGCGTGCGGGTCGTCGGTGTCGATGCCGTTGGTCACCATCCACCACGTGATCGCCCGGTACTGGGCACCGGTGTCCAGGTAGCTCAGGCCGAGCTGCGCGGCCACGGCCTTCGACGTGCTCGACTTGCCCGTGCCGGAGGGGCCGTCGATGGCGACAATCACGGGCTGGGCGGTCCGGGCGGCGCCGTTTTCCACGGAGGGACACCTTCCTGGTGCGGTGCGGTGGGAGTGTGCGGGGCGCGATGGTGCCCCGCACAAGGTTACTGGCAACCCGGAGGGCCTATGACAAGCACGTTCGGGTGGATCACTGCCGGTCACCGCCGGATCACTGCCGCAGTGCCCAGCCCCGCTCCCGCAGGGTCGCGGCCAGCGAGGGAGCCGCCTTCGGCTCCACCATCAGCTGCACCAGACCGGCCTGCTGCCCGGTGGCGTGCTCGATGCGCACGTCCTCGATGTTGACCCCGGCCTGTCCCGCGTCCGCGAAGATGCGGGCCAGCTGACCGGGCTGGTCGTCGATGAGGACGGCCACGGTCTCGTAGCTCCGCGGGGCGCTGCCGTGCTTGCCGGGGACGCGGACCTGGCCGGCGTTGCCCCGGCGCAGCACGGCCTCGATCTCGGCGGTTCCCTCCCGGCGCTTGTCCGCGTCCGAGGACTCCAGGGCGCGCAGGGCCCGCACCGTCTCCTCCAGGTCGGCGGCGACGTCGGTGAGCAGGTCGGCGACCGGGCCCGGGTTCGCGGAGAGGATGTCGATCCACATCCGGGGGTCGGAGGCGGCGATCCGGGTCACGTCGCGGATGCCCTGCCCGCACAGCCGTACGGCCGCCTCCTCGGCGTGCTCCAGGCGGGCCGCGACCAGGCTGGAGACGAGGTGGGGCATGTGGGAGACGAGGGCGACGGCGCGGTCGTGGGCGTCCGCGTCCATCACCACGGGTACGGCCCGGCAGTGCGAGACCAGTTCGAGGGCGAGGTTGAGCACCTCGGTGTCCGTGTCCCGGGTGGGGGTCAGCACCCAGGGGCGGCCCTCGAAGAGGTCGGCGGTGGCGGCGAGCGGGCCGGACTTCTCGCGGCCCGACATGGGGTGGGTGCCGAGGTAGCGGGTCAGGTCCAGGCCGCGGGCCTGAAGCTCGCGGCGCGGGCCGCCCTTGACGCTGGCCACGTCGACGTAGCCGCGCGCCGCCTCGCGCCGCACGGCGTCGGCGAGCACGTCGGCCACATGGGCCGGCGGAGCGGCGACGATCGCGAGGTCGACCGGCCCGTCCGGCGCCTCGTCGGTGCCGGCGCCGAGCGCCGCCGCCGTACGGGCCTGCTCCGGGTCGCGGTCGGCGAGGTGGACGACGACACCGCGCCGGGTCAGGGCGAGGGCGGCGGAGGTGCCGATGAGGCCGGTTCCGATGACGAGTGCGGTTCTCACTGGGCGATGTCCTTGCGCAGGGCCGCCGCGGCGCCCAGGTAGACGTGGGCGATCTCGGAGCGGGGCTTGTCCGACTCGATGTGCGCGAGGAGACGGACGACACGGGGCATGGCGCCCTCGATGTCCAGTTCCTGGGCGCAGATCAGCGGCACGTCGGTGATGCCGAGCTTGCGGGCCGCGGCCGCCGGGAAGTCGCTGTGGAGATCGGGCGTGGCCGTGAACCAGATGCTGATCAGGTCGTCGGCGCTCAGGCCGTTGCGCTCCATGACGGCGGTGAGCAGGGCCGCGACCTGCTCGTCCATGTGGCCGGCCTCGTCCCTCTCCAGTTGGACGGCGCCCCGGACCGCTCGTACCGCCACGCGTTGCTCCTTGCTGACGTGCGTATCGGGTGTGGTCCGCCCAGCCTAGCCAGGCGGCGCGGAGGCGGTGCGCGGCGCCCGGTCGGTGAGACGGCCACGCGCTCGCGCCGTGCGCGCTCCTCTCGCGCCCGGGGGCGCTTTCACCCGCCTCCCGCACGTTGCTTCCGCTTCGTCCGCTTCGATGCCAGGATGCTCAGTCGACCGTATAACTCCCTTCCCGTCCCGTATTCGCCTTCCCCACCTCCCGGAGTGACGACATGACCCACCCTCCGACGCGGCGCACGGTCCTTCTGGCGACGGGAGCCGCGGCGCTCCTCGCGGGTTGCGGTGACGACGGCGACGGCTCCTCCGGCGAGGCGCCCGCCGGGGCCTCGCCCGGGCAGGAGGTGGCGAAGACGACGGACGTCCCGGTGGGCGGCGGCGTGATCGTCGAGGACGAGCAGATCGTGGTGACCCAGCCCCGGGAGGGCGATTTCAGGGCCTTCTCGTCGATCTGCACCCACCAGCGCTGCCCGGTGGCCAACGTGGAGGCCGGCACCATCAACTGCACCTGCCACGGCAGCAAGTTCCGGATCACGGACGGCACGGTGACGAGCCCCCCGGCCACCCGGGCCCTGCCCGAGCGGAAGATCACGGTGGAGGGAAACTCCATTCGCCTGGCGTGAGGGAGCACGTAGGCTCCCGGCATGCGCCCGCAGACCCTGGTGCGCGACCACACCGTCTCCGCCTGTCTCATGGGGTCGCGTGCCTTCGGTCTGGCGACGGAGGGCGACGCACGCCGAAGGGCCCGCCGAGGAGCAGTTCAGCCGGGAGCTGGAACGCTTCTGCGAGCTGGCCCCGCCTGCCACCCCCGACATCCTGGAGTGCCCGCACTCCCCGCTCGCGGAGTACGCCGACGACACCGGCCGGGAGCTCCTCGCCCTGCGCGAGGCGTTCCTCTCGCGCCGGGTGCGCGAGACGTTCACCCTCCCCCACGCTCGGCTTCGCTAGCGCGGGCGGTACTCCCACCGCCCACGGCCGGCGCCGCGAGCTGGACGCCGATGTCCGCACCCACGGGGCCCCGCGCTGGCAGCACGCCATGCAGCACCTGCTGCTGACGAGCGCCGCGACCTGCTGCGCACGGAACGGCTCACCCTCGACGTCGCCGACCGGCGCGAACCGCTGCTCGCCGTCAAGCGGGGCGAGGTCCCCCTTGGCGCGAGGTCGAGTCCTGGATGGCCCGTCTGGAGCGGGAGGCCGAGGAGGCCGCCCGCCGCGGCCCCCTGCCCGAGCTGCCGGACCGGCGCCGCGTCGAGGACTTCCTGCTCCGGGTCCGCCGGGCCTCGGCCCTCCGGCCGGGCCCGTACGACGAAGTCGTGAGGGCGTCGTGGGCGGACGGGGCGCCGGGGAGCGCTGACGCCTCCTGCGCCTGGTCCAGCACGGTGTGCAGCCGCGCCACGTCGGACCGCACGCGCGCGTGCGCCGGCGTCGGCCGTGCCGTGCCGTGCCGTGCTCCCGTTCCGCCGCCCCGGGTGACGGCGAAAGTCCGGGGAGACCGGACCGGCGGACCGGTCTCCCGCGGGCCGGCCCTCCTAGAGGTCGACCTCCTGCATCAGCATGCCGACCTCGGTGTTCGACAGCCGCCGCAGCCAGCCCGACTTCTGGTCGCCCAGCGTGATGGGGCCGAAGGCGGTGCGGACCAGCTTGTCGACGGGGAACCCGGCCTCCGCCAGCATGCGGCGCACGATGTGCTTGCGGCCCTCGTGGAGGGTGACCTCGACGAGGTAGTTCTTGCCGGTCTGCTCCACCACCCGGAAGTGGTCCGCGCGGGCGTACCCGTCCTCCAGCTGGATGCCGTCCTTCAGGCGCTTGCCCAGGTCGCGCGGGATCGGGCCGACGATGTGCGCGAGGTAGGTCTTCCTCACGCCGTACTTGGGGTGGGTCAGCCGGTGCGCCAGCTCGCCGTGGTTGGTGAGCAGGATGACGCCCTCGGTCTCGGTGTCGAGCCGGCCGACGTGGAAGAGGCGGGTCTCGCGGTTGGTGACGTAGTCACCGAGGCACTGCCGGCCCTCGGGGTCCTCCATGGTGGAGACGACCCCGGCGGGCTTGTTCAGCGAGAAGAACTGGTACGACTGGGTCGCCACGGTCAGGCCGTCGACCTTGACCTCGTCCTTCTCCGGGTCGACCCGCTTGCCCTGCTCGGTGACGATCTCGCCGTTGACCTCGACCCTGGCCTGGTCGATGAGCTCCTCGCAGGCCCGCCGCGAGCCGTAGCCCGCGCGCGCCAGCACCTTCTGGAGCCGCTCGCCCTCCTGTTCGGCGCCCGGGAAGGTCTTGGGCAGCTTGACCTCCTTGCGGCCGGCGTACCGGTCCCGGTTGCGCTCCTCCATCCGCGCCTCGTACTCGCGCGAGCGTGCCGGGGCGCTGCGGCCCCGTCCGCCCGGCTTGGCGCCGCCACGGGCCGCGCCGCCCCGACCGGCCTTCGGGCCGTCCTTGGTGGCGCCGGGGCCCACGTCGTAGCGGCGCTCCTCGGGGCGGGGCTTGCGGGGGCGGCCCTGCCCCTGCTTCTGGTCCCTGTTGTTGCCGGCGCCGCGGTGGTTACCGCGTCCGCCGCTCTTGCCGCTGCCGCTGCTTCGCATCAAAGTTCCGTCGTCGTCGTGTCAGGCATGTTCGTCGCGGGCCCGTCGTCCGGGTCCGGAGCGTCCGGATCGAACGACGGCACGCCTTCCTGGGTCTCGGCCTCGATCGCCTCCGCCTCCGGGAGGAAGGGCGCGAGCTCCGGGAGCTCGTCCAGACCGCGCAGGCCCATCCGTTCCAGGAAGTAGTTCGTCGTCCTGTACAGGATCGCACCTGTTTCGGGTTCCGTGCCCGCCTCCTCGACCAGACCGCGCTGGAGGAGGGTGCGCATCACGCCGTCGCAGTTCACTCCGCGCACGGCGGAGACCCGGCTGCGGCTCACCGGCTGCCGGTACGCCACCACCGCGAGCGTCTCCAGCGCCGCCTGGGTGAGCCGGGCCTGCTGCCCGTCCAGGACGAACCGCTCGACGGCGGGCGCGTAGCCGGCCCGGGTGTAGAACCGCCAGCCGCCCGCGACGAACCGCAGCTCGAACCCGCGCCCCTGCGCGGTGTACTCGCCGGCCAGCTCCCGCAGCGCGTCGGCGACCTGCCGCCGGGGCCGTTCCAGGATCTTCGCCAGGTACTCCTCGGTCGCGGGCTCGTCCACGACCATCAGGACGGCCTCCAGGGCGGGCTTGAGCTCCAGGCCGGCGACGGTCCGCGGCCCGGCCGGAACCCCGGTGATCTCCTCGCTCACGCCTTCTCCTCCGTATCGGGCGTATCGGGCTTTTCGCGCCGCTCGGGCGGCCGGTCGAACTCGTCGGTCACCAGTGGTCCGGTCGCCCCGTCGCCGCCGGTCCAGCGCACCAGCAGTTCCCCGAGCGCGGTCTCCTGCTCCAGCGCCACGGCCTTCTCCCGGTACAGCTCCAGCAGCGCGAGGAACCGGGCGACGACGGTCAGGGTGTCGTCGGTGTCCTCCACCAGCGTCCGGAAGGCGGCCTCGCCCAGCTCCTTCAGCCGGGCGACGACGATCCGGGCCTGCTCCCGCACGCTGACCAGCGGCGCGTGGATGTGGTCGACGTACACCTGCGGTTTCGGCTTGGGCCGCATCGCCTTGACCGCGAGCCTGGCGAACCCTTCCGCGCCGACGCCGATGACGACCTCGGGCAGCAGCTCGGCGTGCCGGGGCTCCAGGCCGACGGTGCGGGGCCTGCTGCGGGCCTCCGTCTCCAGCCGCTCGCTGAAGATCTCCGCGATCCGTTTGTACGCGCGGTACTGCAACAGCCGCGCGAACAGCAGGTCGCGGGCCTCCAGCAGGGCCAGGTCGGCCTCGTCCTCCACCTCGGCGGCGGGCAGCAGCCGGGCCGCCTTGAGGTCGAGGAGGGTCGCCGCCACGACCAGGAACTCCGTCGTCCGGTCCAGGTCCCAGTCCGGTCCCATGGCCCTGATGTGCGCCATGAACTCATCGGTCACCTTCGACAGGGCGACCTCGGTGACGTCCAGCTTGTGCTTGGAGATCAGTTGCAGGAGCAGGTCGAAGGGGCCCTCGAAGTTGGCGAGACGCACCGTGAAGACGCCGTCGTCCCCGGCCCCGGGCTCCCTGGACCGTGACCGCGTCTCCGGCTCCGGCTCACCGGGACCGGCGGGCTCGGCGCCGGGGGCCGCCGCGTCCGCGTCCCGCGGGCCCTCCCCGGACGCCGGGTCCGTGCTCGGCCGGTCCGCGGGCCGCGGCTCGGTGCCCCGCGCCCCGGCTTCCGGCCGCGCTCCCCCCGGCGTCCCTGGGGCAGCGGCGGGCGGGGCCGCCGGTGCGGACCCGGCCGGCGCGGTCGCCCGCGGGGCTCCCGGCCCCCTCCCCAGCGCGCGCCGTCGGCCGGCCGGGCCGGAGGAGGGGGGCGGGGTGCCGTTCGAGGTCATAGCCCCCGCAGGCTATCGCTACCGTCCGCGCAGCCGCCGTACGAGGATGCTGGCGTCCCCGCGGGTCTCCAGGTCGGCGAGGACCACGGCGACGGCCTCCCGCACGATCCGGCCGCGGTCGACGGCCAGCCCGTGCTCGCCCCGGAGGACCAGGCGGGCGTGCTCCAGGTCCATGAGCTCCTCGGCGGAGACGTACACGGTGATCTTCTCGTCGTGCCGCTCGCGGCCGCTGGGACGGCGGGTGGCCGCCCGGCCGCGCTTGCGGGGCTGGGCGGCGGCGGACCCGTCCTGCGCGGCCCCGCGCCGCGCGGAGCGCTCGGTGCTCCGGGTGCGCGACTCACCGGCCCCGGCCGGCTCCGCCTCCGCCGCGACGTGCTCGGCGCCCTCGCCGTCACCGCCCTGCGCGGGCACCGACTGCGGTGCGTCCTCGGCGGCCGCCTGGTCGCTCTCCCCGGCCGGCGCCGGCACCCGGGCGTCCCCGTTGGCCTGGCGTCGCGGGGTGGACGGCTGAAGCGCCATTCCCCCTGTCGTACGGAAGAGTTCGTCGGCCCCCGGCAGACTCACTCGGCGTGACACCGGGCGAGCACCTCCCTGGCGAGCTGGCGGTAGGCGGCGGCACCGACGGAGTTGGAGGCGTAGGTGGTGATCGGCTCACCGGCGACCGTGGTCTCCGGGAAGCGGACCGTGCGCCCGATGACCGTGTGGTAGACGTGGTCGTCGAACGCCTCGACGACCCGCGCGAGCACCTCTCGGCTGTGCACCGTGCGCGAGTCGTACATCGTGGCCAGGATGCCGTCGAGCTCCAGGTCGGGGTTGAGCCGTTCCTGGACCTTCTCGATGGTCTCGGTCAGCAGGGCGACCCCGCGCAGCGCGAAGAACTCGCACTCCAGCGGCACGATCACCTTGTGCGCGGCGGTCAGGGCGTTGACCGTGAGCAGGCCGAGCGAGGGCTGGCAGTCGATCACGATGTAGTCGTAGTCGGGCAGCAGCGGCTTCAGCGCCCGCTGGAGCGACGACTCGCGGGCGACCTCGGAGACCAGCTGGACCTCGGCGGCCGACAGGTCGATGTTGCTGGGCAGCAGGTCCATGTTGGGGACCGCCGTCTTCAGCAGGACCTCGTCGGCCGACATCCCCCGCTCCATGAGCAGGTTGTAGACGGTGAGGTCGAGCTCCATCGGGTTGACGCCGAGACCGACCGACAGCGCGCCCTGCGGGTCGAAGTCGACGAGCAGGACCCGGCGGCCGTACTCCGCGAGCGCGGCGCCCAGATTGATGGCCGACGTCGTCTTGCCGACGCCGCCCTTCTGGTTGCACATCGCGATGATCTTCGCGGGGCCGTGGTCGGTCAGCGGGCCCGGGATCGGGAAGTACGGCAGCGGGCGTCCGGTCGGGCCGATGCGCTCCCGGCGCTGCCGGGCCGCGTCGGGCGCGAGCGTGGCCGCGTACTCGGGATCGGGCTCGTACTCGGCGTCGGGGTCGTAGAAGTGCCCCTCGGGCAGTTCCTCGTAGTCGGCGAGGTGGTTGTGGGGGGCGCCACTTCCGTCGCCGGCCATGGCGTTCACGTGTTGGCCATCCATGCTCTGGTGTGCTGTCTGAGTCGCCCCTGACATCTGGTGACTCTGGTGGGCTGCGAAGGTGCGCACAGCGACGGAGCCGACAGCCTCGTACCGCCCAGGGACCCGGCCCCGCGCAGGCATTCCTGGTTGACCACCCCCGGGAGTAAATGTCGACTCGTTCACAAGTCGTCTTACCTCCTTGGTGACCAGGAAACTTCTAGACAGGTCAGCGTGGCACCATGCCGACGGTTGGCGACTCTATGGCGTGTCGGCGGTTCGCAGCAACACAATCCGCCGGACCCGGCCGGATGTGTCGGCAATGGAACATCCCGCTGTCAAGGGCGTACGGCCGTCGCACAGCAGGTTTCACCGGGGTGCGAACCGGTTCAAGGGGTGCGTTCGAGGCGACTTGCCCGAGAATCGCGAAGTGACCATACACACATCCGGCCGGACCTTGTGGGACAAGGTCCGGCCGGGCGTGCGGGGTTGACCGCACGTGTTGACGTATCGCCTTTTGCTGTTGACGACTTGGCCGTGATATCGGCCGGCGGTCAGCCGAGCAGGGAGGAGAGCTCCACGTGCTCCAGGCCGTGCGCCTCGGCGACCTCCTTGTACACGACCTTGCCGTCGTGGGTGTTGAGACCCTTGGCCAGCGCGGCGTCGCGGCGCAGCGCCTCGGCCCAGCCGCGGTTGGCCAGTTCGACGATGTACGGCAGCGTCGCGTTGGTCAGCGCGTAGGTGGAGGTGTTCGGCACCGCGCCCGGCATGTTGGCGACGCAGTAGAAGACCGAGTCGTGGACCTGGAAGGTCGGCTCGGCGTGGGTGGTCGGGTGCGAGTCCTCGAAGCAGCCGCCCTGGTCGATCGCGATGTCGACAAGGACACTTCCCGGCTTCATGCGGGACACCAGCTCGTTGGTGACCAGCTTCGGGGCCTTGGCGCCCGGGATGAGGACGGCGCCGATGACGAGGTCGGCCTCCAGGCAGGCCTTCTCCAGCTCGAAGGCGTTGGAGACGACGGTCTGGATCTTCGTGCCGAAGATCTTGTCGGCTTCCTTGAGCTTGTTGATGTCCTTGTCGAGCAGGGTCACGTGGAAGCCCATGCCGATGGCGATCTGCGCGGCGTTCCAGCCGGAGACGCCGCCGCCGATGACGACGGCCTTGCCGGCCTGCACGCCGGGGACGCCGCCGGGCAGCACACCGCGGCCGCCGGCCGCGCGCATCAGGTGGTAGGCGCCGACCTGCGGGGCCAGGCGGCCCGCGACCTCGGACATCGGGGCGAGCAGCGGCAGGGCGCGGCTGGGCAGCTCGACGGTCTCGTAGGCGATCGCGGTGGTGCCGGCCGCCAGCAGGGCGTCGGTGCACTCCTTGGACGCGGCCAGGTGCAGGTAGGTGAAGAGCGTCTGGTCCTTGCGGAGGCGGTGGTACTCCTCCGCGATGGGCTCCTTGACCTTCAGCAGCAGGTCGGCGGCGGCCCAGACCTCGTCGGCGGTGTCGAGTATCCGCGCGCCGGCGGCGGTGTACTCGGCGTCCGTGATCGACGAGCCGACGCCGGCGCCGCGCTCGATGACGACCTCGTGGCCGTGGCGCACCAGCTCGTTCACGCCGGCGGGGGTGATGGCCACCCGGAACTCGTTGTTCTTGACCTCGCGGGGAATGCCGACCTTCACGTCGATCACGGTCCTTGGCTCAGAGGAGGGGCTATGACAAGACATACCCGGGCGCACGGGCGCACACCGGGAGAGACCGCAGGAGAACGTGCGGCAGAGCCAGTCTAATGAAGGCGTTCCCGCTGTCTAGCCTTTCATTGAGTCAATCTTCAGCGGATGTACTGCGGATTTCGCAGGCGTTAGTTCCGTGTTCCGGTCCCACGTGGGGCCCGGGGGCCCGGGACAGGGCCTCTGGGAGCTCCTCGCCGAGCATCCGCTCGGCCCGGCCGCGGTGCAGCCCGGCCGCCGCGGGGTCGCCGAGGTGGTCCAGCGTGTCGGCCAGCCGCAGGTGCAGTGCCGCCTGGAGCCGCACGTCCTCGGCGCGGCGGGCCCACTCCACCGCCTCCTGGCAGGTGCGCAGCGACTCCTCGAACCGTCCGGCGTACTCCTGGACCCGGGCCAGTTCGCTCAACGCCCGTGCGTGAGCGGCCAGATCGCCCTCCCTGCGGTACCCGGCGACCGCCGCGCGCCAGTTGCGCAGCGCCTCGCCGTAGCGGCCCGCGTAGGTGTGGGCGGTGGCGATCCGCCCGTACAGCCGGGCGGCGTCCGCGCGCTCCTCGCGGGCGAGCCGCTGGGTGAGGGCGCGGCCGAACCAGTCGGCGGCCCGGTCGTAGTCCCCGAGCTCCAGGTGGGCACCGCCTACGGATTCCATCGCGCGGCCGGTCGCGTAGGGGTCGTTCGCCTCCCGTCCGGCGTCCAGCGCGGCCCGGTAGCGCACCAGCGCCTCGGCCGTGCGGCCGGTACGGGCGTCGAGGTCGGCCAGATTCAGCAGGGCGGCGGCCTTCTCCCGGGGCAGCCCGCGCCGCTCGGCGACATCGAGGACGAGCCGGTGGACGCCGTACAGGTCGGGAGCCGCGGCCTGGGTGCCGACGTGGGCCACCATCGTCCGCACCAGCTGCGACAGCAGCCGCCGGGCCAGGGTGTCCAGCTCCCCGTCGGCCACCGCGAGGCGGGCGGCGGCCAGCAGCGCGGGCCGGCGCAGCCGCAGCCACTCGGCGGCGGCCCGGGGCGTGGCGAAGCGCACGGAGGGCGGCATGCCGTGGAGCTTCTCCCGGGCCTGCGGGCTGTCCGTCTCGGTGATCGCCCGGCACGCCTGGAGCAGCCGCACCGTCCGCTCCAGCATCCGGGCGCGCGCCAGCTGGAGCTCGGCGGGCCGCTCGTGGGACTCGGCCAGGGCCAGCAGCAGGGGGTGCAGGCAGCCGGGGACCTCGTACTCGGGCAGCGGCGAGTCCACCGCCCGCAACAGGCCGAGGGCGACGAAGTCGTCCAGGGTGGTGCGGGCGCCGGTGACCGAGCAGCCGGCCAGCGCGGAGGCGGTGTGCGGGTCGACCAGCCCGGCCGGGGCGAGGGCGAGCAGTCGCAGTATCCGGGCGGCGGGGCCGGGCAGGGAGGCGTGGACGAGGTGGAAGACGCGGCTGAGCGGGGTCCCCTCGTCGCCCGCGGACCGCAGGTGCTTGGCGAGGTCGGCGACGGCCGCCTTGGGACGGGCGGCGAGCCAGCCGCCGGCCAGGGACAGGGCGGCGGGCTGGCCCTGGCACTGCTCGGCCAGGCTCTCGGCGGCCCGGGGGTCGACGGTGATGCGGACCGAGCCGATGCGCCGGGAGATCAGCTCCACGCCCGACTTGGTGTCGAGGCCGCCGAGGGTGCAGGGGCGGACGTCGGCGATGCCGGTGAGCGGGCCGCGGGAGACGGCGACGGCCAGGCAGTCCGGGGTGTCCGGCAGCAGGGCGTCGACCTGCTCGGCGTCGGCGGCGTCGTCGAGCAGCAGCAGCGCCCGGCGGCCGGCGAGGGCGGTGCGCAGCGCCGCGGCCAGGTCGTCCGCGCCGGCGCCGGCCGGGGCGGGCCTGCCCAGCGCGGTGAGCAGCTCCCGGGCGGCGTACTCGACCGGGACGCGGGTGCCGTCGGGCTCGCTCAGCCGGACCCGCAGCACTCCGTCGGGGTAGCGGCCGGCGACCTGGCGGACCAGTTCCCCGGCGAGCGTGGTGCGGCCGGAGCCGGGCCGGCCGGCGATGAGCAGCACGCGCGCGCGGGGGGCCTTGCGGCCGGAGAGGGTGTCCAGGCCGGCCCGCTCGATGTCGGCGCGCAGTTCCTTCAGCTCGCGGGTGCGGCCCAGGAAGCCGCCCGCCGCCGCGGCGCCCCCGGCAATGTCGCCCGACAGCCGCACGCCGTCCGTGTCCACCGCCTGATCCGTCACGGGCCACACTCCCGGTCCCACCGCACGCCGACGCCCGCCGGAACTCCGGTGCGGGCGTTTTCCGAGCCTAGTTCACGCTCTGCGACGGGCCGGGAGGAGCGCGGCGGGCACGTCCCCCGATCGGATCAGCAGATCGTCACACCGGTGGGTGGGGAGGACGCGGGCGTCCTCCCCGGAACGCCTCAGGACGCGAAAGGACGGGCCGGCCACGGCGCCTGGGCCGGACGCAGCGCGTCGAACCCGTCGCCCTGGCGAGCGGCGACCAGGGAGAGGACGCCCACGACGAGGCAGTTGTTCTGCAACTCCCCGGCGAGCACCCCGCGGACCAGCTCCGCGACGGGAACCCGCTTCAGCTCCATGTCGGCCTCTTCGTGCTCGACCTCGAAGCGCTCGCCCTCGGCTTCGGACAGACCGCGGGCGAGGAAGATCCGCACGGCCTCGTCACAGCCGCCGGGGGTGGTGTAGACGTCGGTCAGCACCCGCCAGTCCTCGGCCTTGACGTGGGCTTCCTCGTACAGCTCGCGCTGGGCGGCGTGCAGCGGGTTCTCGCCGGGGACGTCGAGCAGGCCGGCCGGGATCTCCCACAGCTTGCGGCGTACGGGGTGCCGGTACTGGTGGATGACCAGGACGCGGTCGGCGTCGTCCAGGGCGAGCACGGCCACGGAGCCGGGGTGGACCTGGTAGTCGCGGGTCACCACCGTGCCGTCGGGCATGACCACGTCGTCGGTGCGGACGGAGGTCTTCTTGCCCCGGAAGGGGATGTCCGTCGCCCGGATCTCCCACTCCTCGCGGGTGTCCTTGATCGTCATGCCTGTCCTTCCAGACCCTTCCAGATGTGCAGAAGTACGCGGTACGAACGCAGCCGGGGTGCCCACCTTTCGAAGGTTGGCACCCCGGCCACCGTACCGCCGCCGCGCTACTTGGCGATCTTCCGCCCGGCCTGCTGCCGCTCCACGGCCGCCTTCACCAGCCCGGCGAACAGCGGGTGCGGGCGGGTCGGACGCGACCGCAGCTCCGGGTGGGCCTGCGTGGCGACGAGGTAGGGGTGGACCTCGCGCGGGTACTCCACGTACTCGACGAGCTTGCCGTCCGGCGAGGTGCCGGAGAAGACGATGCCGGCCTTCTTCTCCAGCTCCGCGCGGTAGGCGTTGTTCACCTCGTAGCGGTGGCGGTGCCGCTCCTCGATGTACTCCTTGCCGTCGTAGACCTCGCGCACGATGGAGCCCTCGGCCAGCTTGGCCGGGTACATGCCCAGGCGCATCGTGCCGCCCATGTCGCCCTCGCCGGCGACGATGTCGAGCTGCTCGGCCATGGTGGAGATGACCGGGTGGGCGGTGGCCGGGTCGAACTCGGTGGAGTTGGCGTCGGTGATGCCGGCCAGGTTGCGGGCGGCCTCGATCACGATGCACTGCAGGCCCAGGCACAGGCCCAGCAGCGGGACCTTGTTCTCCCGGGCGTACTTGATCGCGCCGACCTTGCCGAGCACGCCGCGGTCGCCGAAGCCGCCGGGGATGCAGATGGCGTCGACGTCGCCGAGCTGCGCCTTGGCGCCGGCCGGGGTCTTGCAGTCGTCCGAGGTGACCCACTTGATCTTCACGCGGGCGCGGTTGGCGAAGCCGCCGGCGCGCAGCGCCTCGGTGACCGACAGATAGGCGTCGGGCAGGTCGATGTACTTGCCGACCAGGGCGAGGGTGACCTCGTGGTCGGGGTTGTGGACGCGGTCGAGCAGGTCGTCCCAGGTCGTCCAGTCCACGTCGCGGAACGGCAGGTCCAGCTTCCGGACGACGTAGGCGTCCAGGCCCTCGGCGTGCACGACCTTCGGGATGTCGTAGATCGAGCGGGCGTCGGGGCAGGCGACGACGGCGGCCTCGTCGACGTCGCACATGAGCGAGATCTTGCGCTTGATCGCCGTGGGTACCTCACGGTCGCAGCGCAGCACGATCGCGTCGGGCTGGATGCCGATGTTGCGCAGGGCGGCGACGGAGTGCTGCGTCGGCTTGGTCTTCAGCTCACCCGAAGGGCCGATGTAGGGCAGGAGCGAGATGTGCACCACGAAGACGTTGTCCCGGCCGACCTCGTGGCGGACCTGGCGGACGGTCTCCAGGAACGGCAGCGACTCGATGTCGCCGACCGTGCCGCCGACCTCCGTGATCACGACGTCCACCTCGTCGGTGGCCATGCGGCGGATGCGGTGCTTGATCTCGTTGGTGATGTGCGGGATGACCTGCACGGTGTCACCGAGGTACTCGCCGCGGCGCTCCTTGGCGATCACCGTCGAGTAGACCTGGCCGGTGGTGACGTTGGCGGAGCCGTCGAGGTCGCGGTCGAGGAACCGCTCGTAGTGGCCGATGTCCAGGTCGGTCTCGGCGCCGTCGTTGGTGACGAAGACCTCGCCGTGCTGGAACGGGTTCATCGTGCCAGGGTCGACGTTGAGGTAGGGGTCGAGCTTCTGCATCACGACGCGCAGGCCCCGTGCCTTGAGCAGCATGCCGAGGCTGGAGGCGGTCAGCCCCTTGCCGAGAGAGGAGGCGACACCCCCGGTGACGAAGATGTGCTTGGTCGTCGAGGATTTGGGCGGCATGGCCAAGAGGGGGCTCCCGTGGTCGCTGTCTGGGGGTGCGGGGCGGCTTCCTGCCGGAGGTTTCCGGCGGTGCCGTCGCTGCGGTTCGGGGGTCCCCTGCGGTTTCTTTCCTTCCGGGGGCGCCCACCGGTCCACGGGCTACCAGCGTATCAGCGCCCGGAGGCGATGGCTTCCGGCCACGCTCCGCGCACGCGCGGGCACAGGGCGGGGCCCCGGCGCGGCAGATCTCCGGCGCTCACCCGTTCGGCGGAGACGGCTTCCCCCGAGCGGCCCCCAGATCATCTGCGTGCGTCGTATCCTGCTCGGACATTCACTGCCGAGCCCGGCCGGCTGCGCGGCACCACCCCACGCCCTCCCGTACCGGAACAACGAGAGCTCGTCAGTTCGTTGAGCAACAATTGTCTCTTGGCTTCACAGTGGTCGGCCGCCCAGCCGGCCGGCTGTTTTGCTTCACTGTTCAACGACGCATCACAACCACCCCTTGACCGCACTAGCGACCGCCCCCTCGCGGGGTGACGTGGCCGTTCGACTGGAGTTGCACGTGGCCGGGCGCATCGAAGACTACGCACTCATCGGAGACATGCAGACCGCTGCCCTGGTCTGCCGGGACGGCACAGTCGACTGGCTGTGCCTGCCCCGCTTCGACTCGCACGCCATCTTCGCCGGTCTGCTCGGCACGGAGGAACACGGCTTCTGGCGGCTCGGGCCCGCCCACGCCGCGGACGCCCGGCCCCCGGCCGCCGACCGGCGCTCCTACCGGGGCGACTCGCTGATCCTGGAATCCGAGTGGGACACCCCGCGCGGCACGGTCCGCGTGACCGATTTCATGCCCCCGCGCGACGGCGCCCCGCAGGTGATCCGCATCGTGGAAGGCGTCTCCGGCCGGGTGGCGATGCGGTCGGAGCTGCGGATGCGGTTCAGCTACGGGCGGGTGGTGCCGTGGGTGCACAAGCACGACGGGCGCACGGTCGCGGTCGCCGGCCCGGACTCCGTGTGGTTCGACACGGAGTCCGAGACCTACGGCAAGGACCTGACCACCTACGCGGACTTCACCGTCACGCCCGGTGACCGGATCGCGTTCACCATCTCCTGGCAGCCCTCGCACAAGGAGGCGCCGCCGCTGCCGGAGCCGGAGCAGTCGCTGGAGGCGACGGAGGAGTTCTGGCGCGAGTGGGTGGAGCACTGTACGTACCACGGCCCCTACCGCGAGGCCGTGATCCGCTCCCTGATCACGCTGAAGGCCCTCACCTACGCCCCGACCGGCGGCATCGTCGCGGCGCCCACCACCTCCCTGCCGGAGGAGATCGGCGGCGTGCGCAACTGGGACTACCGCTACACCTGGCTGCGCGACGCGGCGATCACCCTGTCCTCGCTGCTGCGCACCGGCTACCGCGAGGAGGCCCGCGCCTGGCGCGAGTGGCTGCTGCGCGCGGTGGCCGGCGACCCGGAGAACCTCCAGATCATGTACGGCATCGCCGGCGAGCGCGAGCTCGGCGAGGCGGAGCTGGACTGGCTGCCCGGCTACGAGGACTCCGCCCCCGTCCGGGTCGGCAACGGCGCCGCCCACCAGCTCCAGCTCGACGTGTACGGCGAGGTCACCGAGGCCCTGCACCTGGCGCACATGACGGGCCTGGCCCGCAACGACTACGCCTCGCTGCTCCAGCTGAAGCTGATCCGCTACCTGGAGGACCACTGGCAGGACCCGGACGAGGGCATCTGGGAGGTGCGCGGCCCGCGCCGCCACTTCGTGCACTCCAAGGTGATGGCCTGGGTCGCCGTCGACCGCACCATCAAGCTGATCGAGTCCGGTGACGCCGACGGCCCGCTGGAACGCTGGAAGCGGCTGCGCGACGACATCCACCGGGACGTGTGCGAGAAGGGCTACGACAAGGAGCGCAACACCTTCACCCAGTCCTACGGCTCCCAGGAGCTGGACGCCTCGCTGCTGCTGATCCCGCAGATGGGCTTCCTGCCGCCCGACGACAAGCGGGTGATCGGCACCATCGAGGCGATCCAGCGGGAACTGTCCACGCCGGACGGCTTCATCCTGCGCTACCCGACCGAGGGCGACAGCGCGGGCGTCGACGGCCTCCCGGGCGACGAGGGCGCCTTCCTGGCCTGCTCGTTCTGGATGGCGGACGACCTGGCGATGATCGGCCGCGTGGACGAGGCCCGCCGGCTGTTCGAGAAGCTGCTGTCCCTGCGCAACGACCTCGGCCTGCTCGCCGAGGAGTGGGACCCGCGCCTGAAGCGCCAGGTCGGCAACTTCCCGCAGGCGTTCAGCCACGTGCCGCTCATCGACACGGCCCTGAGGCTGACGGCCTCGGGGGCGTACGGAGGCTGAGGGGGGGTGCCCGGGGGCCGCGGACCGCGGCCGCCGGGCACCCCCGCCGTCGGATCATCCCAGCGCGGCGATCACCTCCCGCGCCGCCCGCTCCCCCTCGGTGGCGCCGCCCTCCATGAACCCCTGGAAGTCGTACGAGCAGTGCTCGCCGCCGATGTGGACGTTGCCCTGCGCCGCGCCTTCGTAGCCCGCGTACCGGTGGAGATAGCCCACCGGCCAGTACGAGTAGGCGCCCAGCGCGTACGGGCTGAGATGCCAGGCGGACAGCTGGGCCCGGCCCGTCCAGGCCGCCGACGTGCCGGGGAAGAACGCGTCGATCTCCTTGAGGTACGTCCTCGCCAGCCCGGCGACGTACGGGTCGCTCTCGTAGGAGAACGGCCCGGCCGGTGCCAGCGCCTTGGCGAGGCTGCCGCCGCCGTACTGGATGAGGATGCCGCCGGTGCCCGGCTGGATCTTGGTGGTGTCCCAGGTCTGCTGGACGCGGGCGTCGGTGAAGCAGTCGCCCGCCGAGACGCCCGGCCAGGGGCCGGTGCCCCGCCAGGGCCGGGAGGTGAACTGCATGGTGAGCTTGGTGCAGTGCCCCATGCGGGCGTCGCGCAGCAGGTTCCGCATCCGGGTGTCGAACCCGGCCCGGGTGAGGTCGATCCGTTGCAGCACCGGCAGCGGCACGCACAGCACGGTGTGGTCGGCGGTGACCGTCCGCACCGCTCCCGACTCGCTGAAGGTGAGCGTCTGCGTGCCGTCGGCGCCCGCGCGTACGGCCTCCAGGGACCAGCCGTGCCGGACCGTTCCCTCGGGCAGGGCGCCGGCGATGGCGCGCGGGAGCCGGTCGTTGCCGCCGACGATGTGGTACCGCTCGTCGGACAGGCCCCAGACGTTGAAGTTGCCGGGATTGGTCTGGTAGCCCATCAGCAGCACCAGGGCCAGCGCGGACTGCTCGGCGGTGTCGGCGCCGTACTCGACGGTGTAGGCGGCGTCGAAGAAGCGGCCCAGCCGGGAGTCGTGCCCGCCGGGGACGCGTGACTCGATCCAGTCGTACAGGGACATGGTGTCCAGCGCCGTACCGGCCGCGGTGGTCCGGTTCCACCTCACCTCGCCCGCGTCCCTCAGGTCGCGGTGGAGGGCCTGGTAGACCTCCTTGAAGTCCTCCTCGGCCCGCTCGCGCGGGTAGTAGGCGCCGTCGAACCACAGGACTTCCTCGGCGCCGTTCGGGCCGCCGCCGAGGAAGTCCTCGACCGGCAGGGAGAAGCGGCGGCACAGTTCGAGCATCTTCTTGTGGCCGGTGTCGATCAGTTCTCCGCCGATCTCGGAGGTCTGGCCGTGGGCCCAGTGGCCGCGCTGGGTGTGGATCCGTCCGCCGACCCGGTCCGGATGGGCCTCGTAGAGGGTGCAGGGGTACCCGGCGTCGTGCAGGGTGAGCGCGGCGGTCAGGCCGGCGATGCCGGCGCCCACGACGGCGATGCGGGGGGCGGCGCCGCGTGCGGCCGCGGCCGCTCGCGGCGCGGCGGTGACGGTCGGGGCCGCCCCGAGGGCGGCGGCGCCCTTCAGCACCGAGCGGCGGCGGACGTCCCGCGCCTCGGCCACGGGCAGGCGGAGGCGGCGGGCGGCGGTGTGGTCGGCGGCGAGGGTGCGCAGGACGTGCAGGGCGTGCGTACGGGACATGGCGGGCTCCTCAGGCGTGGGCGGGGGCTTCCTTCACGTCGTCGTCCGTGCGTTCGGCCGCGTCCTCCAGGACGATCCGGCCGATGATCTCGTAGCGCTCCGGCCGCCGGGCCCGCAGATACAGTCCGAGCCCGAGGCCGCCGAAGAAGACCAGCCCCACGATCCACGGGACGGCCTCGAAGAAGAGCGAGCCGGCCGCCGTGCCGGCCGCGGTGTCCAGGTTCACCACCAGCAGCCCCACCACCGCGATCATGCCGATGCCGCCGAGCAGCGGGGCGGTCAGGGTGCGGAACCAGTGCCGGTCCTCCGGGTGGTTCTTCCGGAAGTAGCCGATGACCGCGAAGGAGCACAGCGTCTGCACGATGAGGATCGCCATCGTGCCGAGGATCGCCAGCAGCGTGTACAGGTGGACGTACGGGTCCTGCCCGGTCAGCCAGAACGCCCCGACCAGCACGGACGCGATGACCGACTGGACGCAGGAGGCGAGGTACGGCGATCCGTGCCGGGCGTGGGTGCGGCCCAGGGCCGGGTGCAGGAAGCCCTCGCGGCCGATGGCGTACAGATAGCGGGCCGCGCACTGGTGGAAGGCCATGCCGCAGGCGAACGAGCCGGTGATCAGCAGCCACTGGAAGGCGTCGACCGCCCAGGCTCCGATGTAGGCGCGGGCCGGATCGAAGAACAGGTCCAGGGGGCTGGAGCCGGCGGAGACCTCCACCGAGCCCTTCAGGCCGTTGCCGGCGATGGTCATCCAGGAGACGTAGATGTAGAACAGGCCGACGCCGACGACCGAGATGATCGTCGCGCGCGGGATGACGCGCTTGGGATTCCGGGACTCCTCCCCGTACATCGCCGTCGACTCGAAGCCGACCCAGGACCAGAAGGCGAAGAACAGGCCGAGCCCGGCGGAGGAGCCCGTGAAGGCGTTGACCGGATCGACCGGCTCGACGGGGATGCCGTCCGGGCCGCCGCCGTGCAGCAGGACGGCGGTGGCGGTGGCGAACAGCACGGCGGTCTCGGCGACCAGCATCACGCCGAGCGCCTTCGCCGTCAGGTTGATGTCGAAGTACGACAGCACCGCGGTGACCAGCAGCATCGCCGCCGCGTACAGGATCCAGGGCAGGTCGATGCCGAGCTGGTCGTGCACGGTGGTCTGCGCGAAGTAGGAGAAGACGCCGACGATGGACGCCTCGAAGACGATGTACGCCAGCACGGCGAGCATCCCGGAGGCCATGCCGGCGATCCGGCCCAGACCGTGCGAGATGTAGCCGTAGAAGGCGCCCGCGGCGGTGATCCGGCGGGCCATGGCGACGTACCCGACGGAGAACACCGTCAGCACGAGCGTGGCGAAGAGGTAGCCGGCCGGCGCGCCGGTGCCGTTGCCGAAGCCGACCGCGATGGGCAGGTTGCCGGTCATCGCGGTGATCGGGGCGGCGGTGGCGACCGCCATGAAGACCACGCCCACCAGCCCTACCGAGTCGGCTTTGAGCCGGTGCACCTCGCGCGTGGGTGTATCTGCCATGTCCGCCCCTCTCAGCCTTGGTGACATGCCTTCGCAACGAAATCCGAAGATCGGAACGGGCTCCTCGTCCGGATGCGCCAGTGTGGCGGAGGCGTGATGTGCGCCACAACAGACACGGGGTCGCGCGATCCGGCGCCGGGCGCGACGCTCTGTCGGGTGCCAGGGCCCGGTGATCGCCGCCGTAACCGCCCGGAGATGTCCCCGCAGCACGCGCGCCGGTAGCGTCCGGCCCATGAACAGCGGCACGGACAGCGGATTCGACACCCACGGCGCCGGGATCACCGTGCAGCGGGCCCTGGAACTGCCCGGGCTGCGCAGCGGACTGCCCGAGGTGCTGGCGGGCGCGGACCGGCTGCGCCGCACCGTGCGCTGGGTGCACGCGGGCGAGGTGCCCAACATCGCGTCCCTGCTCAAGGGCGGCGAACTGCTCCTGACCACGGGTTACGGCCTCGGCGCCCGCGCCGCCGAGCAGCGGGCGTTCGTGCGCGCCCTGGCCGAGCGGGGCATCGCGGCCCTGGTGGTGGAGCTGGGCCCGCGTTTCACGCGTCTGCCCGCGGCCCTCGTCGACACCGCCCGGACGGCGGGCCTGCCCCTGGTGCAACTGCACCGCGAGGTGCCGTTCGTGACGGTCACCGAGGAGATCCACACCGAGATCGTCAACGGCCACTACGCGCTGCTCCAGCGCGCCGAGGAGGTCCACCACCGCTGCACCGAGGCCCTGCTGGGCGGCGGCGGGGTGCCCCGGGCGCTCGGCATCCTCGCCGACTTCGGCGGCAACCCGGTCTTCCTGGAGACGGCGGACGGCCGGCTGCTGTACGCCGCCGGGGCGGGCCCCGAGGGCGCCGACCCGCTCCAGGTGTGGGAGGGCCTGCGGGGCCAGCACAAGGACGCCCCGCCGCCCGCGGGCTCGGTCCTGGTCGACGTACCCGGCGGCGGGCCCGGCTCCGGACCGGTCCGGGCGCGGCTCGTGCTGCTGCCCGTCCGGGCTCCCCTGGCCCCGGTGCACCGGATGGCGGCGGAGCGGGCGGCGGGCATCCTCGCCGTGGTGCTGATGCAGGCCCGCCAGGAGGAGGAGCTGGCGGCGCGCGGGCGCGGCGACTTCCTCACCGACCTCGCCGAGGGCCGCATCGCGGCGGAGGACGCCCCGGCCCAGGCCCGCGTCCTCGGCTTCAAGCCGGGCGGCGGCCCGCTGCTGCCGGTGGTGATGCGGCTGGGCGACGCCCTGTCGCCCGCCGGGGGCGGCTGGGCGGTGCTGGCGCGCGCGGTCGCGGAGGAGCTGGCGTCGGTCGGTGTTCCCGTCCTGCTGGGCGTGCGGCCCGTCGAGGGCCGCGTGCCGCTGCTGCTCGGTCTGCGCTCGGAGTCGGAGCGGACGGCGGTCGCGGACCGGGTCGCGGCGGCGCTGCGGGCGGGCGTGGAGCGGGCGGGGATGCGGCGGCCGGGTGCCCAGCCGCCCGTCGTGGTGGCCGGGCCGGCCGGCGGCTGGGCGGCGGCCTCGGCGGGGCTGCGGCACGCGGCGGAGACGGCGACGGCGGCGCAGGGCCTGCCGGACCGGCCGTGGTACGATGCCCGCCGCCTCGACATCGACCTGCTGCTGTGGCGGCTGCGCGACCACCCGGACCTGGCGGCGTTCGTGGACCGCGCGATCGGTCCCCTGCGCGACCACGACCGGCGCTCCAGACCTCCCCTGCTGCCCACCCTGGAGACGTACCTGGCGCACGCCGGCCGCAAGGCGGAGACGGCCCGCGAGCTCCACCTCAACCGGCAGACGCTCTACAACCGCCTCGCCCGCATCGGCGAGTTGCTCGGCACGGACCTCGACGACCCGCAGACGGTGCTGGCGTTGAGCCTGGCCCTGCGCGCCCGGCGGCACGTGCCCTGAGGGCGCCCCCGCCAGGGCCTCTCCTCCGGATCACGCCGGGCTCGCGGGGTCCGGCCCGTTCCGGACGGCGGACGGCTAGACGAACGGCTGGAGCTGCGTCAGTTCGTCGTACACGCTGAGCACTTGGGCGACGGTCTCGTCCTCGGTCGGCCAGGTGGCCGCCTGCCGGGTCCCCCTCTCCCGCAGCTCCTGCCGCCGCCCGGGGTCGCCGAGGAGCCGGACGACGGCCTCGGCGAGTGCCTCCGCGTCCCCGTACGGCACGAGTTCGGCGGCGTCACCGACGAGTTCGGGGATGCCGCCGGCGTCGGTCGCGACCAGCGGCACGCGCGCGTGGAGGGCCTCCTGGGCGAGGAGGGAACGCGCTTCCCGGCGGCTCGGCAGCAGCGCGAGGTCGGCCGCGGCGAGCAGGTCGGTGATGTCGTCGCGGCGGCCGACGAGCCGGACCGGCAGCCCCTCGTCCTCGATCCTCCGCTGCAACGCCGCGCGCAGCGGTCCTTCCCCGGCGACGACGACGAGCGGCACCGGGTCGAGGCGGCGCCACGCGCGCGCGGCGTCGAGCAGGACGTGGTAGCCCCGGTGCCGGTCGAGGGAGCCGACGGCGACGAGCAGGGGGCGGCCGGTCGCGCCCAGTTCGGCCCGCAGCTTGGAACGCCTCCCGTCCGGGTCCTCGCCGGGGGCGGGGCGGCGGGAGCCGGGGAGCGCGACGGCGGCGAGGCGGGCGTCCCGCGCGCCCGTCCGCCGTGCCCGGTCGACCAGGTCGGAGGTGGTGCCGAGCACCACGGTGGCGGCCCGCATCACGCGCCGCTCCAGCACGCGCAGCAGCTGGGCGCGCGGCCCTTCGGCGTGGGCGCGGTCGTGCCAGGTGACGACGAGCGGGGTACGCACGCGGCGCCCGCCGAGGGCGAGCACGGCGCGGAAGGAGGCGTGCAGCCCGTGCGCGTGCACCAGGTCGGCGTCGGCGCAGGCCGTCCGCAGCGCGGCCACGGCGACCGGATCGCTGCTGCGCGGCACGTGCACGTGGTCGGCGCCGGCGCCGGTGAAGTCGTAGGCGTGTTCCGCCTCGACGGGGGCGCAGACCGTCACTTTCACGCCCCGTGCGACGAGCCCCGCGGCCAGCGAGCGCACGTGGGCGCTGCTGCCGGCGTTGCCGCCGCCCAGCACCTGCACGGTGCGCAGCGGCGACTGGCCGTGCGGTGCGTGGCTGCTCACGGGGGTCACCTGGCCGGGGCTCCTGGTTCGGCGTCGGGCGGACACGAAGAACGTACAGAAGGATGGAGCGACAGGGCGCACCGTGCGCTTTTCTCCGGCTCCTTTGCCAAGAATGCCAGGACGCGGGGCTGTTCCGGCAACGCCGCCTCCGCGAAGCCCCGGCGGAACGGCTCTCCGGGTCACCCACAGGAGTGAGGGGGCGAACGGCCGTCCCCAGACGGGACGATCCGCGCGCGACTCCACCGCTCCCGTGGCACGGCGCCGCTCACCTCGCGCACCCCGGACACCCCCGTGCCGGACGGCATGACCCGCCGCCACCGCGCCTGGTCCCCGCCCGGGACCGCCCCGCCCGCCCTCGCGCGACCCGGCTCATCCGCCCCCGCGGACCACCACGCTCACCCCGCGCACCCGCGCGGGCCGGCCCACCGGGCGGCCGCGCTCACCCGATCCCCGCACACCGCCGCGGCCACCAGCGCGGCGGCGTGCGCGGCCAGCCCGGCACGCCCGCGCGAGACGGCGACCGCCGCCCCCAGGGCCGCGCCCAGCGCGTGCGCGCCCGTGTCGCCGAGCATCTCGCGTTCCCCGAGGTCGTCGGGGAGGACGGCGGCGGCGGCTCCCATCGCGGCGGCCGCGCACCGCGCCCCGGGGCCCTTCCGCGGCAGCCCCGGCGCTCCCAGCGCGAGCACCGCGGCCGCGGCCCGACCGGGCCGTACGTCCACGAGGTTGACGAGGTGCGCGGTTCCCGCGATCACCACACCCGCCAGCACCTTGTCGAGCGCCCGTTCCTTGAGCAGGGCGCCCGCGGCGAGCCCGGCCGCGGAGATCCCGAACAGCTTCACCGCGCCGCTGGTGACCTCGCCCTGCCGCAGCGCCGACAGATGCGCCCGGAAGCCGCGCCGGGGATCGCCGGCCCCGGCCGTGTCGTCGTACGCCCCGCAGGCACCGGCGGCCAGCACCGCGAGCCCGGCGGCCGGCCGGACGCGCCCGGCCGCGACGGCCGCCGCGACGGCGCACGCGGGCCCGGCGTGCAGCGCGACGGTGCGGCCGGCGTGGTTGGTCCGCTCCCAGCGCCCCCGCCCGCCCGGGGCGACGGCGCGCAGCGCGGTCACGCCGGCCCGGGTGAGCACGGCGGCGAGTCCGAAGGATGATCCGGTTCCAGGTGCGCGGCTGATCATCCGGCCACCCTACGAGGCGCCTCTGACACCCGGGACCCGTCCCGGGAGGCGGGGACACGGCCACACGGCCGGCCCCCCCCCTCGCCCTGCCCGGCGGGCGCCCCCGCCGCGCGGGACGGATGCCGGACCCGCCACGCGGGACGGAACGCCGGGCCCGCCGCGCGGGGCCGCGCCGGGCGTCCTACACGTCCGCGCGCGCCGTGGCCAGCAGTTCCTCCGCGTGCGCCCGGGCCGTCTCGGAGTCCTCCTGCCCGGCGAGCATCCGGGACAGCTCGCGGATGCGTTCCTCGCCCTCCAGGGCCTTCACGCCGGACCGGGTCACCGACCCGTCGTTCGTCTTCTCCACCAGCAGCTGCCGGTCGGCGAACGCGGCCACCTGCGGCAGATGCGTGACGACCACGACCTGCGCGGTCTTCGCCAGCCGGGCCAGGCGCCGCCCGATCTCGACGGCCGCCTTGCCGCCGACCCCGGCGTCGACCTCGTCGAACAGGTACGTCGGCACCGGGTCGGTTCCCGCGAAGACGACCTCGACCGCCAGCATCACACGCGACAGCTCACCGCCGGAGGCGCCCTTGGCGATGGGCCGCGGCGGCGCGCCGGGGTGCGGGGCGAGCAGCAGTTCCACCTCGTCGACGCCGGACGGCCCGTAGGCGACCGTGCGCCCGCCGACCTCCACGCCCTCGGGGTCCTCGGTCTGCCTGATGGCGAACGACACGCGCGCGTGGGGCATGGCCAGCGAGGCCAGCTCGGCCGTGACGGCGGCGGCGAACCGCTCCGCGGCCTCCGTCCGCGCGTCCGTCAGCGCCTGCGCCAGCCCGCCCAGTTCGGCACGGAGGGCGTCCCGCTCGGCGGTCAGCTCACCGATCCGCTCGTCGTCGCCGTCCAGTTCGGTCAGCCGGGCCGCGCTCCGCTCGGCCCACTCCAGGACGGCGGCGACGTCCTCGCCGTACTTCCGGGTGAGCCCGTTGATCGCGGCCCGCCGCTCCTCGACGGCCGCCAGCCGCCGCGGATCGGCGTCCAGGTCGTCGGCGTACCCGGCGAGCTCGCCCGCCACATCGCGCAGCAGGATGCCGATCTCCGCGATCCGGTCCGCGAGCGGTGCCAGCGCCGGGTCGTGCGACCGTACGGCGTCCAGGGCGCGCTGGGCGCCCGCGACGAGGGTCGCCGCGTCGACGCCCTCCAGGTCCTCCGGGTCGCCCGCGAGCGCGGCGTGCGCGGCGGTCGCGGCCGACGCCAGCGCCTCGGCGTTCCCCAGCCGCTCCGCCTCCTCCGCCAGCTCCGCGTCCTCGCCGGGGCGCGGCTCGACGGCGGCGATCTCGTCGAGCCCGTAGCGCAGCATGTCGGCTTCCTGGGCGCGTTCCCGCGCGCGCGTGGTGATCTCCTCCAGCTCCGCGGTGACGGTCCGCAGCCGCTTGTACGCCGCGGCGTACTTGGCGAGCGGCCCGGCGACCGCGTCGCCCGCGTACCGGTCCAGCGCCTGCCGCTGCCGGGACTGCTTGAGCAGGCCCTGCTGGTCGGTCTGCCCGTGCACGGCCACCAGCTCGTCGGCGAGCTCGGCGAGCAGCCCCACGGGCACCGACCGGCCGCCCAGATGCGCCCGCGACCGTCCCTCGGCGGAGACCGTACGGCTGATCAGCAGTGCCCCGTCGTCCAGCTCGGCGCCCGCCTCCTCGGCCCGTACGACGGCGGAGGCACCGGCGGGTACGGCGATCCGCCCCTCCACGACCGCGTTCTTGGCGCCGATCCGCACCAGGGCCGGGTCGGCGCGCCCGCCCAGCAGCAATCCGAGGCTGGTGACCACCATGGTCTTGCCCGCGCCCGTCTCACCGGTGACGGCGGTGAAGCCGGGCGACAGCTCGACGACCGCGTCGTCGATCACTCCGAGCGACCGTATCCGCATCTCCTCCAACACGGACATGACCTTACGAGGTCCGGGCGGGGGAGTGCGACCGGCCCGCCTTTGTCACCCGGGCGAGTGGACGCCCCTCCGGGGCGGGCTGAGGGCACGACCGGCCACGCCCCGTGGAGGCCCCTAGTGCGGCGCCCCGCGCCATCCGGACACCGGCAGCGCGAACTTGGCCACCAGCCGGTCGGTGAACGAGGAGTGGTGCAGCCGGGCCAGCCGCACCGGCACCGCTCCCCGCCGCACCTCCACCCGGGCCCCGGGCGGCAGCTCGACGGTCCGCCGTCCGTCGCACCACAGGACCCCGGACGGGATGTGCGGCAGCACCTCCACGGCCAGCACGGAGTCCGGCGAGGTCACGAGCGGCTTGGCGAACAGCGCGTGCGCGCTGATCGGCACCATCAGCAGCGCCTCGACCTCCGGCCACACCACCGGCCCGCCCGCGGAGAACGCGTAGGCGGTCGAACCGGTCGGCGTCGCGCACACGATCCCGTCGCAGCCGAACCCCGTCACCGGCCGCCCGTCGATCTCCAGCACGACTTCGAGCATCTTCTCGGCGGACACCTTCTGCACGGCCGCCTCGTTCAGCGCCCAGTCGGTGTGCACGACGTCGCCGTTGCGGTGGACGACGACGTCGACGGTCATCCGCTCCTCGACCTCGTACGCCCGGCTCACCACCCGCTCGACGACCTGGTCGAGGTCGTCCCGCTCGGCCTCCGCGAGGAAGCCGACCCGCCCGAGGTTGACGCCGAGCATCGGCACCCCGGAGGCGCGGGCGAACTCGGCACCGCGCAGCAGCGTGCCGTCACCGCCCAGCACGATGAGCAGCTCACACCCGTCGAGGCTCTCCGGGGTGGCCTCCTTGACCAGCCGCACCTCGTCGGGCAGGGGCAGGTCGCACGCCTCCGCCTCCAGGACGCGCACCCCCAGCCCGGAGCGCAGCAGCCCTTTGACCACGAGCTCGGCACTGCGCACGGCCGCGGGCCGCCCGGTGTGGGCCAGCAGGAAAACAGTACGAGCTCGGTTCTGTGTCAACGCGGCCCCTCCGCCACTGCACGGTCGATGTCGGCCGGGTCCGCCTCGGGTGCCCCGGCCCGCAGCCACAGAAAGTACTCGACGTTGCCGGAGGGACCGGGCAGCGGACTGGCGGTGACCCCCCTCACGCCGAGCCCCAGTTCCCACGCCTTGCCGGCGACGCCCCGCACGGCCTCGGCCCGCAGCTCGGGGCTGCGGACGACTCCGCCGCTACCCAGCCGCTCCTTCCCCACCTCGAACTGGGGCTTGACCATCATCACCAGGTCGGCGTCCGGCTTCGCGCACCGCGCCAGGGCGGGCAGCACCAGTCCGAGCGGGATGAAGGACAGGTCCCCCACGACGAGGTCCACGAGCTCCCCGTCGATCGCCTCCGGCGTCAGTTCGCGCACGTTCGTGCGGTCCTTGACGGTGACGCGTTCGTCGCTCTGCAACGACCAGGCGAGCTGTCCGTACCCGACGTCGACGGCGACGACGTGCGCGGCGCCCGCGCGCAGCAGGACGTCGGTGAAGCCGCCCGTGGAGGCACCGGCGTCCAGCGCCCGCCGGCCCTCGACGGCCAGGCCCCGCGGCACGAACGCCGTGAGCGCCCCGGCGAGCTTGTGCCCGCCGCGGGAGACGTAGTCGGGGTCGCTGTCGTCGGCCGCCACCACGATCGGGGCGGCGGTCTCCACCTGGGTGGCCGGCTTGGTCGCGACGGTCTTGCCCACGGTGACCCGCCCGGCGGCGATCAGCTGGCTGGCGTGCTCGCGCGAGCGCGCGAGCTTCCGGCGGACCAGCTCCGCGTCGAGACGGCGGCGTGCGACTCCTGCCACGTTCGGTTCAGCTCCTGCGGTCGTGCGTCGAGTGTGGTGCGTGGCCCGAAGGGCCCCGGTCGGGGGTGGTGCCCGGGTGACCGGCGGGTACCGGCGGTCCCGGGCGGGCGTCGAGCGCGGTCAGCGCGTCGCGCAACCCCCGGTGTACATCCTCGTACACCTCGACGTGTCCGTCCGTGGCGAGGTGGTCGGCGTCGGCCAGCCGCTCCAGCAGGGCGTCCACCCCGGCGTCACCGGTCGGGGTGCGGGGGACGCGCAGCGGAGCGGGGCCGCGGGGGGCGTGCTCCGCGTCCGCCTCCCCCTGGGTCTCGGCCCGGGCGGCCTCGGTCTCGTGAACTGCGTCGTCCATGCCCCGACGCTACCGCGAACCGCTGGGGTAACGTCGGTCGCGATGGCCACGATCGAGGAGTGCCGCGCCGCACTCGGCAGACTTTCGGACAACATGCAGAACACCGAAGGGGACGTCCGCGAGGCCGCGGCCCTGGACCGTTCGGTGAGCTGCCACATCAAGGATCTCGACGTCACCTTCGCCGGCCGTCTCGTGGACGGCCGGATCGAGGTGGACGACACCTTCCGCGGGCCGCCGCGCGACAAGGCCCAGATCAGACTGGCCCTGGCCGGGGACGACCTGCTGGCGCTGGTCGACGGCGAGCTGAACTTCGCGAAGGCGTGGGGCTCGGGCCGGGTGAAGCTGGAAGCCGGCCTGCGCGACCTGTTCCGCCTCAGGAAGCTCTTGTAGCCGCCACCTTCCCGGCCCCGGCCCCGGCCCCGGCGGTGGCGCCGGCTGTCGTGCGCGCCTTGCGCGCGGCCGGCACGATCAGCGGCGTTCCCGTCTCCGGGTCGTCGATCACCTGGCAGCGCAGGCCGAAGACCTCCTGGACCAGCTCGGCCGTGACGATGTCGTTCGGCGCGCCCTGGGCGATCACCTTGCCGCCGCGCAGGGCGATGAGGTGGGTGGCGTACCGGGCGGCGTGATTGAGGTCGTGCAGGACGGCGACCAGGGTGCGCCCCTGTTCCTCGTGGAGTTGCGCGCACAGGTCGAGCACGTCGATCTGGTGCTGGATGTCGAGGTAGGTCGTCGGCTCGTCGAGCAGCAGCAGCGGCGTCTGCTGGGCGAGCGCCATCGCGATCCACACCCGCTGCCGCTGGCCGCCGGAGAGCTCGTCGACGTACCGCTCGGCGAGTTCGGCGACGCCGGTCTGCCGCATGGACTCCTGGACGACCCGCTCGTCCTCGGTGGACCACTGGCGCAGGATGCCCTGGTGCGGGTAGCGGCCCCGGCCGACGAGGTCGGCGACGGTGATCCCGTCGGGCGCGATCGACGACTGCGGCAGCAGGCCCAGGGTGCGCGCGACCTTCTTGGCGGGCATCGACTGGATGACCTGCCCGTCGAGCAGCACCCGGCCCTGGCTGGGCTTGAGCATCCGCGACAGGGCCCGCAGCAGCGTGGACTTGCCGCACGCGTTGGGGCCGACGATCACCGTGAAGGAGTTGTCGGGTATCTCCACCGACAACTGCTCGGCGATGACGCGCTGGTCGTAGGCGAGGGTGACGTTCTCGGCGGACAGACGGTTCACGGTGCTCCTTCGGTTGTTCAGCCCGCTGCCGGCACTGGTCCGGGCGCTCATATCCGGCCCTTCTTCCGCTCGGTGACCAGCAGCCACAGCAGGTAGGCGCCGCCGAGGACTCCGGTGACCACGCCCACCGGCAGCTGGTCGGCGCCGAAGGCCCGCTGCGAGGCCCAGTCGGCGGTGACCAGGAGGGCGGCGCCCATGCACACGGACGGCAGCAGATTGGGGCCGGGCGAGCGGGTCAGGCGCCGGGCGAGCTGCGGTGCGGTGAGCGCGACGAAGCTGACCGGCCCGGCGGCGGCGGTGGCGGACGCCGTGAGCAGGACGGCGGCGACCAGCAGCAGCATCCGCACCCGCTCGACGCGCACACCGAGCGCGTGGGAGATGTCGTCGCCCATCTCCATCATCCGCAGGCCCCGCGCGTTGGCGAGGACCAGCGGCACGAGGACGGCGCACAGCGCCAGCAGCGGCCACACCTGGTCCCAGCCGCGGCCGTTGAGGGATCCGGTCATCCACACCACCGCGCGGGCGGCGTCGACGATGTCGGCCTTGGTGAGCAGATAGCCGTTGATCGCCGTGACGATCGCGTTCACACCGATACCGACCAGAACCAGCCGGTAACCGTGCACACCTCGCTTCCAGGCAAGCACGTAGATGGCGAATCCGGTCACCAGGCCGCCCACCAGCGCACCGGCCGTCACCTGCGCCGCGCCCCCGGACAGCAGCACGATCACCGTGAGCGCGCCGGCCGTCGCGCCCTGCCCGAGACCGAGCACGTCCGGGCTGCCCAGCGGATTGCGGGAGATGGCCTGGAACAGCGCGCCGCCCAGCCCCAGCGAGGCACCGACCAGCAGGCCGACCAGGACGCGGGGCAGCCGCAGCTCGTTGACGATGAACTCCTGGCCCGGATTGCCCTGGCCGAGGAGGGTCTTGAGCACGTCGGAGGCCGGGATCGGGAAGTCGCCGGTGCCGATCAGCACCACGCTCGCGGCGAGCGCGGCGGCCAGCAGCAGGACGACGACGGTCACGGCGCGCAGATCGAGGCGGAGCGAGAGCCCGCCGGGGGTCCGCACGGCACGGTTGGTCTTCACAGCTGGGCCGTCCTCCGCCGTCGTACGAGAAAGATGAACACCGGGCCGCCGATGACGGCGGTCACGATGCCGACCTGGAGCTCCGCGGGCCGCGCGACGATCCGCCCGAGGACGTCGGCGCCGAGCAGCAGCACGGGCGACAGGATCGTGGCGTACGGCAGGATCCAGCGCAGGTCGGGCCCGGTGAAGGAGCGGACGACGTGCGGCACCATCAGCCCCACGAACACGATCGGCCCGCACGCCGCGGTCGCCGCGCCGCACAGCACCGTCGCGGCCAGCATGGCCAGCGCCCGGGTGCGGTTGAGGTTGGCGCCGAGCGCCTTGGCGGTGTCGTCGCCCATCTCCATGGCGTTCAGCGGCCGGGCGAGGCTCAGCGCCAGCACCGAGCCGACCACGAAGAACGGCAGCACCTGCACGATGGTCTTGTCGGTCGCCGAGGACAGCGAACCGACCGTCCAGAAGCGCATCGCGCCCAGCGCCGCGTTATCCATGATCATCACGGCTTGCAGATAGCCGAAGAGCGCGGCGCTGATCGCCGTACCGGCGAGCGCGAGCCGTACCGGCGTCGCCCCCCGGCTGCCGCCGAGGAACCACACCAGTGCCCCCACAGCCGCCGCTCCCAGGAACGCGAACCACACATATCCCGTCAGCGAGCTGACGCCGAAGAACGTGATCGCGGTGACGACCGCGGCGGAGGCGCCGGCGTTGATGCCCAGCAGTCCGGGGTCGGCCAGCGGGTTGCGGGTCAGCGCCTGGAGCACCGCGCCGGACAGGCCGAGCGCGGCTCCGGCGAGCAGTCCGAGGACGGTCCTCGACAGCCGCTCGCTCACCACGACGTCGCCGTAGCCGCCCGAGCCGTGGAACAAGCCGTGCCAGACCTGTTCGAGGGAGAGCTCCTTCGCGCCGATCGCGATGCTCGCCAGGGCGACGAGGACCAGGAGCGCCACGGAGACGAGCAGCCCGAAGGCACGCATCGCCCGGCGTTTCGGGGGCGCGGGGGCGGTCTCCGCGCGCTGTTCGGGAGGACTGTCGACCAACACGCAGTTAGGTTAGCCTACCCTCGCATTGGTTCACGATCCCCAGCGCCCGCAGGAGACGGCTCCTGTGACGGAAAGAGCCCGCCATCCACCGCGTGCGGCGCCCGCCCGGGCACCGTACGCCGCCGTGCCGCCCGACGCCCCCCCGTGCCGGACCACCCGTGACCGACCGCCCCGGTACGGGACCTCCCGCCGGCCTCAGAATCCCAGCCGCGCCAGCGCCTTCCCCGCCTCCAGCGCGCACCCACCGTCCCCGGCCGCCGTCCAGGCCGCCGCACACAGCGCGCGCAGCCCGTCCAGGGTCCCGCCGTCGCCCTCCAGCACCAGCTGCTCCGCGCCCGCCGACGCCGTCCAGCCGCCGCACCGGAAGCCGCCGTCCGTCTCCCCGGCGATCTCCGGCTGCGCGGTGAGCAGCCCCCGCAGGTCGGCGTCGACGTATGTCGGCCGGTGCTGCGGCGGCGCGGCGAGCAGCTGGGCCGCGTCGGTGACGCCGGTCAGGACGAGCAGCGAGTCGACGTCCCCGTTGAACGCGCCCTCGATGTCGGTGTCCAGCCGGTCCCCCACCACCAGGGGCCGCCGCGCGCCCGTCCGCAGGATCGTCTCCCGGTGCATCGGCGGCAGCGGCTTGCCCGCGACCTGCGGGGTGGCGCCGGTCGCGATGCGCACGACCTCCACGGCCGCGCCGTTGCCCGGCGCGATACCGCGCGCGCCGGGGATCGTCAGGTCCGTGTTGGACGCGTACCAGGGCACCCCCCGCGCGATGGCGTAACACGCCTCGGCGAACCGGCCCCACGGCAGCTCCGGACCGCCGTACCCCTGCGCCACCGCGACCGGGTCGTCGTCGGCGGTCTCCACGGGCTCCAGCCCGCGCTCCCGCAGCGCCACCCGCAGCCCCTCCCCGCCGATCACCAGCACCCGGGCCCCCGGCGGCACCTGCTCGGCGATCAGCCGCGCCACCGCCTGCGCCGAGGTGATGACGTCGTCCGCCCCGGTCGGTATGCCCAGCTCGGTCAGGTGCCCGGCGACCGCGTCCGGCGTCCGCAGCGCGTTGTTGGTGACGTACGCCAGATGCATGCCGCCCGCGCGGGCCGCGGCGAGCGAGTCGACGGCGTGCGCGATCGCGTTCCCGCCCGCGTAGACGACTCCGTCCAGGTCGAGCAGCGCCGTGTCGTACGCCTCGCTCAGGGCCTGCCCACTGCCCTCGGGCCTCGTCCTGACGCTCCGGCTCATTCCGCATCGCTCCTCGTTCGACGGCCTTTCCCCCGATCATCCCCCATGCCACCGGCCCACGTACGATGCCGGGATGGACGCCGGGAGGAACACAGCAGGTCAGTCGGAGGCAACGGCGCGCCAGGGCCTCGAACTCACCCCGTTCCGGGGCCTTCGCTACGACCCCGACCGGGTCGGCAGCCTGGCCGCCGTGACCTCCCCGCCGTACGACGTCGTGGTCCGCCCCGACGGCCTGCACCAGCTCGAATCCGCCGACCCGCACAACATCGTCCGCCTGATCCTGCCCCAGGCCGCCACCCCCGCCGCCCGCAACGAACAGGCCGCCCGCACCCTGCGCCGCTGGCTGGCCGACGGCATCCTGACCGCCGACCCCGAACCGGGGCTGTACGTCTACGAGCAGCGCGACGGCGCGGGGATGCTCCAGCGCGGCGTCATCGGCGCCCTGCGGATCTCGGAGCCCGCCGAGAAGCTGGTCCTGCCGCACGAGGACGTCATGCCGCACGTCGTCGCCGACCGGGCCGCCCTGATGCGCGCGACCTCGGCCAACCTGGAGCCCCTGCTCCTGACCTACCGCGGTGACGGCACGGCCGCCGAGACGGCCGCCCTCGTGGAGCGGACCGCCGGCCGGCCGCCCCTGCTGTCGACCACGACGGACGACGGCTTCTGCCACCGCCTGTGGGCCGTCACCGACCCCGGCGACGTGGCCCGCGTCCAGAGCGACCTGGCCCGGCAGCAGGCGCTGATCGCCGACGGCCACCACCGCTGGGCCACCTACCGCAGGCTCCGCGCGGAGCACCCCTCCCCCAGCCCCTGGGACCACGGCCTGGTCCTCCTGGTCGACACGGCCCGCTACCCCTTGCGCGTCCGCGCCATCCACCGCCTTCTGCACGGCCTGCCGGTCGCGGACGCGGTGGCCGCCCTGGAGGGCCGCTTCCGCGTCCGCCGCCTCGACGTTCCGCTGGCCGAGGCCCTGACGTCCCTCGCCGACGCGGCGGGCACGGGCAACGCCTTCCTCCTCGCCGGCGACGGCTCCTTCCATCTCGTCGACCGCCCGGACCCGGCCCTGCTGGCCCGCACGGTCCCCGCCGACCGCCCGGCGGCCTGGCGCACCCTGGACGCCACGGTCCTGCACGCCACGCTCCTGCCCCACCTCTGGCGTGTCCCGGAGGACTCCCCGGCCCACATCGCCTACATCCACGACACCGCGGCGACCGTGGAGAAGGCGGAACGCGACGGCGGTACGGGGGTCCTGATGCACCCGGTCCGCGAGGAGGTCGTCCGCGACCTCGCCCGACAGGGCGTCACGATGCCCCGCAAGTCGACGTCGTTCGGCCCGAAGCCCGCCTCCGGCCTGGTGCTGCGCGCCCTGGACCTCTGACCGCCGCACCCCGGACACACGAAAAGGGGCGGGACCCTCTACCGGGTCCCGCCCCTTTTCGTGTGTGCCGTCAGTCCGTGTCGTCAGTCCTTGTCATCGTCGGCGGCGGAGCCGTCCGCGGGCTCACCCTCGGCCGCCTTCTCGTCGAGCGCGTCGACGAACTCCACACCGTCCAGTTCGGCCAGCCGGTCGGACGCGTCGGTGCTGCCGTCCCGGTCGGACTCCACGGCCTTCGCGAACCACTCCCGCGCCTCGCCCTCCCGGCCGGCGGCCAGCAGCGCGTCGGCGTAGGCGTACCGCAGCCGAGCGGTCCACGGCTGTACGGCGTTGGAGGCGAGCTCGGGGCTCTGCAACGTCACGATGGCCGCGTCCAGCTGCCCCATGTCACGCCGGGCGCCGGCCGCGACGAGCCGCATCTCGACCTGCCCGGCCTTGTCCAGCTTGTGCACCTCCGGCGCCCCGGCCATCTCCAGCGCCTTCTCCGGCCGCCCGAGCCCCCGCTCGCAGTCGGCCATGAGCGGCCACAGGTCCACGGCACCGGTCATCCGCCGCGCGGCCCGGAACTCGGCCAGCGCCTCGCTGTACTTCTGGCTCGCGTACGCCGCGAACCCGGCGGCCTCCCGCACCGCGGCGACCCGCGACGCCAGCCGCAGCGCCACCTTGGAGTACCCGTACGCCGCCTCGGGGTCCTCATCGATCAGCCGGGCCACCATCACCAGGTTCCTGGCGACGTCGTCCGCGAGCGTCTTGGGCAGGCTCTGCAACTCCTGCCGTACGTCCTTGTCGATCTCGTCGCCCGTGACGTCCTCGGGAATCGGCAGCCGCTTGATCGGCTCGCGGTCCCGGTCCCGGTCATCCCGGAACCGGCCTCCGCCGCGCCGGTCGTCACGACGGTCGTCCCGCCGGTCGTCGCGTCCACGGAAGCCCCCGGGACGTCCCCCACGGTCGTCACGCCGGCCGAAGCCACCACGGCCACGCTCGTCACGGCCGCGTTCGTCACGGCCACGGAACCCGCCGCGCTCACCGCGCTGGTCGTCCCGCCCGCGGAATCCACCCCGCTCGGGCCGGCTGTCACGGTTGTCGTCGCGACGGAACCCACCGCGCTCACCGCGCTCGCCACCCCGGCTGTCGTCACGGCGGAAGTCCCGCCGCTCGTCACGGCGGAAGTCCCGCCGCTCGTCGCGGCGGTCGTCCCTACGGTAGTCCCGGCGGTCATCACGACGATCGTCCCTACGATCGTCACGGCGGTCATCGCGGCGGTCATCGCGGCGGACGAAGCCGCCCCGCTCACCCCGGCTGTCGTCACGACGGAAGTCCCGCCGCTCGTCACGACGGTCGTCGCGGCGGTCATCCCTACGATCGTCACGGCGGTCATCGCGGCGGACGAAACCGCCCCGCTCCCCACGCGATCCCCGGTCGTCGTCACGCCGATACCCGAAACGGTCACCGTCCCGGCGCTCGCCCCGGCGGTCAACCCTGCGGTCGTCACGACGGTCATCGCGACGGTAGTCACGACGATCGTCACGACGATCGTCCCTACGGTCATCGCGGCGGACGAAACCGCCCCGCTCGCCCCGGCTGTCGTCACGACGGAAGCCGCTGCGCTCCGGCCGGTCGCCTCGATCCCCCCGGTCGTTACGGTCGTTGCGGTCGCGGTCGTCCCGGCGGAACGAGGGGCGGTCCCCGTCCCTGCGGAACCCGCGGTCACGGTCGTCCCCCCGGCCGTAACCGCCGCGGTCACGGTCATCACGGCGGAAACCGCCCCGGCCGCCGCGCTCCGGACGGTCCCCGCGCTCGCTGCCGCGACGGGGCCCGCCCCGATAGCCACCGCGGTCAGAACGGTCACCACTGTCCCGTCGCCGCTGGTCGCGCTCCGGTCGGTCGTCGGGAGAGTTGGTGGACATCGGTGACTCCTGTCTTCGGTACCGCAAGTTAATTCTCGCGCAGCCGGGTACCCAGCGCGCCCTGGAAAAACAAAAGGACCCCTGGTCCCAGCTGTACGCTGGTGACCAGGGGTCCTCCAAAAATTGTTCGGCGGCGTCCTACTCTCCCACAGGGTCCCCCCTGCAGTACCATCGGCGCTGTAGAGCTTAGCTTCCGGGTTCGGAATGTAACCG
>NZ_JBFAWY010000053.1:0-37534 GCF_040680575.1 Streptomyces sp. NPDC052020
CACGTTGCCGCGCAGGTAGATCAGGGCAGCGGCCACGTAATCGGCTGCTCGCCGGTATGCCGAACCATCCTGGTGTGCCGGGCTCATGCTGACGGCCTCCGTTCCCCGAGGTCCGCGCGGGTACCCCGGGATACTGCGGCGCACACGCCGACCGTCACCGCTGGTTCCCGGACCATCGTTTCGGACCGGCCGGAGGGCCATTTTGCCCAGTAGCCTGATCGCACGTGGCGTGGTCACGGCGGGCTTTGCACAGCGCCGCGTGGAGTGAACCAGACAGCTCTGGACGTCTTCGCAGACGCATTCGTGTCCGGCTGGTACGACTCCGGAATCGAACGGCCCTGCCGCTCGTCGTCACCGTCGTCAGCTCGCCCCGCTATGAAAACCCGAAGCGACTATGCAGGGCCCCTGCGGCCGCGGCCTGTGCGCCTAGCTGATCACCCCCTCTCCGGCCTGTCCTGCTGCCTCTGAGCTGGGTCCCCGCCCACGGCGCGACCGACCAATTTGGCTTCCACTTCTGCCCCCCCCAGTACTGCAGCGCCGCCGGACGGCGGGCCCGCGCTCCCGTCGGCGGTTCACCCTTCGCCAGCCACACGGGGCGTCACCGCTCCTGTGAGGGCGGGGGCGTGCGCAGCGCGATCATGCCGACGTCGTCGTCGTTTCGTCCTGTTTCCGCACCACCAGTCCGAGGCGGCGTTCCCCGAAGGCCCGGCCCTGCTCGCTCGTCCGTCTCCCCCCACCGGCCTGGCCGTCTCCCCTTCCCGCAACAGTGGGCCACGCGGGCATCGAGGAAGGGGTGAGTCCTTGCTCCTCGGCAAGCAGGCGCCTGGTGGGATAACGCGGAGGTCACGTGAACGTCATGGTGAAGACAGAGGCGGCCGCTCCGTCCGCCATGAGCCGGTCCTGCAGCGACGACTCAGCGCGCATCACCAGGCGCAGGTCACAGGCTGGTCAGGATCTGTGGGGCCAGATTTTTGATCATGGTGTTGGACCAGCGCATCTGGCGCAAGGTCTCCGGGTGGCAGGCGGAGGCCAGGTCGAGCAGCCCGTCGTCCTTGGTGGCCTGTGCGGCCTGGGCCAGCATCTCCCAGTGCAGGGAGTTCTCCGTGGCGGCGAGGTGGAGTTCTCGCAGGTCGCGCAGGAGCAGCAGGCCGGGCTCGGCGACCGCGCCGTTCCGTGTCCCGTTGGTCGAGGACCGAGGCAGCGGCGTCCCGGTGATCTGTTACACGCGCCGACACATCGCGGACACCGGCGGTGCGTCGAGATTGCCACCCGCCGTGCGCCGCGGCGACATCCGCATCGACCGCGCCGTGCCCGGCACCATGCCGCACGGCCTCTTACTGCTCCCCGGAGGCGTGCTCCTCGGCGCGGGCCTCGGTCTGCTATTCCCCTCGACGTCCCGCTCGGCCCTCAACGCCCCCCGAAGGGGCAGCACCAGCGTCTTGGCCGTGCCGCACGGCCTGCGGGACAGCGAGGGCGCGCACGAAGGCGAGGCCGTCTCGCCCGCCTTCCTGATCTACGGGCACGAGCCGATCCACGCGCAGCACAACATGCATGGCATCAACATCTGCAACATCCGCGACGAGGAGGCGGCAACCGTCACCGGCAACGAGACCTCCACCGCCCTGCACGAGCAGCGGCGGGTGCCGGTCACCACGGAGGAGATGCTGGCGACGAACACGGCCTGCCACGCCGCGGCGGCTACACGTGGCCCACGGCCCCCCGTCGGCGTCACCGGCCGGGAGCTCTCACACGCGCTGGGCCTGCTGGGGTCGGGACCTCTCATGCCAGGGTCTTGGGGCAGGGCCCGCGCCCGTGTCACCGACCGGGGGCTCTCATACGGTCTGCCTCCGGCCTGTCCACGCTGCCGCCGGTTGGCCTGCTGATCGGTAAGGTGGATCTTCGTGGGCAGTCCGCTGCGGGACCGGCCGATGGCGTGGTCGTCCAACTCGCCGGCAGGGACCCCTTTTTGCGGCCCGGCCGCTTTGCTGGTTCGACGTCGGCACTGCACCTTTCGGGCGCCGCTGTGACGACGGTGCCCACGACGAACTGGAAGCCCACCAGTGGGCCAACCCGGAGGAAGCGGCCGACCTGCTGCCGTGCATCGTTCGGTCAAGACTGGTCTCCTCCGGTAGCTCCCGCGGGCCGAGATGCGTGCGGATTGCAAGGAGAGGTCCCTCATCGCCGGTTGGCTGGCATGGGACGTGACAGGTGCCCGGCCACGGCCAGTTGCAACAGGTTCAGTGTCTGACCGGTGGCGAGGTAGCCGCGTCCGGGCGGGCCAGTGACGTACTGGTCGGGCTCCAGCGGCAGGCTGTGCGCTATAGCGGTGGGGCGGTTGGAGGGTGTGAGCAGGATGCGGCTACCCGTGGCCACGATGCTGTTGACCAGCCGGGCGAGAGGGCTGGGGAAGCCGGTGAGGACGGGAGTGGCGTCGGCCGTGATAATGAGGGCCTGGTGGCCCCGGGCCGAGAGATGGGCGATGTCGTCGAGCAAGGTGGGTGCGTCGGCGAAACCCTGCTGTGTCGGCAAGATGGTGATGTGGTCGGCGTCGTCGACCACCACGGCAAATGGGCCGCCCGAGAAGGAGGTAGCGACATCGCGTAGGTCGCTGTCCTTGTGCGAGATGCCTGTGAGAACACGTATGCCTGGGTCGTCGGGGAGGATGCCAGGCAGGGGGGAGCGTGGTGAGGCAATGGCGAGCACGTCGATGCCTACTCGGCGCAGTGCGTGGGCGAGCGTGCCGGCGGTGGTGGTACGGCCGGAGCCGGGCGGTCCGGAGACCAGGAGGAGGTGCGGGCCGGCCATGAGGTCGATGCCGATGGTCGTGTGGTCGCTCCCGCCGATACCGAGGGGAATCCAGGTGGGCGAGGGCAGGGAACGGGGCTCCGGCAGTTCGTCGATGGTTATGCGAGGAGGAAGAGCGGGGAACCGCTTCGGCAGGCGGGCCGGGTCGCGATGTCCGGGGTGGGACACCGGGTCGATGGGGAAGAGGACGGGGAGGCAGATGTGGGTGTGGCGGCCGGTGGCGGCGTCGACTGCTCGTCCGGGCAGAAGGGGCGGGCTCGTCATACGGGACGTGAGATGGGTGCGGCGGGTTTCCTCTTTGGGGAAGGGCAGCAGGAGACGGCGGGTGTAAAAGGCGGGGAGCTTGTGGTTAAGCATGTCGTGCCCGCCGATAGCCACGACGTGTACGCCCAGGGGGGCTCCCGCGACGACGATGCCTCGTAGGGTTGTGAGCAGTGACGTCTCGGTGAATGAGGGATCGCTGTGGTCCTCGAAGTACTCCCATCCGTCGATCACGACAACGATGCTCGGGTGGTCTGCGGAGGGCGGGGGCGGGCTGCTGTGGGAGCGGCGCTGGACTTCCTGGTCGAGCCACGTGATCAGGCGGCGGATGCGGTCGGGTTCGGCCGGTGAGAAGACACCCCCGCAGTGCGGCAGCGAGGCGTACTCGGACAGCCCGGCGGGACGGTGTTCGATGACGTACACATGGGCCTGGTCGGGACGGAATCTGGTGGCCAGACTGGTGATCAGAGTGCGGGCGAAGGTGGTACGACCAGATTGGGGGCCGCCCGCGACCATCAGCCTGTCCAGGCCGGCGAGGTCGAGGAAGTCGGCAGGCTGAGCCTGTTGGGCGGGCTCGTCGGCCAAACCGAAGGGCACTGCGGTGGACGGCGGCGCCGTGGTCTGGCAGCGTGCGAGATCCTCCAGGGTCACGGTGATGGGTAGCGAGGGCAGCAGGGGCCGGAACGGGGCCATGAGCCTGCTGCGGCGGGCGGCCTCCTCGACGGCCGCGATGGCCAGATCCTGATCGGTGGGGCCACCGCCGCGCCGGGCCGGCGCGGCTGGGCGCTGGGCACCGAAATCCGTCCACCGCAGCGCACGGACCGAGACGGGGGGTGCGCTGCCGGACGGCGGCGGGGAGCCGAGATATCCCGACTGGAACACCTGCGGGACGCGCGTCTCGCCAGTGGTGCACACGATCATGCCGCGTCCACGCAGCGAGCCGGGGAGAGCGGCCGCGTCGGGTACGCCGAGCACCTCGGTGCTGTCGGCGGCCTCGTTCTGCCGCAGGCTGATCCGCAACGAGATGTTGTTCTTCAGCTCGGGCGACAGCTTGCCCTGCAACGACTGGGTGGCAAGCACCAGGTGCATGCCGAGCGAGCGCCCCTTGGCGGCGACGTTGACCAGTTCCTTGAGGAAGTCCGGCGAGGTCTCCAGCACCCGGGCGAACTCGTCGAACACCATCACCAGGCGCGGCAGTGGCTGCAGGTCCGGATGGTTCAGGCGCTCGCTCCAGTACCTGTCGATCTCCCCATCGTACCTGGCCAGTAGGGACTCGCGGCGACTGACCTCGGCACGCACGGACGCCAGCACCCGGGCTGCGGCGGTGTCGTCGAAGACGTCGGCCGGGGTGTCACCGGTGGAGCGGATGAGAGCCACCACGTGGGGGCAGCGCTCGAACGGCAGAAACGCGCTGCCTCCCTTGAAATCCACCAGGACGAGGTTGAGTTCATCGGGCCGGTTGGCCAGCAGGAGAGAGGTGACCAGGGTCTGCAACAGGATGCTCTTGCCCGCTCCGGTGGCGCCGCCGAGCATGGTGTGCGGGCCCTGCTCGGCGAGGTCCACCGTGACAGGGCCGTCGGCGTCCGCCCCCAGCACCACGCGCGTACGGGGTCCGTGCCCCTGGTTCCACAGGGCCTGAACGTCCTCGGCCGCTGGGCTGCCGATGCCCAGCAGATCCAGGAAGCGCACGTGGTCGGGAACGGCGTTGAGTACGGATCCGAGAGTGATCCGGTCACGCATCGGGGCCAGTGCCCGGGCCAGGCGCTCGGCGGCCGCGGTGTCGAGCAGGTGCGGTGTGGCCGGGACGGAAGGGGCGTCGGGGGTTCGGGTGAGGCGCAGGGCGCTGTCGGTCATCTCGCACAGACCACGGCACTCGTTCACACCGTACTCGTCGGCGCACACCAGGTAGACCCCCACCGCCGGACCGTGGTGGAGTATCTCGTCCATGCCCGGCAGGTTCCGCAGGGCCGACGCGCCGTCCAGGACGACGACGACGTCCTCGGCGAACCGGGTGGCGGAGCTCTTGGCCTTTTCGGCCCGCCGCGTGGCGACGAGCCTTCTCAGCTCCTGCACCCGCGCGGTGCGCGTGGCGTCCGTGCTGCCGAGCAGGCACGGAACAGCCGCCGCCGGACCGGCGTCCACGTGCGGCAGCCAGCGGGTCCAGGCCAGTGCCTCGCGCCCGTCCGCCATCATCACCACAAGGCGGAGATCGTCAGGGCCGCGAAGGGTCGCGAGCTGAATCAGCAACCAGCCCAGCATTCCGTCCACCGATGGACGGGGACCGGCCACCCCTAGTACACCCGTGACGCTCAGATCCACGGTGACCGGCACGTCTCGCATCACCGGAACCCTGAAACCCTCCCAAGGCTCGCCACGCAGGTCCACCGACGCCTGCTGATCGGCTGTACCCACCCTCAGTACCAAACCGTTGGAGGAGTTCACCCTGCGCGGCCACAAGTCGGGCCGTGCTCCGGAGGCGGCTTCGGAAATCTCAGCGGGTCCGGGAGCCAGCAGCAGCCGCACCCGCCGTTCCTCGGCCGCATGAGAGCTCATTTCCTGCCGGGTGGCTTCTTGCGCCGCAGCCAACTCCTTCGCTTCCTTCTGACGCTGCCGATCAACAATGCTGTCCCGGATGAACGCAGCGACCAGCGCGAAAATCCCGAACAACACGAACAACGGCCGCTGCAACACGAAACCGAGCAGAATTCCTCCGACTCCCGGCAGATACGCGAGCACCTGCATGGCGCCCGACTCACGCGAACTGGCCGGCTGCGCGGGTAAGGTCACCTTGGCAATCGGAACCTCTGGAACCGAGGCGAAGGGACGGTCGAAGTCAAGCCGCCCGTCTGCGGCCCGAACCGCTCGCGGACCGCCCTCTGACAAGGGCACCCACCTCAGTTCGTCGGAGCCGATCCGCAGTATGCCTCCCGGCTCCCATCCGGTCCGGTCGAGGACCTCCCTGCCATCGACAAACGCGCCGTTGGTCGATCCCCTGTGCACCACGGTGACACGAGCGTCGGAGGATACCTCCAGTCGGACATGCTCCCTTCGCGAGACGTCCAGATCCCGCAGGCATATCGACGCCGCCGCGTTCCTCGCCACCGTGTGGGATCCGGGGCCCAACGCGACGGTCAGACCCGTGTCGGGTCCGGCGATCACCTTGAGGACGCCCACGGCAGACCCCTGGACGGGACGGAACACCGGCCCAGGCGCTCCCACACTGATCACTGCGCCCGGTATGAGAGGACTCTCCGCCAGGGTGGCCCGGCGTTTCAACTCCACGCCGCCGACGAAGCACCGCCTGCCGCCCACCGCAACCGGAAGCGAGTCCAGCAAGGGGCCGACGCGGCTGTCGGGCGCGGCAACCACCTCGACGTCCTCGCGCACAGAGGTACCGGCATCCTCAACGGTCAACCGCAGAATCATGGCAGGGGTTCCACTGTCGTCATCGCACTCTTTCCGGTCCAACTCGCTCGCCCGGGTCCTTCCCGGACGACAGAGGCGGTCGGCCGCACCGGGCGCCTAGGGGTTCAGCAGGGCCGCCAGGTCGTCGTGCGGCTCGTAGATCCTGGACGCGTAGGACCGCAGGGCGGCGTCGAGGCGGCTGAGTTCGGTTCGCGCCAGTTCTTGTGTGGGAAATGACAAGGCGTTGACGGCGGTCGTCGACGGGGCGAGACGGACGATCTTCCCCGGAGCCGTGGTGAAGACCCCGAAGGGGTTGTCCTTCGGAGTCAGAGCGCTGTTGAGCTCAACCCTGAGGTGCCACACCACGTACCGTTCCAGATCGGATGCCGCATCCACTCCGAGAAAGGGCGGTGCCTTGCGCCCGGACGCCGGTTCCAGGGTGATGTGCCGCAACTGCCCCCAGGTCACGCTCCACCGCGCCTTGCGGTACCCGAATGTGAGACCCCGGGGGGAGACCTCGACCAAGCACTCCACTCCAGGACGGTAAATGAGCTCGAGACAGAGATGGAAGAAGAACACAGGCGCTGTCACGATCGCCGTCCCGATCTTTCCGAGGAAGAAGACCCCCACCAAGGCACCGATCATAAGAATGCCTAAGTTGACGGCTCGCTGTTTTCGCGCCTCTCTCTTTCGCGGCAGGAAATCGGTGCGGAATTCCTCCGTGCCCTGTGTGACGGTGGTGGTGTGTTCGGCCCAGGCGTCCGTGCCGGAGCGGCTCGCCGCAGCCGGTGAACTGCGCGCCGGTACTCCCGTCGGCCTGACCGTGGTGGTGTCGTCCTGCCAGGTGGCCGGGGTCTGGCGGGCCGGCCTGGCCGGGGAAGGAGCGGGAGCGGGGGCCGCAGGACTACGGAGCAGGGCGTCGGCCTGCTCGATGGTCATCCGGTCCGTGGTGTCGCGGGTGAGCAGTCCGGTGATCACGGTTGACAGCGGGGGACGGCTGCTCAGCGGCGGCAGGTCCTCATGCAGGATCGCGTGCAATGTCGCCGCCGTGTTCTGGCGGGCGAAGGGATCGTGCCCCTCTACCGCGTGGAACAGGGTCCCGCCCAGCGCCCACAGATCCGTCGCGGGCGAGGGATCGGAGCCCTCGAACAGTTCCGGTGCCATGTAGCCGGTCGAGCCCGCGACACCGTGGCGGGTCAGACGGGTGTCGTCCATGGCGTGGGCGATGCCGAAGTCGACGATCTTCACCTCGTCGCCGGGCAGCACCATGATGTTGCTCGGCTTGATGTCCCGGTGCATCAGCCCCATTGAGTGTGCGGCTTTCAGGGCACTGAGCAACTGCACCGCCATACCGGTCACCCGCTCATCGCCCAGTGCCCCGTACCGCTCCAGGAGCTCCGCCAGTGACGGCGCCTCCGCCAACTCCATGACGATGTAGACGGCGTCGTCCTGTGCCGTGGCTGGCACAAGGTCGTGGATGGCTATGACACCCGGATGGTTGAGCCGGCCCGCGGTACGGGCCTCGCGCAGTGCCCGCTCACTGAACAGCGACCGCTCCGCCTCGGACAGACCCGACGGAACACGTAACTCCTTCACCGCGACCAAACGCCCGATCAACTCATCCGACGCCCTCCACACCACTCCCATCCCGCCCCGGCCCAGCACCTCACTCAGCCGATACCGCCCCGCAACGAGCCGTGGCAGTGATCCGGCCCCTGCCCATCCCACAACCGCACCCCCGTCGTCCATCACCCGCGTCTAGCGCAGGCCGCGACCTGACAGTAGGTTATCCAGCGCCAGCACGCAGTAAGGATGCCAGGGGGATCACAAGTCGGTGGCGGAACGATTCGCCTGCGATCCGCAGGAAGCCGAGCTCGTCGCGCGAGAGCTGACGCGCGTGCGGTCGGACATGGGGATGTCGCAGCATCCGCTCGGCAGTGCCACAGGCACTGGTTCCCCCCAGATCGACGCCACACTGAACGAGTTCCGGCAAGCTGTAGCCGAGACGCGCACCGGCCTGCTCACGTCAATCGAACGGGTGGCGGGGCTGTTCGCCGGCCTGGCGGAAGGCACGTTGGACCTGGACAAGGCATTCGCTGACGGTGTCAGCGAGAGATGAGGAGAGCCCGATGGCGGATGTGAATGTCGGCTACGACGGCGTGAACCGAGCGGCCGCCCAACTGAAGTCCGGGCACGGTGAGATGATCGAAAAGCTCCAGTCCCTCAAGTCTATGATCGACCAGCTCGTGACCAGCGAGTTCCGCACGCAGCTGGCGTCAAGCAAGTTCCAGGACTCCTACCAGCAGTGGACCACCGGCGCCCAGAATATGCTCCAGGGCCTGGAGGGCATGTCCGCCTATCTCGGTGAGGTGGTGCGCGGGCACCAGGAGCTGGATGCCCGGCTCGCCCGGGACTCCGGCAGCTGACCTCCTCGAACCAGATGAGTATCTGGCTAGTCCTTGACCTGGAGCGGGACCCCACCCCAGGCGAGCCGGACGGCATACGGGCTTTGGCAGCGCGGCTGCGGCGCGAAGCGGAGTACGCCGAGCGGCACACCAGGCGACTCCGCCAGGTCGCAGCCAACAGCGGGAATTTATGCATGCGCGGCGACTACGCCCCTCGCTTCCACCGGTCGTTGAACGAACTCCCCGGCACATCCGCCCTGCTGGGACCGGCTCACGACTTCTGCGCCAACGCCCTCGAGGAGTACGCGAGCCGCCTGCAGCAAGCCAAGCTCCAGTCGGCGACCGCCCTGGAGCGAGGGCTCCGGGCAGACACCCAGTACAAGACCGCGTTACAGCAGTTCTACGCTCTCGTGCCGGTGACACCGCCAGCGAGCGTTATCGGGCGCGGCCTCAACCAGTTGACGGCACTTGCCTACAGCCAATACCAGCAGCCCCAAGTCCGCGAGGTCGCCGAGAAAATCGGGGCCTACGCCGGCCAAGCCGAGCAGGAACGCCAACTCGCGGCCCAGCTGGCCCGCCAGGCCGCCCAAGCCTTACGCGAAGCCGAAGTGCTGTGCGAGCAAGCCATTCGTACAGCGACACTACAGCTCACAGCTGTCGATGCCGAGGCCCGCGAACCCACTGTCGTCGACAGCCGCACCTCAGGCGGTGACAACAAGGCTTTAACTGGCGCGGGAAGCCGAGGCCGATCCACCGAGGGGCCTCCTTCTGGGAACCAATCATCTGGGGGCCGTCTCGCCCAGGAACGGGGCAGGCAGTACGAGGACTTCCTCAAGGAGAAGCTTGGCGGCGGGGAAAACTTCCGGCAGGGCGGCCGTGAGTTCGACGGGACCTTCCAGGAAAACGGTGATGAAATCTGGTACGAAGCGAAATCGGGGAATTTCTGGAAGAAGGCTGCGGAAGACTCGCGGATATGGATTAAATTCACGTCAAATATCGGAGATGCACGCCGAATAGCCGAGGCCAGCGGCAAGAAATTCTACCTGATTTCCGAGAATCCAATACCACAGAACATCATCGAGTGGCTCACAAAGAAGGGCCTCTCTTGGAAAATCATTCCTATGAACTAGGAGAAACATTGTCCAGGTCTGTCGACATCGACCTCACATTCGGTCGGGAGGTTGCCGTTACCGGAATCCTTCAGCTCCTTGCGCAGCGTGGGTGGACACCAGTGGAGCCACTCGGCATCTCGTGGATGATTGAGAGCGAAGGCGACTTCGACTGGTCCAGTGGGGACCCCCTGAAGCAGCCTCAGATCTTGGCCCGGTTGGACGCGCCGGAAGCTCGGGGACTGCATGTGGGCATCTCTGTTTACCGGCCCAACATCGAAACGGGGGGGACACTACTCTTTTACCCTGGCAGACAAGCGGCCTCCTTCACTCCGTCGATCAACCGACGCTCCCTTCAAGGGGCAGCGGAAATGACGGATCTGGCCTGGTACATCAAAGAACTGGTCTACCCGCTGCTACCCGGAGACCTGCTGGGATACACGGCGCGGGATATAGCGGACTGACTGCCCGGCACCCGACAGTGCCTCACCCACGAAGACCGTTCGGAGTGACTTTTGCCGGAGGCCCTGATGATCGGGCTAAGAAGGGCGTTTCGTCCCGGCAGGGTTGTTTGGTTCGGGCTTCAGGTGTCGCGCCAGTTCGGTGGATTCGCGGGTGAGTCTGCGGCTCTCTCCCACGGCGGCGACCGCGGAGCGAACTCCGCCCTCTACCGCATCGCTCTCGCCCGAGTGTCCAGCGACGCCCGCACCCGCGAGTATGTCGCCCGGCAGACCGCCACCGGACGACGAAGAAGGAGATCACCCGCCTGCTCAAGCGGCCATCGCCCGGGAGGTCTTCCGCTGCCTCACCACACCAGTCAGCGTCCCGGATGTCTCCGACCTCCGGCCCGCACGTCAAGCCAAGAACATCACCCCTCACCACCATCACCGAGCACTTCGGCGCCTGGCGGGCGGTGAATCTCCTGCATCGAACACGGCACACGCCGCGACGACGACCTCGCCGGCGCCTACCGGGACTGGCTCACCGCGGCCCGACCAATTCAGGAGCGGATTCACTCATAGACGGTGGCGGCCTGAAGGGCCCTGGCCAGGAAGGTCCAATCCCCTCCTTCCGGAAGCTCCTTCCCGAAGTTTCGGTACCAGCCCGGCGAGGCATCCATCCACGCCGCGAGGGCTTCAAGGAAGTGATCGAGGCTCTGGTTCTCCCATTCGTGCCCCCGACGGAGGTAGTCCTGGTGCAGTTCTCGGACGAAGGCGACCAGCTCGTCGCGGCTACGGACCTCGCTGTCAGGAGTGAGTGACATGCAGTGAAGGTACCTCGCTCGGGCGGGCGCCCACGCTTGACGATCAATAGGAACATCAACCTGCACCGACATTCGCAGTTCCCCCGGCAGTCCGAGGACCGTGTGTGCTCGCCCATTCCCTGACCACGTCCACCGCGCCCTCCGCGATGCGGTGAACCCCGCTCCACCTCTTCTCCGACGAGGGCCTGACCTAGGACACGGCGGAAGCCGCGGACAGCACCGACGCAGCAGATCCCCTCACGGTTCTGAACACGGCCGAGGACGAGGAACCCGACGACATCACGGAAGGCTCGGCATGCCCCAGACGAGTCTGAGCACGGGGCGGCCGTCCGGCATCCCCAGCAGCTCCCGCACTCGCGTCCTCCGCTGCGGCCCAACCGCATGACCGTCATCGCCGCAGTCACCCTCACCCGGAAGCGTCAGCGCCGAAGAAGCTCAGCGCTTCATTTGCACCCGAGTCAACCGATGAAGGGGCGAGAAAGGAGCCCCGCCGGCGAACCAGCGAGGCTCCCCCGGGTGCGTGCTCATGAACCCACGACGCGCGTACGGACGACAACCGAGCACGAACCCGCTCTGGTCGGCAAGGACACGAACCGTTGGGTACCCACCGAAGGCTCCCTCCGGGACGGCCCGTCCAGAGCACGCACCACACGATCACGCTCCCCGTCCGAGAGACGAGCGAGCAGGGCCACGACCTAGCCCAACTCGTCCTCCCCCGATGCCACCGATCACCCGCCAGATCAAGGACCGCCGGGCGGCCCAGCCAGAATCCTCCAAAATCCGCTTCGACCTGAGGTTCGGTCCCCGGCGTCTCCGACCGGCGTCACCGCTCCCCCGCGAGGCCGAGATCGCCCTTGCTCATCTCGGCCGCCCTCTCAGTGATCCGGGGACGGCGCCACGGGTGCGCGATCGGGCCCGACACCGTCCGCCACCACACCTCCCCCGGCATCTCCCCCGCCGGCTCGAACGGCTCCCCCGGACGCGGGAACACCGCCGTCTGCCCCGCCTCCTCAGCCGCGTCCTTCGTCCACTCCCCCGGCTCCGCCCACGCATGCGGCGCCAGGTTGAACGTCCCCCAGTGGATCGGCAGCAGCACCCCGCCCGCAGCGCCTCCCTGCAGGTCAAGATGGGACTGCACCCCCTGCGCAGGCGTCATGTGAATGTCTGGCCACATGCCGGGCAGCGGCGTATAGTCCGTGTGGTTCTTGGGCCAGAACTCCGCGTAGGCCCCTATCTGGATCATCGTGGCGTCGAACGGGCCGTGTGCGGCGCCGATGTCCCGGAAGCCCTCGAAGTAGCCGGTGTCACCGCTGTGGTAGACGCGGTGCCGGTCGCCGGCGACGACCCAGGAGGCCCAGAGTGTGTGCTGGGTGTTGCGCAGCGCCCGGCCGCAGAAGTGGCGGGCCGGTGTGGCGGTGAGGGTGAGGCCGCCGACGCGGTCCGACTCGTGCCAGTCCAGTTCGCGCAGCCGGTCCGGGGACACGCCCCAGTGTTCGAGGTGGGCGCCGACGCCGAGGGGCACCGCGAAGAGGGCGTCCGTCCCGGCCAGCGCCTTGATCGTGGGCATGTCCAGATGGTCGTAGTGGTCGTGCGAGATGACGACCACGTCGACCGGGCCGAGCGCGGTCAGGGGCACGGGCACCGGGTGCAGCCGCCGGGGCCCGGCGAACGGGAAGGGGGAGCAGCGCTCGCCCCAGACCGGGTCGAACAGCACCCGGTGCCCGTCGATCTCGGCGAGCACGCTGGAGTGCCCGAGCCAGGTCAGTCGCAGACCGGTGGCGGGCGGCCGGGCTAGGTCGGCGAGCGTCGTGGCGTGCACCGGGACCGTGCCCCGTGGGGTGCGGCGCCTGCGCGCGTCCCTGTCGAGGTAGACCTGTGCGAAGTCCTTGCCCGATCCGGCGGGCCGGGTCCGGGTGGGGCCGCCCGGGTTGCGGAAGACGCCGTCGGCGAAGTGCGGTGAGGCGTGGATGCGGGCCAGGCGCTCGCCGCCCGGGTCCTGGCCGAAGGCCGCGGGCCGCGGCACGCGGAACCCGGAGCTCGGGAAGGGGAAAGCGGCCACGGCACCTCCAGGCGGAGCGGGTGAGGAGCTCATTATGGCCGGGCCCTCCGACAGCGGGTCGGGGGCCCGTGCCACCGCGGCCGGCCCGGCCCGGCGGACCGCATGTCACATCCGCCCCCGTCCTTCCGTCGTACCGGTGAGGCGCCCGCACGGCGCGCCCGGCTCGCTTCGGAGCCCCGTACGACAGGAGGTGGCCCATGGCCCGCGTATCCCTCACCCCGCCCCGGACGCTCTTCTTCCGCGTCATGGAGTGGTACTCCAGGCGCGCGTACGGCAAGGTCCTCGATCCCGGCAAGGCGCTCGCCCACAACCCGCGTGTGCTCTGGGGCGACCTGCGGTTCGAGCAGTCCGTGGCCAAGTGGAACAAGCTCGACCCCGACCTGAAGGCGCTCGCCGTGATGGCTTCCGCGGCCTCGATCGGCTGCTCCTGGTGCGTGGACTTCGGGTTCTGGGAGAACGCCGAGCGCGGCATGGACCGCCGGAAGCTGCACGAGGTGCCGGTGTGGCGGGACAGCGACGTCTACACGCCGCTGGAGCGGGACGTCCTGGAGTACGCCGAGGCGATGACGGCGACGCCGCCCGCCGTCACCGACGATCTGGCCGCACGGCTGCGCGCGCGGCTGGGCGAGCCCGCCTTCGTGGAGCTGACGGCCATGGTCGCCGTGGAGAACCTGCGCTCGCGCATCAACGCGGCACTCGGCCTGACCAGCCAGGGGTTCAAGGACTCCTGCGAGCTGGGCGACGCGGCGCGGACGGCTTCCGGGCGTCCCGCGCGGGACGCCCGGCGGTCCGTCGCCGGCTGAGCCGCCCGGGCAGCGGTGCGGCGGGGGCCGGGGCCCCGCCGACTCACGCCACCGCGGCGATCCGCATCCTGATGTCCTCCGGGGACAGCGTCCCCTTGGGCGTCACGTGATCGCCCGAGGACTGGCCGCGCAGCCGCCGCCCGATCCAGGGCACCAGGTATTCGCGGGCCCACTGGACGTCGTCCCGGCGGATGTCGAGGGTGCCGCGGGGCGGCAGCGGCGGCCAGGGCTGCTCCGGGTCGGCCGGCACCGGCAGGCCCAGCACCTGGCCGGCGCGCAGCGCCACGCGCGTGTGTCCCTCGGGCGACAGGTGCAGCCGGTCGGTGTCCCAGGCCCGGCGGTCCTGCACGCTGCGCAGTGACCACAGGTCGAGGACGGGGCAGCCGTAGCGGTCGGCGATGGCCCGGACGTGCCCGTTGTAGGTGGCGATCTTGCCGCGCAGGTGCTTGAGCACGGGCATTCCGCGGGTGTCGAAGCCGGTCGTCACCATGACGGTGCCGGCCGCGGCGCTCAGCGCGGCGACCGCGCGCTCGAAGCGCTCGGCCACCTCGTCGGGGTCGGTGCCGGGGCGGAGAATGTCGTTGCCGCCCGCGCAGAAGGAGATCAGGTCGGGCGCCAGCTCGATGGCCCGGGGCACCTGGTCCGCCACGATCTGGTCGAGCAGTTTGCCGCGCACGGCGAGGTTCGTGTAGGTGAAGTCGCCCTCGGGCCGGCGGTCGGCGAGCAGTACGGCGAACCGGTCGGCCCAGCCGACGAACTTCCCGTCGGGCCCGGGATCGCCGACCCCCTCGGTGAAGCTGTCCCCCACCGCCACGTACGACCCGATCACTGATCTGCTGTCACTCTTCGAATCGTCTGCCACATCGGCCCATCTTTCACCCTGCAATGTGACTTACGCGACCGTAGGAAGGGGTTGACGGGCGGTGAGATAAGCCACTCCTAAAGTGTTGGCCAATTCAGGAATACGGCGGCGCGGCGGGACGTGCGGCGCCGCCGCACTCCGCCGGGGGCGCGCCGAAGGCCGGGCCCCGGGAACGGGGTCCGGCCTTGGGTGTGCGCGAGGGCGCGGGGCGTCAGACGGTGACGCCGTGCGCGCGCAGGTAGGCGATCGGGTCCACGTCGGAGCCGTAGTCCGGCGTGGTGCGGATCTCGAAGTGCAGGTGCGGGCCGGTCACGTTGCCGGTGGCACCCGACAGGCCGACCTGCTGGCCGGCGGTGACGGTCTGGCCGGCGGAGACGGAGAGCGAGGACAGGTGGGCGTACTGGGCGTAGTAGCCGTCGGCGAGCTGGATGACGACCTGGTTGCCGTAGGCGCCGCCCCAGCCGGCGGAGACGACGGTGCCCGCGCCCACGGCCTTCAGGGAGGTGCCGGTCGGGACGACGAAGTCGGTGCCGGTGTGGTAGCCGCTGGACCACATGCTGCCGGTCTGGTGGTACGGCGTGCCGACGGTGCCGCCCGGTACGGGGGAGACGTAGCCGCCGGAGGTGCTCGCGGAGCCGGCGGACTCGGAGGCCGAGCCCTCCGCGGAGGAGGACTGCTCCGTCCGCGCGGACGGCTGCTGCGAGGCGGCGGCCTCGGGGGCGGACGCGGCCGGGGACGGCGCGGACCGCGAAGGCTCGGCGGCCTTCGCGGTACCGGCGGAACTCGCGGACTTCCCGGACGGCGTGGCGGCGCTCGCCTTACCGCCGATGGTCAGCTTCAGGCCGGGGTGGATGAGCGAGGGGTCGTCGCCGACGGCCTCGCGGTTGTCGGCGTAGAGCCGCTTCCAGCCGCCGATGACGTTCTGCTCCTCGGCGATCTTCGAGAGGTAGTCACCGCTCTTCACAGTGTACGTCCGCGCGTCCGGCTTCTTCTCGGCGCTCTTTTCGGCGGTGTTGTCCTGGGCCGCCGAAAGGGACTGGACGGCCTTTCCGGAAACCGGCTGCGCGGGAGCGGCGTGGGCGTTCGCGGCCCCCATGAGAGGCAGGGCGAGCGCCGCGCCACCGGTTCCGGCGATGGCGATGGTACGGGCGAAAAGCTGGGCCTTGGGCCGGCGGTGCTTACCCTTCGCGGGCATGACGAATTCCTCTCCGGCGCCTGCGAGGTGAGCTGTCGGGTGCGGGCTGGAGGTGCCCGGCCGCACCGGGTGCGGCTTTACCCCGAGCCGTTCCGGAGACCGGAACAGGCGGTGGTACCTGTGGGTCCCCCGCTCCTGCCGGGTACGGGTGGTGGGTGAGTGCGGCTCCGGTCGGCGGCAGGATTAGGCGTCCGTCCGGATCGGTGGTGAACGTAAGCGACCAAGACGCACAGGGACAAGCGAGAGGTTGCGGGAAAGGCGTTTCACTTGATCCTTTAAGGGAATGCACGGTCACTCTGCGTGGGATCCACGAGGACCGCATTTCGTGAACGCCCTTGAAAAGGGTGTGGATTACGTGAACATGACGGGCGACGCACGGTCACGGATATGACGCTCCTCACGCGCCGCAGCCCCAGGCCCTCTTATTCCGGAGCGAGTTGGAAGTAAGGCGCTAATTCGGGCAGACGGCTCAGATACGGCGCAGCCGGAGAACCGTCGCATCCAGGTCACCGCGCAGCCCGGTCTGCAGCCCGTGGTGCAACAGCACCGCACCCCGGTGCACTTCGCCCGTTTCGCGGCATTCGTACGATGCTGCCGGGTCGAGTCCGCGCAGCCTGAGCGCCGTGACGGGTTCGCCGTGGTGCTGCGCCTGGAGCCAGGCGAGGACGACGGCGTCGCCGCCGAGCACGTACTGCACGGCGCTCAGACCGCCTCGCGGGGGCCTGAGCCGGTAGAGGTCGCCGCGCTGCACCAGGGGCCGGATCTCCTTGTAGAGGGCCACCCAGTCCCGGGCCTCGGCGAGTTCCGGCCCGGTCCACCGGGTGAGGTCGCCGCCGATGCCGAGCACCCCGGCCATGGCACTGACGAACCGGAATCGCAGACTGCTGACACGGCCGTTGAGCTGCGCGTTCGGGCTGTCGGTGACCCAGGCCGCCATGACCCGGGCCGGGTGGATCTGGCTGAAGCCCGCCTGGATGGCGAGCCGGTCGAGCGGATCGGTGTTGTCCGAGGTCCACACCTGGTCGGTGCGGCCGAGCACCCCGAGATCGATCCGGCCGCCGCCGCCCGAGCACGACTCGAAGGCCACCCCCGGATGGGCCCGGCGCAGCCGGTCCAAGAGGTCGTACACGGCCCGCACATGACCCACCCACAGGCGCTGCGGATACCGGTCGCCGGGCCAGCCCGCGTCGGTGAAGCAGCGGTTGAAGTCCCACTTGACGTAGTCGATGGGCGCGCTGGAGAGGAGGGTGTCGAGCTGCTCCCAGAGGTGTTCCCGAACGTCCTCGCGGGCGAGGTTGAGAACGAGCTGATTACGGAACTCCGTCCGCTTTCGCCCCGCTTGGTACTGCACCCAGTCGGGGTGCGCCCGGTACAGGTCGCTGTCCGGGTTGACCATCTCCGGCTCGACCCAGATGCCGAACCGCATACCGAGGCCGTGCACGTACTCGGCGAGCGGTTTCAGGCCGTCGGGGAAGCGCTCCGCGCTGGGTGTCCAGTCCCCGAGGCCGGCCCGGTCGCCGGTGCGCGCCCCGAACCAGCCGTCGTCGACGACGAACAGCTCGACGCCCAGCTCGGCGGCGCGCCGCGCCAGCGCCCGCTGCTGCTCCTCGCAGATGTCGAATCCGGTCGCCTCCCAGGAGTTGAACAGCACGGGCCGGTCCCGGTCCGCGTCCGGGATGACGTACCGGCGCTGGTAGGCGTGCCAGGCGCGGCTCGCGCCGCCGAAGCCGCCGTCGCTCCACAGCCCGGCGAAGACGGGCGTGGTGAACGTCTCTCCCGGCTCCAGCCGCCACAGCCCCGAGTCGTCGTACCCGGCTCCGCCGGTGATCTGCACCCGCGCGTCGGGGAGCTGGGCCACGGAGATCCGCCAGGACCCCGACCAGCCCAGGGCGCAGCCGTAGACCTCGCCGCGCTCCTCGGTGGCGTCGGTGTCGAGCGCCACCCACGGCAGGTGCTGGTGCCCGGTGTGACCGCGACGGCTGCCGAGGACCTTCTCGCCGTAGGTGAGCGGAGCCCGCACCAGCCGCGACTCGGCGGCCCACCGGCCGTGCAGCTGGGACATCCGCCAGCCGTCGCGCTCGGGCAGGGTCCAGGTGGCGGAGTCGGCGCGCAGCACCTCCACGGCCGCCGGGCCCTCGTTGCGCAGGGTCGTCCAGCGCTCGACGACGCCGGTGTCCTCCCGCATCCGGTAGTGCAGGGTGACGGTGAAGCCCCCGTCCCGGAACCGCAGCCGCAGTTCCCCCTCCTCCCCCCGCTCGCAGCACTCGAAGGCCCACTCCGTCCCGCGCCGCTCCTCGGTCCGCACCGACAGGGCGGGCCGTACGAAGCGGGGGCCGCCCTCGACCGGGTACTCCTCGCGTCCGTCGAGCGCGGACTCGAAGGGCCAGTCCGCGGGCAGCGGCCGGGCGGCGAGTTCCACGGCGTCGGCGAGCGCGATCCGGGGGCCCCAGTGCAGGTGCAGGAGCTCGTCGCGTTCGGTCAGGTGCAGCGCGTAGGCGCCGGCCGGTCCCGAGAGGAGCCAGGTACGGCCGTCATCGGACATCTCCAGCATCAAGCCCCCCACAGATACGGACGCGAACGCGCAATTTCCCACATCATCAGGGGTGGTGCGCCCCGGTGGCAAGGGCGAACCTGGCGCCCCCCGCATGCCTGTGGACAACTCATTGCCCCAGGCAAGGGATGCCGTATCGTCGAGTGGGTGCGCGCGGGCGAGCAGCGCCGGCGGCACGGAGTGGGAGGAGCCCTCGTGACGCAGCAGGTCCCGTCGACCGAACCCGAACTGGCCGGAGTGCGCAACTTCCGTGACGTGGGCGGACTGCCGACGGTGGACGGGCGGCGGGTGCGGTTCGGGGTGCTCTTCCGCAGCGGCCACCTGGCGCACGCGACGGAGGACGACGCCGCGTTCCTCTCCTCCCTGGGCCTGCACACGATCTTCGACTTCCGCAACGCGGCCGACCAGAAGCTGGAAGGCCCGGACGTCGCGCTGCCCGGCGTGCGCAACGTGAACCTCCCGCTGTCCGATCCGGCCGACGGCGCCGAGTTCTGGAAGATGGTCCGCGACGGCGATCTGGACGAGCTGCGGGGCATCCTCGCGGACGGCAAGGGCGCGCAGCGGATGATCGACTCCTACCGCACGATCATCAAGGAGCGGACGGCGGAGCACTCCCGCGTGCTGCACGCCCTCGCCGAGGACAGCGTCCCCGCCCTGATGCACTGCGCGGCCGGCAAGGACCGCGCGGGCCTGTCGGTGGCGGTGACGCTGCTCGCCCTCGGCGTCGAGCGCGAGGCGATCGTGGCGGACTACCTGAAGTCGAACGCCAAGCACCGCCGCTACAAGGTGCGCCGCAGCAGCACCTCGGCCTCGGCGTACTCCCCGGAGGTCATGGAGCTGCTCAGCCCGCTGTTCGACGCGCGCGCCGAATACCTGTCGGCCGCCTTCGCGGCCATCGAGGAGACCTGGGGCGGCGTCGACACCTACCTGGAACGGGGGCTGGGGCTCACCCCGCAGACCCGCGAGCGGCTGCGCGAGCGGCTGCTCGACTGAGCCGGGGACGACAGACAGGCCTCAGGCGCCGACCTCGAACAGCAGGTAGACGAAGGCCGCGAAGACGTGCCCGACGGCGATGTAGACGATGAGCCGCACCCACAGGGCGCGCGGGAACTTCTCTTCCATGTCTCTCATGGCGTCTCTCCGTGGTTGGGGCCCAGGCACAGCGCGGCCGTGGGGCTTTGCAGCAGGGTGTGGACGAAGAGCAGCTCGACCCCGTCGGGGTCCTGGGCGGCGATGCGGTGCGGGGTCAGCGAGTCGAAGTGCGCGCTGTCGCCGGGGGCCAGCCGGTGCGTGGCGTCCCCGAGACGCAGCCGCAGCCGCCCGCTGAGCACGTAGAGCCACTCCTCGCCGGGGTGCACGCGCACGATGTCGCCCTGGGACCCGTGGGGTACGTGGACCCGCAGGGCCTGCATGCCGCGGCCGGCCGCACCCGCCTGCCAGTACGTCCAGCCGCCCGCGGCCGTCGGCTCCATGTCGGCGGCGCGGACGACCGCGTCCCGGTCCGCGGCCGCCTCGCCGAGCAGCTCGGAGACGGTGGTGGCGTAGATCCGGGCGAGGGCGAGCAGCATCGGCAGGGACGGCTGGCGCTGCCCGGTCTCCAGACGGGACAGGTGCGCGGGTGACAGTCCGGCGGCGCGGGCGGCGGCCTCCAGGGTGAGGCCGGCGCGCCGCCGCAGGGCACGCAGCCGGGGCGCGACGACGGCCACCGGCTCGCCGGGGCCGGGCGGCCCGGACTCGGGAAGACTCATGGCTCCATTGAGCCGCAGTCTTGCCTGAGCGGCAATTTTCTTGCCTGTGAGGCAAAACAGGAACCTCCCGGGGCGGGCCCCGTGTCTCACCGGCGAGAGGTCCCCGGAAGGGCCCGCGCCCGTGACGGGCGCGGTCTCCTCAGCGGTTGGCCATCGCCTGTCTGACCAGCGTCTTGCCGAAGTCCCACAGCAGACCGCCGCCCTCGTGCGCGTCGTCCATGACGGCGGTGAAGGCGTCGACGAACCGGTCCACCTCCCGCTCACCGATGATCAGCGGCGGGATCAGTTTGATCACCTCCAGGTGGTCGCCGGAGACCTGGGTGAGGATACGGTGCCGTTGCAGCAGCGGCACGACCACCATCTGCGCGAACAGCCCCTTGCGGGCGGCCTGCAACATGGTCCACCGGCTGCGCAGCTTCAGCGACCTCGGCCTGCCGAACTCGATGCCGATCATCAGGCCCCGGCCGCGGACCTCGGCGAGCAGTTCGTACTTGTCGACCAGGGCCGCGAGGCGGGACTTCAGCGACTCCCCGGTGGCGGCGGCGTTCGCGACGATCCGGTCATTCTCCATGACGGACAGCACGGCGAGCCCGGCCGCCATGGCCTGCGCGTTGGCCCCGAAGCTCGCCGAGTGGACCAGCACCCGGTCCATCGACGAGTACACCTTCTTGAAGATCCAGTCCTTGCCGACCGTGGCCCCCACCGGGACATAGCCGCCCGACAGCGCCTTGGCCACGCACACCAGGTCCGGCTCCACACCCTCCTCGTGCTGGTGGGCGTAGAAGCGGCCGGTACGGCCCAGGCCCGTCTGCACCTCGTCGGCGATGAGCAGCGCCTTGTGCCGGTGCAGCAGCTCCTGCGCGGCCCGCAGATAGCCGGGCGGGGACTCGTGCACGCCCTTGCCCTGCACCGGTTCCACGATCAGCGCGGCGACGTCGCCCCTGTTCACCTCTCTTTCCAGCGCGTCCAGATCGCCGAGCGGGACGGCCGTGTCGGGCAGCAGCGGGGCGAAGCCGTCGCGGAATCCGGCCTCGCCGTTGACGGACAGGGACCCGGTCGTCAGGCCGTGGAAGGCGTGCTCGCAGTAGAGGATCCGCGGTTTCCCGGTCGCGTACCGGGCGAACTTCAGCGCGCTCTCGACGGCCTCGGTACCGCTGTTGCCGAAGAACACGCGGTCCAGGTGCGGGCTGTAGGACAGGAGCCGCTCGGCCAGCAGTCCGGGCAGCGGCTGGCAGTCGAAGCGGGTGAGGTCGGCCAGCGAAGCGTCCAGGACGTCGTGCAGCGCCTTGCGGACGACGGGGTGGTGGCGGCCCAGGCCCATCACGCCGAACCCGGCGAGCATGTCGAGGTAGTCGTGGCCCTCCGCGTCCCAGAAGTACGCGCCCTCGGCCCGTTCGTAGACCTTGTCGAAGCCGATGGTGTGCAGCATGCGCGGGAGCTGGTGATTGAGGTACTTGGCGTGCAGCTCGTAGCGTTCGGCTCCGCGCTCGGCCAGGAGCGCGCCGAGGTCGAACTCCGTGGTCATTCAGTCTTCTCCTCGAACGGGCGGGACGGTGCGGTGGTCTGGTGCCTGCCGCTCGGTGGCGGCCAGGCCGGCGCCGATCCGCCCGGCGATCTCGACCGGCGTGAGACCGATGTCGGCGAGCACCTCGGCGCGCTTGGCGTGCGCCGGGAACTGCTCCGGGACGCCGAAGCGCCGTACCGGCACGTCGACGTCGGCGTCGCCCAGTGCCAGGGCCACCGCGGAGCCGACACCGGCCGCGCGGCTGTTGTCCTCGACGACGGCGACCAGCCGGTGCCGGGCGGCCAGGGACGGCAGCGCCGGGTCGACGGGCTTGACCCAGCGGGGGTCGACGACGGTGCACCCGATGCCGCGGGCCTCCAGCAGCTCGGCGGCGCTCAGGCAGACCGGCGCCATCACCCCGACGGCCACGAGCAGCACCTCGGGGCGGTCCGCCGCGTGCAGGACGTCCATCCCGCCGACCCGGTCCACCGCCCCGATCGCCGGGCCGGCGGTCTCCTTCGGGAAGCGCAGCAGCGTCGGCGCGTCGTCGACGGCGACGGCCTCGCGGAGCTGGGCGCGCAGCTGACCGGCGTCGCGGGGCGCGGCGATGCGCAGTCCGGGGACGGCCTGGAGGACGGACAGGTCCCACACGCCGTTGTGCGAGGGGCCGTCGGCGCCGGTGACGCCGGCCCGGTCCAGGACGAAGGTCACGCCGCAGCGGTGCAGCGCCACGTCCATCAGGAGCTGGTCGAAGGCGCGGTTGAGGAAGGTGGCGTAGACGGCGACGACGGGGTGCAGTCCGCCGGTCGCCAGCCCGGCCGCGGAGACGGCCGCGTGCTGCTCGGCGATGCCGACGTCCCAGATCCGGTCGGGGAACCGCTCGGCGAAGGCGCCGAGCCCGACCGGGCGCAGCATGGCCGCCGTGATGGCCACCACGTCCTCGCGTTCCTCGCCGATCCGCACCATCTCCTCGCCGAACACCGAGGTCCACGACGGCCCGCCGGCGGGGGCGAGCGGCTCGCAGGTACGCGGGTCCATCACGCCGACGGTGTGGAAGTGGTCCTCCTCGTGGGCGAGGGCGGGTTCGTAGCCGCGGCCCTTCTCCGTGAGGCAGTGGACCAGCACCGGCCCGTGGAAGCGCCGCGCGCGCCGCAGCGCCGCCTCGACGGCACCGATGTCGTGCCCGTCGACGGGGCCGACGTACTTCAGGCCCAGGTCCTCGAACAGGCCCTGCGGGGCGAATGCCTCCTTGAGCCCCCTCTTCGCGCCGTGCGGGGCCTCGTGGACGGTGGTGCCGACCACGGGGGCGCGCCGCGGTACGTCCTTGCCCCAGGCCAGCACCTTCTCGTAGCCGTCGGCGGTGCGCAGGGCCGCCAGGTGGTGGGCGAGACCGCCGACGGTCGGCGCGTAGGAGCGTTCGTTGTCGTTGACGACGATGATCAGCGGCCGGTCCCTGGCCGCCGCGATGTTGTTCAGCGCCTCCCAGGCCATGCCGCCGGTGAGCGCGCCGTCGCCGATGACGGCGACGACGTGCCCGCCCTCCCCCCGCACCGCGCGGGCCTTGGCGAGGCCGTCGGCCCAGCCCAGCGAGGTGGAGGCGTGGCTGTTCTCGATGACGTCGTGCTCGGACTCCTCCCGCGACGGGTAGCCGGACAGCCCGCCCTTGCCGCGCAGCTTGGAGAAGTCCTGGCGTCCGGTCAGCAGTTTGTGGACATAGCTCTGGTGCCCGGTGTCCCACAGGATGCGGTCGGCCGGCGAGGTGAAGACCCGGTGGAGCGCGATGGTGAGCTCCACCACTCCCAGGTTGGGTCCGAGGTGACCGCCGGTCCGGGCGACCGCGCGCACCAGGAAGTCGCGTATCTCGCCGGACAGTTCCCCGAGCTCCGCCTCGGTCAGCGCCTTCAGGTCACGTGGTCCCCGGATGGTCTCCAGAATGGTCACCTTCGGCCCCCTTCGGTCCGTGCTTCCCACTCACGTGACGGCCGGCTCCCCCGGCGCGGCGCCGTCCCGCTCCGTCCGCTCGGCGATCCTCGCCACCGCCTCGCCGCGCCTCGGCGATCTCCTCGCGCGGGGACGGTCCCGGCGGCTCGCCGCCGGCGGGGATCCGGCCCCCGCCGTCGCCGCGGGCCGCCCCGGGCCGGCCGCGCGGACAGGGGCACCCGGGGCGCCGCCGCGGCCGCCGCCGGCCCGGCATGGCCCGGGGACGGCGGCCGCGGCGTCAGTCCCGGTTCCCGGAGACGGTCTCGCGCAGGGCGCGCAGGGACTCCTTCAGGGAGCCGGTGGTGGCCAGGACGGCGGTGGGCTCGTAGCCGCAGTGCGCCATGCAGTTGGCGCAGCGCGGGTCCTTGCCGCGGCCGTACTGGTCCCAGTCGGTCTTCTCGATCAGTTCCCGGTAGGTGGGCACGTATCCGTCGCTCATCAGGTAGCAGGGGCGCTGCCAGCCGAAGAGGGAGTAGTTGGGGATCGCCCACGCCGTGCAGGGGAAGTCGACCTTGCCCTCCAGGAAGTCCAGGAACAGCGGCGAGTGGTTCAGCCGCCAGCGGCGCCGGTTGCCGCCCGAGAACGCCTTCCTGAACAGCTCGCGGGTCTGCTCCACGCCGAGGAAGTGCTCCTGGTCGGGGGCCTTCTCGTAGGCGTAGGCGGGCGAGATCATCATCTCGTCGACCTTGAGGTCGTCGTTGAGGTAGTCGAGCACCTCGATGACGGTCTGCGGGGTGTCGGTGTTGAAGAAGGTCGAATTGGTGGTGACCCGGAAGCCGCGCCGCTTGGCCTCCTTGATCGCCGCCACGGCCTCGTCGAACACGCCCTCTTTCGCCACGGACGCGTCGTGCCGCTCGCGCAGTCCGTCGATGTGCACCGCGAAAGCGAAGTAGGGAGAGGGCTTGAACTTGTCCATTTTCTTGCGCAGCAGCATGGCGTTGGTGCACAGGAAGACGTATTTGCGTTTGGCCACCAGCTGGCGCACGATCTCGTCGATCTGCGGGTGCATCAGGGGCTCGCCGCCGGCGATGGACACCATCGGCGCGCCCGATTCCAGTACGGCCCCCACGGCCTGGGCGACGGGCATGCGCTGCTTGAGGACCCCGGCCGGGTGCTGGATCTTGCCGCAGCCCTCGCACTTGAGATTGCACGCGAAAAGCGGTTCCAGCTCGACGATGAGCGGAAACTTGTCCCGCCGGCGGAGTTTTTGTTCAGCCAAGTATGTAGCGACCTTGATGGACTGACGCAGCGGCATGGCCATCGGGCTCACCTCCTGGGGAGCAACACATTGCGGTGCCATTCGAAGAAAGCAGGCAGTACGGAACGAAGGACGCGGAAAGCCGATATTCCACCGCGCACCGTGCCGATCCGGACCAGTTCGTGTTCTGGAGCGTCCACGACCACCCGGACGGCCGCAACCGGACGCTCACCCGTCCGCACGGCGCTCAGCAGAGTGGCCGCCGACTCCATGTCGGCGGCGATGGCGCCGGTGGCGTGCAGGCCGGACCGCTCCGAGCCGCGGATCACGTGGTCGGAGCCGACGAGCGGCCCGGTGTGGACGGTCCGCCCGGGCAGGATGCGCCCGAGCTCCTTGACAAGCGGCTCGGTCCCGGCGCACGGCACGCTGCCGCGCGGGTCCCGGGTCTCCTCGGCGACGACGAGGTCCCCGGGGTGCATGCCGGAGGCCAGCCCGGCACAGAAACCGGTGGCCAGGACGGCGGCACCGGCGAGCGCCGGGTCGGCCAGGACCCGCGTGACGGAGCGCTCGGCCGCCACCGGTCCCATGCCCGTGCGCAGGACGGTGACGGGCCCGCCGGCGCCGCCGCGGTCGCCGGCGCGCAGCGCGAGGTGCTCGATGCCGAGCGCGCAGGCGACCAGCAGCGGTGCCGGAGCGGGCGGGACGCTCATCAGCTCCCCTTCGCCTCGGCGAGCGGCCGGTCCGCGGCGGTCCGGGACAGGACGGCGGGTTCTCCGTTCACGTACCGGCCGAGCGCGGTGAGCGGGAAGACCTGCCGGTAGAGGTGGTAGTTGATGGAGAAGTCCCAGGGGAAGCCGGTGCCGGTGAAGTACGGCTCGTCCCAGGAGCCGTCTTCCCGCTGGGTGGTGGCGAGCCACTCGATGCCGCGCTCGACGGCCCTGGAGTCCCGCTCCCCCGCCGCGAGCAGGGCCATCAGCGCCCAGGCCGTCTGGGAGGCGGTGGAGGCGCCCCGGCCGCTCCACTTCCCGGCGTCCCGGTAGGACCGCAGGTCCTCGCCCCAGCCGCCGTCGTCGTTCTGGACCGACTCCAGCCAGGCGACCGCCCGGCGGATCGCCGGGTGGGAGCCGGGCAGGCCGGCCGCGACCAGGGCGGGGACGACCGATCCGGTGCCGTAGACGTAGTTGACGCCCCAGCGCCCGAACCACGAGCCGTCCGGCTCCTGTTCGGCCAGCAGCCACTCGATGCCCCGCCGGGTGCGCGGGTCGTGGGCGAGGCCCTCGACGGCGAGCATCTCCACGACGTGCGCGGTGACGTCCGCGGACGGCGGGTCGATGACCTCGCCGAAGTCGCAGAACGGCAGCCGGTTGGGGAAGGGGCTGGTGTTGTCGACGTCGAAGGCGCCCCAGGCCCCGTTCTTCGACTGCATGCCGAGGTTCCAGCGCACCCCGCGCCCGATGGCCTTCTCCACCCGCTCCGGGTCGTGGTGCTTGACGCGGCGCAGCGCGAGGACCACCTCGGCGGTGTCGTCGATGTCGGGGTAGTTGTCGTTGTGGAACTCGAACGCCCAGCCGCCGGGCGGGAGTCCGGGCCTGCGCACCGACCAGTCGCCGGGGCGCACCACCTGCTCGCCGAGCATCCAGTCTGCGGCCTTCACCAGCTGCGGGTGGTCGGCGGGCAGACCGGCGTCGGCCAGGGCGATGGTGGCCAGGCAGGTGTCCCACACCGGGGACTGGCAGGCTTCGATCATGCGGGCGCCGTCCTCGCGCCGGACGGCGAACCGGTCCAGCGACTCCAGGCCCGCCCGCATCACCGGGTGCTGGAGGTCGTAGCCCAGCAGGTACAGCGCGATGATGGAGTACACGGCCGGCGGCTGGATGCCGCCCCAGCAGCCGTCGTTCTCCTGCCGCTCGATGATCCAGCGCGCGGCGGTGTTCATGGCGGCCCTGCGCAGCCGGCGGGGGGCCACCTTGCGGAAGGCGTGCAGCGCCTTGTCGATCCGCTGGAAGGCGCCGTCCCAGCTCGCCGCCGGGGCGAGGGGCGTGGGCGGGTTCGGGCGGGCCGGGTCGGTGTGCAGCTCGTCGAGGGGGAACGGCGCGGGCCGCACCGGCCGCTTCGCCGAGACGATCGTCAGCGGCACGATGGTCTGCCGGGCCCAGCAGCCGAAGTCGTAGATGTTGAGCGGCAGCCAGGTGGGGAAGTAGACGATCTCCGGCGGGAGTTCGGGCAGGTCCTCCCACTTCCACCAGCCGAACAGGGCGAGCCAGATACGGGTGAAGACGCGGGAGGCGGCGATGCCGCCCTGCTCGCGGATCCAGGCGGAGGCCCTCGCCATATGGGGGTCGTCGGGCGCGTCGCCGGCCAGGCGGAGGGCGACGTAGGCCTCGATGGTGGCGGACAGGTCGCCGGGGCCGCCGTGGAACGTGGCCCAGGTGCCGTCCTCGCGCTGCTCGCCGCGGACGAAGAGGGCGGCGGCGCGGGTGGTGTCCTCGTCGAGGATGCCGAGGAACTGGCGGAGCATCAGGTCCTCGGCGTCCATGGTGACGTTGGTCTGGAGGTCGCCCTTCCACCAGCCTTCGGCGTCCTGCCGGGCGAGCAGGAAGTCGGTGGCGCGCCGCATGGCGCGGGCGGCGGCTTCCTGTACCCCGGCCGCCGCGGGGGTGACGCTGTCGGTTTCGCTGGCCGCGGCAGCGCGGGGCGGCAGGGTGGCCCCGGTGCTTCCGTCGGTCGTCGCTGTCATGGCTTCCCCTTCGTGCAGTGTGCTGATGCGTCTGCTGTGGGTCCGCCGTCGGCCGGTGACGTCCGGTCGCGCCACCGGCCGGCGACTACGCGAGGCGTATTCGGCCGATAGTGATCATCTCTTTCGTACGACGACGAAGTCGGCGAGCGCCGTGAAGCGGGCCCGCACGGGGTCGGGCATGTCGACGGCGTCGAGGGCTTCGATGGCGATGGTGTGCTGGCGACGTGCCTCTTCGGCGGTCCAGTCCCGGCCGCCCGCCTCCTCGATCAGGGCGGCGCGGGCCGCGAACTCCTCCTCGGAGAAGTTCGCGAAGTCGCTGCTCTTGGCGTCGGCGGCGAGGATCTCGCCGAGCCGCTCGGAGGCGGCACCGCCCGCCGCGAGCGCGGCGACGACCGGCAGCGACTTCTTGCGCTGGCGCAGGTCGCTCCAGGTCTGCTTGCCGGTGGCCTCCGGGTCGCCCCAGATGCCGAGGAGGTCGTCGATGGCCTGGAAGGCCAGGCCCAGGTGGTAGCCGTACCGCTCCAGCGCGTCGGCGGTGGCGTCGCCGGCGCCGCCGAGGACCGCGCCGATGGAACTCGCGCAGGCCAGCAGGGCACCGGTCTTGTTGCCCTCCATCTCCAGGCACTCCTCGACGCTGACGCGGTCGCGGTGCTCGTAGGAGATGTCCTGCGCCTGGCCGTCGATCAGGGCGCGGGAGGCGGCGGTGAGCCGGCGGGCGGCCCGGCCCGCCTCCACGGTCCCGAGTTCGAGCAGGACCTCGCCCGCGAGGGCGAAGAGGGCGTCGCCGACCAGGATGGCCTGGGCCGGGCCGTGGATCTTCCAGACCGTGTCGCGGTGGCGGCGCTGCTCGTCGCCGTCCATCAGGTCGTCGTGGAGCAGCGAGAAGTTGTGGACCAGCTCCACGGCGACGGCGCCGGGGACGCCGACCTCGGGCGCGGCCCCGGTGACCTCGGCGGAGAGCACCGCGAGGGCGGGACGGACGGCCTTGCCGCCGTCGCCGTCCGCCGGGTTGCCCTGGGCGTCGATCCAGCCGAAGTGGTAGGCGGCGACGGTGTCCATGGGAGGCGCCAGGCGGTCGACGGCCGCCCGCAGTACCGGTGTGGCCAAGGTCCGGCCGCGCTCCAGGAGCGCGGTCACGTCCACCGCGTCAGCCGTCGGGGCCGGGGGCACAGTGGGCACAGTTTCTCCTCTGCTTGCGGTACCGCGAGTGCGGCGGTCGGTGGCGCATGGACCGGTCTTCACGCCGCCTCCTCGAAGAAGTCGGGGAGGCGGTCGCGGGACCGGCCCAGGGCGCCGAGCGCGGCGCCCGCCGCGCCGACGCCGCTGCGGACCGCACTCTCCATCGTCGCGGGCCACCCGGTGGCGGTCCACGCCCCGGCCAGGTACAGGCCGGGTGCCTTGGTGCGGGCGCCGGGCCTGAGGCGTCCGACGCCGGGGGCGGGAGCGAAGGTCGCGGTGCGCTCCCTGGTCACGAAGAAGTCCCTCACCTCGGCGCCGCGCGCGCGGGGCAGCAGCCGCTCCAGCTCGGGCAGGTACCGCTCGCGCAGCGCGGCCACGGGCGCGTCGATCTCGTCCTGCGCGGCCGACTGGGAGACCGCCAGGTACTGGCCCCGCGTCAGCCCGGACGCCTCGGTCCGGTCGAACACCCATTGCAGGGGCGTGCCGAGGGCCGTGAGGAACGGCACGCCCAGGACCTTGCGGTCGTAGACGACGTGGACGTTGAGGATGGGCGCGGTGCCGATCTCCAGCAGCCTTTCGGGGGCGTCCAGCGCGCCCTCGGGAAGCAGGCCGTGCGCCTCGCGCTGCGGTACGGCGAGCACGACGGCGTCCGCCTCCAGCGTCTCGCCGGGGACACACACGCGCCAGCCGCCGCCGGCGTCGGCGGATACGGCGGTGACGCGGGTACGGACCTCGGTGCGGACGCCCGCTGAGTCGAGGGCCTTGCGGGCCAGCCGGTCGTGCAGGTCGCCCAGCGGGACGCGGGCCCAGCCGATGTCGGCCGCGCCCGGGTCGGACAGCAGGCCGGTCTTGAAGACCATCGCGGCAAGGGCGAGGGAGGCGTCGCCCGCGACCGCGTTGAGGGTGGCGACCCCGACCAGGTCCCACAGGGCCTCGACGGCACGCGGCGACTGGCCGTGCGCGGCCAGCCAGCCGCCGAAGTCCTGGGTGTCCAGCTCGGGATCGGCGAGGTCCAGGCTCTTGAGCGCGAGCGCGGCCCGGCCCACCCTGACGCGGTCGGCGAGCGAGAGGTGCGGATACGTGGCGAGGCTGCGCCCCAGGTGCAGGGGGACGGGCAGCGCGTCGCGCCGCAGTCTGCCCAGCCGCCGCCCCGCCGGGCGGTCCAGGTCGACGACGGGCACGTCGAGGCGGTCCTGCAAAGGCGCCAGCGCCGCCCCCTCGACACGGTCGAGGAACCACCGGTAGGCGGTGCAGCAGCGCAGATACACGTGCTGGCCGTTGTCGACGGTCAGGCCGCCGCGCCGGAAGGAGAAGGCGAGCCCGCCCAGCCGCGGCCGGCCTTCGAGCAGGGTGACGCGCACTCCGGCGTCGGCGAGGGTGAGCGCCGCCGTGACGCCGGCCAGGCCGCCGCCGACCACGACGGCGTGCCGCGCGGAGCGGGCCCCGGCGTCCGCGAGGGGCCCCTTCGGCGCCGCGTCGTTGCCGTGGGTCATGGTGCGTCCTCTCCTGTGCGGTGGCCGTGCGGTGCGAACGGCGCACGACCGACCGTCTCAGTCAGGGACGCGGCGCGCCACCGGTGGGTTGTCCGCCGGGGGTCACCGAGCGCCTCCGTTCGCACCGGTGTGCCCATCAGGCGCGCCTCCTGACGGTCTTCCGGGTCACGTGCCGGGCGTCCAGGCCGGACAGGCCGCGCACGGCGACGTACGCCTTCTCGCGCCCCGGGAGGGAGACCCGGCCCCGCAGCACGGCCTCCGGGTCGCGCTCGATGCGCTCCAGCAGGCGGCGGTAGATGCCGGCCATGGCCGCGACGCAGGCCCCGCTGCGGCGGTCGAGCAGGGGCAGCAGCCGGTAGCCCTCGGCGAAAAGGGCGCGGGCCCGTCGCACCTCGAAGTGGACCAGGCCCGCGAAGTCGGAGCCCTCCGGTGGTGCCGGCCCGTCGAAGCCGGCCGCACACCCGAACTTGGCGAGGTCGTCGGCGGGCAGGTAGACGCGTCCGCCCTCGGCGTCCTCGCGGACGTCCCGCAGGATGTTGGTGAGTTGGAGCGCGAGCCCGAGCGTGTCGGCGTACTCCGGCGCGCGCTCGGCACCGCGCGCTCCCGGTTCCGTGCCGAACACACCGAGGGAGAGCCGCCCGATGGCGCCGGCCACACAGCGGCAGTAGACCTTCAGGTCCTCCCAGGTCTCGTAGGTCTCGCCGCGGACGTCCATCAGGACACCGTCGATCAGCTCGTCCAGGCCGCCGAGCGGGATCGGGAACTGTCCGGCGGCGTGGGCGAGGGCGACCGCCACCGGGTCGGTGTCGTCCGGTGTGACCGCGCCCTCGCGGATGCGGGTGAGCAGCGCCCGGGTCTCCTCCAGTCTGGCGGCCTTCACCTCGTCCGTGAGCGCGCCGTCGCCGATGTCGTCGACGCGGCGCGAGAACGCGTACAGCGCCGACATCGCGCGGCGCTTGGACGTGGGCAGCAGCCTGATCCCGTAGGCGAAGTTACGGGCCTGCTGCCCGGTGACGGTCTCGCAGTAGCGGTAGGCGGCGAGTACCGGTGCGGACACGTGCGGTGCCGACTCCACGGTCCGGATCACCTCTCTCCTCGCAGGGTCAGGCCCACCTCGCGCAGCAACGGGAGCTTGCCGGGCCTGGGCGGGCCGGACAGTACGTCGTAGTCGGCGGCGGCGATCGCCCGGAGGGCCGCCCTGCCCCCCGCCACGAACCCTGCGAGCAGCAGCCTCAGCCTGCCGTGGACGCTACCCACCAGGGGGGCGCCTTCATTCAGCAGGTCGCGGGCGCGTTGCGCCTCGTAGGCGACCAGCGCGCGCACCGACGCCCCGGCGGTGGGCGCGGCGAGATCCGCCTCCCGGACGTGGAAGCGCCTCATGTCCTCGGCGGGCAGGTAGACGCGGTCGCGGGCGAGGTCCTCGGCCACGTCCTGGAGGTGCTCGATGATCTGGAGCGCCGTGCAGACGGTGTCGGAGCGGCGGATGCGCTCGGGCGTCGCGGTACCGGTGACGGCGAGGACCAGGCGGCCGACCGGGTTGGCCGACAGCTCGCAGTAGGCGAGGAGGTCGCCGTACGTCTCGTACCGCCCGACCAGCTGGTCCTGGCGGTTGGCGGCGATCAGGCCGAGGAAGGGCTCGGGCGTCAGCGAGCGGCGGCGGACGGTGGGCTGGAGCCGGCGCAGCAGGGGGTGGCGCGGCGTGGAGTCGAAGACGCGGCGCAGGTCGGCCTCGAAGGCGTCCAGCAGGACCTGCCGGTCCTCGGCCCGCGCCCCGGGCACGCCGAGGAGGCGGGCGTCGGCACCGCCGGGGGCCAGGTCGCCGTCGCCGATGTCGTCGACGAGGCGCGCGAAGCCGTACACGGCCATCAGGTCGTCGCGCCAGGCCCGGGGCAGGAAGAAGGGAGCCACGGGGAAGTTCTCGGCCGCGGCCTTGTCGAGGGTGGCGCGCACCGGGTCGGCGGCGCGCGCCGTGCCGGTGGCCGTCACCGCCGGCTGCCCGGGGCGGGGACGGCACATGCGTCGCGGAGCCGGGGAGTTTCCGTAACCATTGCCGTCACATCTCCCGTTCTACACTGCCGACCCAATACACACTATTTCGGACACGCCGCCAGGCTGCCCGCGCGGCGGCCCCACCCAGGAGCGTCGGGCCTTATCGCCCCACTTGCCGCCTTTCGGGACCGGTACAGCTTACGTTGCACGGCTCACCGGACCGCGCCCGGGTGTCCCGCGCACCACAACGACACCACGAGAACACACCGGACAGCCCCAAGATTCCTGTTCCGGTGGGGAGTTGACGTTTCTTTTGCAGTCGCGGGGCCCCGCCGGAGGAGTTCCGGCGGGGCCCCGGCGGCGCGGCCGGCTCCCCGGGGGAGCCGGGGCGGCTACTTGCCCGTGAACTTCTCGTACTCCTTGAGCACCTCGTCGGTCGGGCCGTCCATCCGCAGCTCGCCGCGCTCCAGCCACAGGACGCGGTTGCAGGTGTCGCGGATCGACTTGTTGTTGTGGCTGACCAGGAACACCGTGCCCGCCTCCTTGCGCAGCTCCCGGATGCGTTCCTCGGAGCGCTTCTGGAAGGCGCGGTCACCGGTGGCCAGGGCCTCGTCGATCATAAGGACGTCGTGGTCCTTGGCGGCGGCGATGGAGAAACGGAGCCGGGCCGCCATGCCGGAGGAGTACGTCCGCATCGGCAGGGTGATGAAGTCGCCCTTGTCGTTGATGCCGGAGAAGTCGACGATGTCCTGGTAACGGGCCTTGATCTCCTCGCGGGACATGCCCATGGCCAGACCGCCGAGGATGACGTTGCGCTCGCCGGTCAGGTCGTTCATCAGGGCCGCGTTCACGCCGAGCAGGGAGGGCTGGCCGTCGGTGTAGACCTTGCCCTTCTCGGCGGGCAGCAGGCCGGCGATGGCCCGCAGCAGGGTCGACTTGCCGGATCCGTTGGAGCCGATCAGGCCGATGGCCTCGCCCCGGTAGGCGACGAAGGAGACGCCGCGCACGGCGTGCACCTTGCGCACGCCCCGGGCCGTGTCGTCGGAGCCGCGCCGCAGGATGCGGCTGAGGGCGGCGGTCGCGCTGCCCTTGCCGGTCCGGGCACCGTTGACGCGGTAGACGATGTGCAGGTCGTCCGCGATGACGGTGGGAACGCGCTCGCCGGTGTTCGGGTCAGCCACGGCCGTACCTCTCCTCCGCCTTCCAGAAGTACACGAAACCGCCGACGGCGAGCAGCACGGCCCAGCCGCACGCGACCGCCCAGACGTGGTCGGGGAGGTTCTCGGAGCCGTAGCCGTCGATGAGGGCGAAGCGCATCAGGTCCATGTAGACCGCGGCCGGGTTCCACTGCAGGACGGTGGAGATCCAGCCCGGGTGGTCGGCGAGGAAGACCGGGATGGAGAACATCACCCCGGACGCGTACATCCACGTGCGCATGATGAACGGCATCAGCTGCGCCAGGTCCGGCGTCTTGGCGCCCGCCCGGGCCATGGCCAGTGCCAGGCCGGTGTTGAACAGGAACTGGAGGGCCAGCGCCGGCACGATCAGCAGCCAGGACGGCCTCGGGTAGCTGCCGAACCCGATCACCACGGCGAACAGCACGATCATCGAGAACAGCAACTGCTGGAGCTGCTGGAGCGCGAAGGAGATCGGCAGCGAGGCCCGCGGGAAGTGCAGCGCGCGCACCAGGCCCAGGTTGCCGGAGATCGCCCGCACGCCCGCCATCACCGAGCTCTGCGTGAAGGTGAACAGGAACACGCCCGTGACCAGGAAGGGGACGTACACCTCGCGGGACATGCCCCGGTCGGCCTCCAGGATCAGGCCGAAGATGGAGAAGTACACCGCGGCGTTCAGCAGCGGGGTGGCCACCTGCCACAGCTGGCCCAGCTTGGCCTGGCTGTACTGGGCGGTCAGCTTGGCCTGGGAGAAGGCGACGATGAAGTGGCGCCGCCCCCAGAGCTGGCGGACGTACTCGCCGAGGGGCGGCCGGGCCCCGCTCACGGTCAGCCCGTGGCGGGCGGCGAGCTGCGCCGCCGTGAGGCCCTCGTCGGGCGACGCCGGCGTGGCGGTCACCGCGACCGTGCCGTCGTGCGTTGTCTCACTCACTAGTGGAAACTTTCGTCTTCAGGATGCGCAGCCTGTTGCGGGCCTGGCATGAGCCTGCGTCCGGGACCGGCCCGGTTGCTCGGATACGAGCTTGTCAGATGACAGGAGGACGGCCCAGCCGGGTCAGCCGCCACACCGTACGCCACTTCATGGGCCGGCGTGGCCCGCAGGGGCTGGTCCAGCCCTCCCGGAACCCGCCGAACCACGCTTTCAGGGCGGGCAGCGAGGGGCGGCGCAGCAAGGTGAGCAGCATCCAGACGCCGAGGTAGACCGGGACCAGCGCGAGGGGCAGGTTGCGGCGGGCCAGCCAGACCCGGTTGCGGGCCACCATGCGGTGGTACACCGCGTGCCGGGACGGCGCGGTCGTCGGGTGGTACAGCACCATGTCGGACCGGTAGTCGATCATCCAGCCCGCGTCCAGGGCCCGCCAGGCCAGGTCGGTCTCCTCGTGGGCGTAGAAGAACTCGTCCGGCAGCCCGCCGACGTCGGCGAAGACCCGGGTCCGTACGGCGTTGGCACCGCCGAGGAAGGTGGTCACCCGCGAGGAGCGCATCGGGTCGGAGGCGCGCAGCCTGGGCACGTGGCGGCGCTGGGTGGCGCCGGTGTCCGGGTCCGCGATGCGGAAGCTGATGATGCCGAGCTCCGGGTCCTCGGCGAAGGCCCGGCGGCACAGCTCGGCGGTGTCGGTGCGCGCCAGCAGCCCGTCGTCGTCGAGGAAGAGCAGGATGTCCACGTCCCGGCCGCCGGGCCCGAACGCCTCGATGCCGACGTTGCGGCCGCCGGGGATGCCGAGGTTCTCGGGCAGCTCCACCGTGCGGACGCCCTCGGGGACGTCGGGTACGGGCGAGCCGTTGCCGACGACCACGACCTCGACCGGGTCGCCGTCCTGCCGGGCGACCGAGTCGAGCAGCGCGCGCAGCTCGTCGGGGCGGTTGCCCATGGTGATGACGACGGCGCCGACCTTCACGCCGCTCACCGCAGCCTGCTGGAGGCCAGGACGGACACCAGGTGCAGCAGGGTCTGCAGCAGCGCGATGCCGGCGAGCACGGCGGTGCCGAGCCGGGTGAAGAACAGGTCGCCGCGTGCCTGGTCCACGATCGCGAGGACCAGGATCAGCAGGGACGCCTCGATGCCGAGGATCAGCCGGTGGAACTTGAGCGCGGCGGCGGCCCGGCGGGCCAGGGCCATGCCGGAGGAGCGCGGCTCGGACGCGGCTTCCTTGACCGGGGGCAGCCCGGCCTGGTGGCGGGCGACGCCGACGAGGTCGGTCTCCGCCTTGATCAGGATGGCGCCGAGGGCGGCGAGGGTGCCGAGGAAGGCCCACAGCCAGTCGATCCGGCCGGTACCCCACAGGTCGGCGGCGCGCAGGCCGAGCCCGACCAGGACGGCGGCGTCGGTGAGGTAGGCGCCGACCCGGTCGAGGTAGACCCCGCCGAGGGAGTACTGCTTCTTCCAGCGCGCGATCTCGCCGTCGACGCAGTCCAGCAGCAGGTACAGCTGGACCGCCACCACGCCGAGCACGGCGCCCGTGATCCCCGGCACCAGCAGGGCCGGGGCCGCCAGGACGCCGCAGACGGTCATCAGGTACGTGAGCTGGTTCGGTGTGATCCTGGTGTTCACCAGGTAGCGGTCGACCCGCAGCGACACCTCGCGCATGTAGAGGCGTCCCGCCCAGTGCTCACCGCTGCGCCGGTCCTTGACCCCTTCGGGGTGGACGACCGGGCGTAGTTCAGCTACCGATGGCCTTGACATAGTCGGCGTAGGTGTCCTTGATCTGTTCGGTTTTCAGGTCGAGGTGTTCGAGGATCGTGTAGCGGCCGGGCCGGGTCTCCGGGGCGAACTCCACGACGCGGACGAACTCCTCCGGGGTGAAGCCGATCTCTGCGGGCAGCACCGGCAGCCCGTGCCGGCGCAGCACCTCGGCCATGTACGCCGACTCCTCGTGCGCCCCGCGCAGGTACATCGCGAAGGCCGCACCGATCCCGACCTGCTCGCCGTGGCTGGCGGCCCGCTTGGGGAAGAGCAGGTCGAAGGCGTGGTTGATCTCGTGGCAGGCACCGGAGGAGGGCCGCGAGTCGCCGGAGACGGACATGGCGATGCCGCTGAGCACCAGCGCCTCGGCGAGCACCTGGAGGAAGTCGTTGTCGCCGATGCCGCCGGGGTGGCGCAGCACGGCCTCGCCGGCCTGGCGGGCCATGGCGGCGGCCAGGCCGTCGATCCGCTCGCCCTTGACGCGGTTGGCCAGCTCCCAGTCCGCGATCGCGGAGATGTTGGAGATGGCGTCGCCGATGCCGGACCGCACGAAACGGACGGGGGCGTCGCGGATGATGTCCAGGTCGATGACGACCGCGATCGGGTTCGGCACGCCGTAGGAGCCGCGGCCGGCGTCGTTGTCGAGGGTGGCGACCGGGGAGCACAGGCCGTCGTGGGAGAGGTTGGTGGCCACGGCGACCAGTGGCAGGCCGACGCGCGCCGCGGCGAACTTGGCGCAGTCGATGACCTTGCCGCCGCCGAGCCCGACGACCGCGTCGTAGCGGCCGGACTTCATGGCGTCGGCCAGCCGGATCGCGTCGTCGAGGGTGCCGCCGCCGACCTCGTACCAGGTGGCGTCGGGCAGCGACGGGGAGATCCGCTCGCGCAGCTTGGCGCCGGAGCCGCCGCTGACGGCGACGGCGAGCCGTCCGGAGTGCGAGATGCGTTCGTCGGCGAGCACGCAGCCGAGGTCGTCGAGGGCGCCCGGGCGGATGTCGACGACGACCGGCGACGGGATGAGCCGGGTCAGTACTGGCACGCGATCTCCCTGCCCTTGGCGAGGTCGTCGTGGTTGTCGATCTCGACCCACTTCACGTCGCCGATCGGCGCCACGTCGACGGTGAAGCCG
>NZ_JBFAWY010000054.1:0-36047 GCF_040680575.1 Streptomyces sp. NPDC052020
CGCCGCCTACGATCCCGACCAGCACCGCCTGGTCCTGGTCACCGTCCGCGGCCGCACCTCCGAGCGGGTCACCTACGACCTGTCCCGCTTCCGTACCGTCGGTCACACTGCCCGCCGCTGGGTCACCGACGCCAGCCCCCGCTACCGCATCGCCCGTCAGTACCAGCGCATCTCCAACGCACGCCTGGACGGCGAACGCCTCTCCCCGCTGTTCGGCGCCTATTCCATCCAGACCATCGAGATCGACGGCATCCGCCTCTGAGAGACCGGGACACCCGGGGCCGGCCATCCATGTCCCGCAGGTTTGCCGCGGTGTACCGCAGGCGGTCTGCACCGGGTGGCAGCGGACCGCGCACCAACGGAAATGGGACGCTCCCTGCCGTGCAGGTGCCTCTGCCGTAACGACCGAAGGAGCTCCCGCCCGAGACACCCGAACGACTGGACTTCGGAGGCGTCGAGTTGACTTGCTTGCCGAGCAGCTCCGTGCCGGTATCACCCGCGGCGCACATCCCCGACACCGCCGAGTGCTCCAGCCACCACGCGGTTGGCGGGAATACCCGGGTCAGGGGGTCCCACCGGACGAATTGCCTGTCCTGCCGCCCGCCCCACAGGTCGGCTCCGCCGACCCGGTCCTTCCTCCTCGCCCGCCCCGGCCGTCGACGAATTGCACGGAAGGTGACAGCCCGATGTTCGCCCCTGTGCTGAACGGCTTACGCATCCGGCGTCCTGGGCCAGGCCGCCCGCGCAGCCGCCCGGACCGGGTACGCGGCGACAAGGCGTACTCCAGCCGCGACAACCGCGCCTACCTGCGGCGGCGCGGCATCAAGGCCACCATCGCTCACCCCGATGACCAGCGGCTCCACCGCAAGCGCCGGGGACGAACCGGCGACCGGCCTCCGGCCTTCGACAAGGCCCAGTACCGCCGCCGCGATGCGGTCGAGCGGTGCGTGAACAAGGGGAAGCAGTTCCGGGCGGTGGCCACCCGGTATGACAAACGCGACTACATCTTCAACGACAACCTGACCGTCGCCGCGATCGTCATCTGGCTTCGCGACATAGTCCAAGAGCCATCAGAAACCGACCTAGGCCGGTCCCCTTCGACCATCCCCCGCGAGACTTCCCGCAGCGGCGGCCGGGCCGCCATCGAGCCGCCATGGCCGATGCAGCCGCCCACGAACGCGAGCGTCGGCCAGAATGGGCCAAGCTCGCCCAGCACCCGCTCTGACCCCGCTACTTGACTTGCGAGTGCTGACCCGCTGCCGGCGGGGCGGCATGAGATGGGGCAGGATCCGGTGCCCGATCAGGCCGACGCGACCGGCATCGGTGGGCTCGGTGATGACGGCGGCGGCCTGGACGACCTGATGGCAGGCGGTCTGGAGGGCGACGGTGAAACAGCAGCCTTCCGGATGGGTGCCGGGCAACGACTCGGCGGCCTCGACCATCATGGTGCGCAGGGCCTGGTAGAGGGTGAGCAGGGTCCACATCTCCTGTTCGACGCCGGCCGGGTCGCCCGAGCGCAGAACACGCCCATTCATGATCGTGTGGCGGAGCGCGTCGTACGCGGATTCGTGTTCCCACCGCTGGTGGTAGAGACCCACCAGTGAGGTTGCTGGGTAGCGGTCGGCATTGGTCAAGGTGGTGACCAGCCGGTAGTAGCCGGTGAAGACGGTGCGGTCCACGCAGGTCACCGGGATGTTCGCGTCGATCACACGTACTTTCTCGGCGGTATCACCGGCAGGTATGAGCCGTCGGCGAGACGTGTGAGAACGGGGACACGCCGGTTGCTGCGGAGTCGACCCAGGAATTGGGCGCGGGTCGCGATGACGGAGGCGAGGAAGTGGTTGCCGTCGAAGCCCTTGTCCCACAGGACGAGCATGTCCGGCCGCAGCAGACGCATCAGGCGTGTGGCATAGCTGGTCTCGCCCTCGGCAGTGGGCCCGAACACCGCGCCGAGCAAGGCCCGTGCGCATGGAAGAAGGGCCTCTTGGTAGCTCGCGGATGTCGAGTCCAGCGAGGGGCAAGAGGCCCTGTTGTCGAAGTGTCGCGTGGTCACGGGTGGCGGGTTCAGTCCGTGCACTCTTGGGTGTGACTGTCTCGCCCACAGGTTCGGGAAAGTGGCGGGCGATGCCCGCGGACTTCCCGCCCTGGCCGCGCGTGTGCGCCTTCTTCGCCCGCTGGCGGGATGCGGGACTGGTCGCCGAGCTGCACGACCGACTGCGAGTCGATCACCGCCGCACTCGGACGCCGAAGACGGCTTGCACGGGGTACGCAGAAACGCGCCACCCATCGACTCCGATGAAACAACTCAGCCGCCGGCGCTGAGTGGTATCACCACGCCGACGGCTGACAGGTACTGGCCTCGTCCCCATCGCATGGCCATCTCGTGCCAGCAGCGCAGAGCGGGGAGAGATCCACTGAGCATGAGGTCACTCACGCGGGCAGTCAACGAACTTGAGCGAGCCGAACCGGAATGCGACGAACCCCCAGCCATGATGGGCCTTCACGTCGTAATGAGGCTCGACGTACTGTGCCCCCCTGTAGAGGAGCGCGCACTTGTCGGTGGCGTTGTACACGGAAAGACCGAACATGGTGGCCGGTACATCCTGCGCACGCAGGAGCTCGGGTTGGCCCTGGAACAGCTTCTCCGGATACATGCAGAAGTATCCTTCCTTACACCCAGCAGGAGGTGAGGAGACGTTTTCGGCGTGCGCTGTGGGAGCTATAGCTACGCCTGACGTCAGCACTGCGGCGGCAATGGCCGAAGCCACGTGCAGTTTCACGCTCATGTCGACCCCTTTGCTTCTTGCATGGACCAGTCGACGTCGCTCGCGTCGACTTAGTCGCCGGAATGGAGTAACTGCGGTTACGACCGTAAAACGAAGAGACAGAGGCTGCAATCGGAGGGAACTGGCAGCAAGGTGGGTCGTCCGCCGGTGTGGACGCGGCGGCAGCTGATAGACGGCCTAAGGTGGCGGACCCGGACAGATGCTCCCTGGCGTGACGTGCCAGAGCGTTACGGACCGTGGGGCCGTGTCTACGACTTGTTCCGGCGATGGCAGCGCGGCGGCACCTGGGTGAAGATCCTCACCCGGCTTCACCAGCTCGAACGGCATGACGGCCGTCAGCTCGCCCAGATGCCCCGGCGCGAACCGGCCCGCAGCGACTGTGACCGTACGGGTGATGACCATCACCGGGGCCAACAGGAAATGGTGAAGCAGCAGCGGAGCTCCTCAAGCACAAGCTGTCTTGGACGACTGCCTGTACCAACGAGTTCCGTTGTTCCATGTCGGTGATTCTTTAACTGGAGTGCATGACCTGCGAAAACGTTAACTACCCGGCCTTGGGTCAAGGCCCTCGGCGTAACTCATCGAGGATGTGGCGGACGGTGGCGGGGTAGTCCGGGTTATGGCTCGGACCCGGGCACGCTCAATGATCGCAGGCCAGCACTCACCGTCACCACCGGCTACGGAACTAATCCGACCGAGTTACAGTCCCAGCGAGCCGCGGATGTTGCGGTTGCAGAGGTGGTTCCGGCCAGCATAATCAAAACTAAGGGAGTGCGGCAGGGACTTTCCATCTACTGCGTCTCCGGCGTGCTTGACTTCAACAAGGTGGAGCAGATGGGTCCCTGTCCAAGCGTCGCCTCATCTAGCATCTCACCTTCGACTTCGACGAGTGCAAGCGCAGCGCCAGCACGTTGCTGACGTGGGATCCCGAGAACGTGGATACCTGGATCAGCAACACAGACGGTTACGCCGTTTCGCCCCATGGCAGCCCTGCCTGGCACAGATGAGCGCTCTCTGTAAACGTCGTCTCACCCAGCACCTCACCTGTAGACAAGGAGCAGTTATGACCGAGATCAGCCAGTCCCAGTTGCAGCGAGAGGCCATGGAGCTCGAGCTGTGGAAGATGCCTCCCCCCCAGCCGGACGCTGCCACGATGTCCAAGCTCTCGCAGCTCGCCTCTAAGAGCGAGCAGGTGACGGGCAACCAGCCGGCGGGAGACGACGACCCGGTGCCCGACCTGGGGCCGCTGCAGGCGTTCAAGACGTGGGACTCCGTCGCCTCCACCATCTGGCACAAGGCCGCGACGAGCACCAATTTCCAACCGGCGAGCACGACCTTCGACCCGGTCGCTTGGACGGCCTTCATTAATAAGCTCGGCACGTTCCCTATGTTCCTAAGGTGGGTAACTGACAACCGCCAGGTGGTCATCTCCTCGACCTCCGTGAGTCAGGCCGTGTCGGCGGTGGACGACCTGGTCAAGAACTTCGTAACGGAGACCGACTACAAGGGAATTCTGACGTCGCTGCAGAAGATGGCCACGCTGGCGATGAACAACGAAGGGCAGGATGAGAAGGACAGCCAGCAGCAGGCCGGGGTCATCTCTCACTATCAAGGGAAGCTCTACGTCGGAGCCGTCCGGACCGCGGTGGAGATGCGATACAAGAAGGGCAAGGGGTACGAGCAGCTGACGCAGAACCTGTCCATTTTCCGCGGCTACGGCGTGCTCGACTTCGACGGTTGCAAGCGCCACGCCGACGAGCTGTTCAAGTGGGATGGGCAGTCCCTGAGCGAGTGGGCGGGCGACTCGAACAGCGCCAACGAGCAGCCCAATCAGAGCCCTGCCTGGGGCAACTGAGCCGCGCAGAGCAGCGTTTCGGGCAGCAAGTTCGGGAGGCGGCACCTGTACCGGGTGTTCACGAGAACAGGCAGCGCCCGGCAGTGGCCGACAGGGTACCGACTACCGCCCGCTCAGGGCACAGGGTCGGAGTGCCGGGGCGCACGCCCAGCCACCACCGCGCCATTGCCGGGCGCTAGCGGATGATTCCCGTTCTCGTGATGTCGAGTCGTCCGGGTCCGCAGACGCCTCCCGAAATCCGCAGCAACTGACCTCGCAAGTTATAACCAAAGCACGCCCCACTGACAAGGAGCAGTCGTGACCGAGATCGGCCAGGCCCAGTTGCGCCAAGAGGAAATGGATATCGCACTGTGGCAGACGCCTCCTTCTGAGCTGGATGACGCCACGACATCCAAGCTCTCGCAGCTCGCCTCTGCAAGCACGGACAAGGCGGTGGGCCACCAGGCGGTAGGAGACGGCAGCTCGCTGCCCGACCTGGGGTCTCTGGGCGCCTTCGGCACGTGGGAGTCCGTCGCCACCACCATCTGGCACAAGGCTGAGAGCATTAGCGGCTTCGACCCGGGAAGCACGACATTCAATGTGTTCGTTTGGAGCCACTTCATCGAAAAATTCGGAACGATTCCGTTCTTCCTGAGGTACACAACTGACTACGTCACCCTTGGGTCCATCTCCTCGCTCTCCCTGAGGCCGGTCGTCGCTGCGGCGTGGGACCTGCTCCAGCCATTTGTCACGAGGGAGAATTCTGGGGCCGTCACGACGACCATCCGGAAAATGGCCCAGCTGGCGGTCGAGAACAAGGTAGGCGGAGCGGAGAAGAGCAGCAACCAGATGCTCGGGGTCCTGTCGCGCTACCACAACAATCTCTACCTCGGACTCGTCACCACCGTGGTCAAGATGAATTACAAAGAGGGCAAGGGGTACGAGCCGTTGCAGCAGGCCATCCAAATGTACCGCGGCTACGGCCTGCTCGACTTCGACAAGTGCAAGCGCCACGCCGACAATCTGCTCGAATGGGATGGCCAGGACGTGACTCGGTGGGCGTGCGGGGCGAACAGCGCCTCGCTGCCGCCCAACCAGAGCCCCGCGTGGGACCAGTAAGTCGGATCACGGCCTTTCCGTAAATCCGCCGGACTCCCGGGGCAGGTCCCATGCTCTCCAAAGAAGCGCTGTCCCCCGAAGGGGCGATGGCCACGACGTTCGACCAGGTCCTTGCCGAGAACCTCGGCCACTCGGACGGCGGCTACACCTTCATCCAAGAGGACGGCCGCGAGCACTTCTTGAGCTGGTCAGAGCTGTCTCGGGAGGCCCTGCGCCGGGGGCGCCGGCTGCTCCAGGGCGGCCTGCGCAAGGGAGAGCGCGTCGCGCTCATCGTCCCCGAGCAGCAGGAGTTCGTTCTTACCTTCCTGGGCGCAGCCTCGGTGGGCGTCATCCCGGTCCCCATGTACCCGCCCATGGGCTTCGGCACGATCGAGGCGTACCGCGAGAACGCCGCACACATCCTCCGCACCGCGGGAGCCCGCGCGCTCTTGACGCCCCGGAGCCTGGCAGACCTGCTGGACCCGCTCATTGATGCGGTCGAGGGCCAGGCCCTCGTCTCGGAGGAGATCTTCGCCGAGCACCTGGTGAAGAGCGCGCCCCGGCCCGAGACGATCCTCCCGGAGGACGTGATGTTCCTGCAGTTCACCTCGGGGAGCACGGCGGCCCCCAAGGGAGTGCGGGTCACGCACGCCAACGTACTCGCCAACTGCGCGGCCATCATCAGCGCTCTTCGTCTCGAGCGCGGACGAGACCGGGGCGTGAGCTGGTTGCCCATGTACCACGACATGGGACTGGTCGGTTTCGTGCTAGCGCCGCTGATCGCGCGCGTCCCGGTGACCTTCCTCCCGACGCTGCGCTTCGCTCTCTCACCGAGGCTCTGGCTGGAAACGGTGAGCCGCCACCGCGCGACCGTGACCTTCGCGCCCAACTTCGGCCTGGCGTTGGCCGTCAAGCACACTTCGGCGCAGGAGGTCCAGCGGCTGGGCCTGTCCTGCTTGAGGGTCGTGGGCTGCGGCGCTGAGCCCAACCACCCCCAGACGCTGCGCTCCTTCGCGGCGCACTTCGCGGCGGCGGGGCTGCGGCCGGGGGCGGTGGTGCCGTGTTACGGCATGGCGGAGGCGACGCTCGCGATCTCGTTCAGCGAGATCGGAGTTCCGATCGCCCCGGATGTCATCCAGGGCGAGCCCTACCACGCGAGCGGCCTCGCGCGGCCCGCCTCGGAGACGGAGGTCTCCGGGTCGCAGGTGGCGTTCGTGCCCTGCGGGCGCCCCATCGCGGGTCACCGAATCCTCATCGTGGACGATGAGGGGAATCCGCTCCCGGAGCGGCATATCGGCGAGGTGGTCTTCCAGGGGCCGAGCGTGGCTGCGGGCTACCACGGTGACGCGGAGGCGACCCGGCGGAGCTTTACGGTTCACGGTCTGCGCACGGGGGATTGTGGATACCTGGCGGAAGGCATCCTCTACGTGACGAGCCGCAAGAAGGACCTGCTGATCATCAACGGGCGCAATCACGACCCCCAGTCGGTGGAATGGGCCGCGGCCGAGGTGCCCGGCCTGCGCAAGGGCAACGTCGTGGCCTTCACCCGGCCAGGCCGGGCCACCGAGGAGGTGGTGATTGTCGCCGAGTTCCGCAAGGGGGACGCCGCCACCGTGGCACGGCAGGTCCGCGGCCACATCCAGACGAAGCTTTCTCTGCCCGTGGCAGAGATCCTCCTGCTGGCACCAGGGGAGCTGCCCAAGACCTCCAGCGGCAAGGTGAAGCGGAGCAAGACACGCCAGCAATATCTCGACGGAGCGCTCCACGGTGGAGCGCTCGCCCGGACGAGCTGAACACCATCCATGACATCCTCAACGAGGAGCAGCCATGAACACCTATCTGACCCCCCAGGAGCGGGAGCGGCTGTACTCCCTGATCCGCGAGACGTTGGACCTCAGCGGCACGGAGTGCCCCGAGGAGATCAAGAACACCACCATGGTGAGAGACCTGTCAGGGGTCGACTCCCTGAAGCTCCTCCGCCTGCTGGGCGCAGTCGAGCTGGGCTTCCGAGTCAACCTGGGCTTCGAGGCCATCTCCCAGGTGCAGACGGTGCAGGACATCGAGCGGTTGATCTGCGAGTCGCGCGAGCAGTACGCCACGCGCGCATCCTGAGTACCCGAAGACGAGCGAGCGTGAGCACTTTGATTGAAGAGCAGTTGCGGCAAGAGGCGTTGGCGATCGCCGTGTGGGCGGAGGGCAGGCAGGCGCCCCCACGGGAGGTACTGGCGAAGCTCAAGCTGCTGGGCCCCGACGGCCGTCAGCTCGACGACAGCAACCAAGAAACAGGGGTTGGCAATGCCTACGGCGGGGATAACAGTGGGCTGCCCAGCCTGGGGCCGCTGGCGTCCTTCGGCTCATGGCAGTCCGTGGCCGCCACCATCCTTCGCAAGACCGAGGACTCCGCCGGCTTCGATCAGTCATCCACGATATTCGATCTCTTTCGGTGGATCATTTTCGAATGGCAATTCGTAACGATGCCATTCCTCACCAACATCACTGGCGACAGCCGTACTGTGTCCATCTCGTCCCTCTCCCTGTCACCAGCCATCTCAGCGGTGACCGAGCTGATCGGAGGGCTGGTGACCTCGGACACGCTCACCGGCGTCATCAACTCCGTCAAAAAGATCGGCCAGCTGGCGGTCCAGAACGAGGGGCAGCAGGAGAAGGACACCAATGTGCAGCAGGGGGTCCTGACTGTGGTGAATGGTGATCTGCGCCTCGGGCTGCTCCGGACCACGATGCAGATGGAGTACAAGACAGGAAAGGGGTACCAGCAGCTCACTCAGCAGATCACCGTCAGCCGCCTCTTCGGGAGCCTTGACTACGGCATGTGCATCCGGAATGCCGAGACACTGCTGGAATGGGACGAGCAGGACCTGAATAGCTGGGTAAATGGCGCCTCCAGCTATCCCTACCCCCCCAACATGAGCCCCGCCTGGGGTGGCTGGTAACCGTCCGGCTTGGTAGAGGCTGCGGACAAGGCTCTTCATACAGTGGTTGAGGGACTTGAGGCTGCTCTGGGCCACAAGCGCAGCTGATCGACCTGCGTGTGGTTACCGCTGAGCAGGCAGCCGCGGAGCGGGACCACCCCAAGGAACAGAAGCTCATGGGATACAGGGAAGCGGCTGAGGAACTGGGTGTCTCTCGTCAACGGGTGGCTCAGTTGGACGGCAACCATCCTGACTTCCCGCGGCCGATTGGCCGCACTGCTGCTGGACCGGTCTTCATGCTGAGTCCATCCGGTCCTTTGCCGCCAGGTGGGACCGGAGTCCAGGGCGGAGGAAGACCGCCTAGGCAACTGCGTTTAAGCGAGTGGGCCCCACTGAGCTGCCCCGAGTTTCGTAGAGTCCGATCTTGATGGTTCGGGCGGACTGCGGGACTTGCTCCTGGCTCCGCCAGAAGGCTTGCTCGTACTCGGCAGGCGGTACGTAGTCGAGTGCGGAGTGGAAGCGTTCTTCATTGTACCAGGTGATCCACTGGAAGATCGTCCGCTCGACCTGGTCGACGTCCTTCAGGGGCCCTGCATCTCTATCAGCTCGGCCTTGAAGGTGCCGTTCAGCGCCTCGGCCATCGCGTTGTCGTACGAGTCCGCGACGGAGCCGACCGACGCGGAGGCACCGATGTCCGACAGCCTCTCGGCGTACCGAATTGTTACCTATTGCGACCCGCGGTCGCTGTGATGGATGGGGCCGGAGTCCTTCTTGATGCTCCGTCTCCACAGCGCCATCTCCAGGGCGTCCAGCGGGAGAGCTCGGTCCGCATGTGGTTCGCGACCTGCCAGCCGACGATCATCCGCGAGTACACGTCCAGGACGAACGTCACATACGCCCACCCCGACCATGTGCGGACATAGGTCATGTCCGCCACCCAGAGCTGGTCGGGCCGGGAGGCGGTGAAATCGCGGTCGACCAGGTCCGGCGGGCGGGGTGCCGACGGCTCCGGGATGGTGGTGCGGCGCCGCCGGCCGCGGATGACGCCCTCCAGGCCCAGCTCGGCCATCAGCCGCTCGACGGTGCAGCGGGCCACCTCGTGGCCCTTGCGCCACAGGGCGCGGGTGATCCGGCGGGCGCCATAGGTGCCGCCCGATTCCGCGTGGACCTGCTCGATCAGCGGCATCAGCTGCTCGTCGCGGAGCCGGCGGGCCGACTTCGGCCGCTTCTTGCGGGCGAAATACGTCGACGCCGACAGCTCAAGAACCCGGCAGAGGGGATCGACCCCGAGACCTCTGTCACGCAGGTGGTCGATCACCTGCTCGGCCTCGTCCGGGGACGGTCGATCTCCTGGGCAAAAAACACGCTGGCGGCTTTGAGGATCTCGATCGCCCGCCTCAACTCCGCTACCTCCTTGCGGAGTTGCCTGGGCTCGTCCTGCTCGGCTGTGGTCAGCCGGTCGTCGCGCTCGCCGCGGTCGGCCTCGGCCTGGCGGACCCAACCGCGCAGGGCTTCCTTGTGGATGCCCAGGTCTTTCGCAACGTGAGCGATCGGCAGGCCGGTGGTGCGGACCTCGCGGATCGCGCGCTCGCGGAGCTCGTCCGGGTATTTACGGGGTGCTGCCATGGTGCTGGTGGTTCACCTTCGCCAGGACCGTAACCCTGGCATCAGGGACTCCACAAATCTCAGTACAGCTCACTCCAGACGGGTTACCAACACGCCCGCTCAACCGGCCGACAGCCTCGAAAGCAACGGCATTGCCATCCGTTCGACAGGGGGCGACAGTCATGCCGGGCCCGGAGGCCAGCGGCCCTCTTGCGGGACCGCGAAAAAGATAACGGGGGAACACCAGGACGGCGTGCTTTTCCCCGGGGCCCTGGGCAGTTCGATCCCGCAGTATCCGCAGGCCGGGGTGCCGATGGTGCGACACAGCTGGGGCGTTGGCGGCAACGGGCGGAGCAGTGGCGGGCGGGGGCTTCCGCCGGCAGTGCCCTTCGGCAGGAGCGGGGCGTCGCACTCGGCGTATCGAGTTGCCGGGCCTTCGAGAGCTTCGAGAAGGGCGGCGGGGTGACGGCCGGTGGCGGCGGCGAGCCGGCCCCAGCTCGGTTTCCCGCGGTGGTGGGGCGGCGGGCAGAGGTAGTCCCGCAGGTAGGCGGGCTGGAGGCGGTTGGCCTGGGCGAGGCGGACGATGAAGACTTCGACGCCTTCGCGGTCCATCGGCCGGACCTGGCGCGGGAGGCGGGAGACGGTGGGGTCCGGCTCCATGCCGGGGGTCACCGGGCGGTCCGTCGGCGGGGCTTGGGCGAGGCGGCGAGGGCGAGCGGAACGTCCACCAGGCCGTGCTTGGTGAGTTCCTCGGTGCCGGTGAGGATCGCGTCGATGGCGGCGCCGCGGATCTGGTGGGACAGGGAGCCGATCATGCCGCCGCAGCGTTCGTGGAGGAAGCGATCGAGGCGGATCAGGCTGAACGGTTCGTGCTTGAGCAGGACCAGCGTGCCTTCCAGGATCCTGACCAGGCCCTTCCACTCGGGCCCGTAGGGGAAGGGGTGGGTGCGGATGAGGGTGAGGCGGCCGGCGATCTGTTCGCCGCGGACGCCGGCCAGCAGGCGCTCGACGTTGATGCCGGCGTAGACGAACGTCGCGGGGATGCGCTCGGAGAAGTACGTGAGGGTGTCGGCGACCTCGGCCCCGTTGCGGCTGGTCAGCGAGATGTTGTGGAGCTCGTCGACGAGGACCAGGCCGGTGCGGGCGTCGGTGCAGACACCGACGACGGCCTCGATGATGTCGGTGATGTTGAACCGGGCGGTCACCGGCAGGCCCAGGAAGCGGGCGAACTGCGCCGCGATCATGCGGCTCTCCCCGCGCATTCGCGACCTGGGAAAGATCACCCTGTACCGGATGGGCGCCAAGGCCGACTACGAGGAACGCTTCCCGAGGGCGGGGCCGCTGCTGACGAAGAAGGCCAACCTCGACCTGGTGGCCGCGCACTGGGACGACCTGCTGCGGCTTGCGGGGTCGCTGACGTACGGGCACGCCACCGCATCCCTGATCGTCGGGAAGCTCTCCGCGTCCTCCCGGCAGAACGCGCTGGCCGCCGCGCTGAAGGAGTACGGGGCGATCCGGCGCACGATCTATGCGGCGAAGTACCTGTCGGGCGAGGGCTACAGGCGCAAGATCGCCCGGCAGCTGAACAAGGGTGAGTCCATCCACTCCCTGCGCCGCCAGCTCCACTACGCCGGCGAGGGCAAGATCACCCGGCGTCAGCCCGAGCAGCAGAACGAGCAGGCGTGGTGCCTGACCGTCGTGACGAACGCGGTCATCTGCTGGCACACGGAGTACATGGGCCTGGCCGTCGACCAGCTGCGCGAGGCCGGCCGCGACGTGGAGGTCCTGGCGCACATCTCCCCGGCCCGCAGCTCGGCCGTGAACTACTACGGGTCCATCACCGTCGACCACGAGCGCGAACTCGCCCAGCTCGACGACAAGGGACACCGGCGCTACGGACCGTGAACGTGGACGAGTCCGGAGCCGGGCTGCAGCGGCCCCAGCTTCAACAGGACAGTGGGGATAGGGGAAGATGCAACGGCAGGCACGGGCACCTCATGATCAACGGGCGCAAGGCACCACGATGGTCAACGAAGCTCATGCCTGCACCGCTATGCCTCCACGCCAACCACAACCCGAGCTCACTACGCGATCACGGAACTTGCAGCCGCCCTGACGGTGGCGGCGAACAGGAAAAGGTGCTCCCTTTTCTATTCTCGGTCGACGATGGGAGTGAACTCATCGACGTAAATTTTCGGAACCTGCGGAACCGGACCCATGTCCTCCGAGCCGATCACCGCATCATCTCGTCCGGTTCTGCCCGGCGGGACATCCTGAAGCCAGAACCGGTTGTGTGCGGTCCAGCCCTCACCGTCAGCGATGCTGATCTGGACTGAGTACGTCGCATCCCGCTCGTAGGTATTGGTTACCTCGATCTCGGTACGCACACCGCTGCTTCCCGGCGTGGCGCGCACGATCAGGTCTCCGTACTCCAAGACACGCGTACGCCCTTCGGAGTGCACCGAAGCCACAGGCGATGGACGCACTTGCGGACTGCTCCGTTCCGCGCTCGGAGTCACTGGCCGCTGTGAGGCGGGGGCTCTGTCGTCGGCGTTGTCCGTGCACCCGGCTGCCAGCACACAGGCCGCAATCAGGCACAGTGTCCGGACCATCCGCGGTCCGGGCACCACTGCAACAGTCTTCACTGGGCGGAAGCTGCCATTTGCTTGCGCGCGGCAGCGACTTCCTTGCCGTGCTGCTCCTTGATGCCGGTCAGCCGGCTCTTGTTGTCGGCGATCTGCTGGTCCTGGATCGCAGACTCCACACCGGACCAGACCTTCACCAGATCCGTCTGCTGCTTGCAGTCGATGTCGTCGACCGCAAGCGCGATGGATTCCTGCGACGGCGTTCCATCGTTGGTGACGCCCTGGTCCATCGCCTTGTATGGATCGGCAACTCCCGTGTGCCCCTTACCGTCCATGCACGAAGACCACGCGGCGATGGCCTTGACGACCTTGTCGTCCTTCATCGACTGCGTCAGGCTGCCCCCAGCGAGCTGTGCCACGAAGGTCGGGTCGGCTTCCTTCACGCCGAGTTGCTCTTTGGACCAGCCGATGCAGCCGCCCGTCTTCAACTTCTTTCCGTTGTACTCCGCCCGGGCGGGCTTCACTCCTTGGCCAGGGACGGCGATCGCCTCTCGCGCTTTGGCTCCCTCGGGGGCCTGGGGCAGTTCGGGCTTGGTGTGGCCGGTCAGGACCTCGACCTCGACACCCGACAGATCACGCATTCCCTGCTTGGTGTGCTCTTGCAGCGCAGGGGGGAGCTCGTAGCCGTATTTCTCGGCCGCGGCCCGGTCGGTGATGCCATAACGGCGTTCGATGTTGGCGTCATTGTCGCTGGGAGGCGGGTTGGCACCCGCCCGCGGCAGCGTCAGGTCGATGCCATAGTCCTTCATGCAGGACTGCTGAAGATCGTTGGCGGCCTGCTCGATGGTGACCTGGTCCTCATAGGAGGCCATGTACGCCTCCAGTGGAAGAGTCAGTTCCTTGGTCAGGCCACTGGTGGGTATCTTCTTGGGCCAGTTTTCCTTGTTCACGATCGGCCTGTCGTCTGCCACGTTCTTCGCGGTCTCCGGAGTTGCGCCGGAGGAGCAGGCGGTGACCAGGAGGGCTGAAGCAGTCAGGGCCACGGCGGTGGCTGTCCGCTTGATGTGCTTCACAGGATTTCCTTCTTAGGCGAAGTGGGAGGACGCGTTGTTGTTCTTCAGGGCGGAGATCAAGTTGGTGATGTTGCAGTCTCCGTAGGGGCCATTCTTCGCGAAGTACTGAGATGTGCCGCCGTAGCCGGAGCTGTAGTACACGCGGTAGTTGTCGTCCGGGGCGCAGTTTCGCACAGAAGCCGCATTGTTCTTCATGTACTGACCGTTTCCATTGCCGCCGCTGCCGAAGGTATACCGGTAAGTAGTGAGTGATGACCCCTGGTACTGGCTCGTACCCCAGTGGTCAGAGACGTTGCTGTAGAACGTCGTGTACGCCGACTTGATGTAGCCATCCTGGATGGCAATTTCCTTCGAGTTGTAGAACAGCCACAGATCGCCGTACGAGCAGGTAATCCACGGAACGTCACAGTTGTCGGAAACCTTGTACTCTGCCGCATGTGCTGGACCGGCGGTCGCCATCACAGCCGCCACGGCTGCAAATGACGTTGCGCAGGCGGCCATCTTCTTCTTGAAGCGGATACTCCTCATCACATCTCCATCGATAGATCGCTTGTGCCAGGAGGATCTTCACATCCAGGTGGTGTCATGGCCATGAAAGTTGCGTGATCGAGACCTGCCTGTCGAGCTCAGGGCCCCGGCGTTTGCCTGAATCACCCGGTCTGGGGTGATGACTCGCTGGGGTGGGCCCGGAGGCGAGGGCGCACGCCCCCCTTGTGGATCATGAAGTTCTCTACGTTGCAAGATCCATGAGGGTGCCGTGTTCGTTCCGCCATCATCCCTATCGCCGCCCCGTGCCCTCCGGCGCCTGTCTCAAGGAACTCGCCGACGGCGGGGCACGTGATCAAGCCCGCAGCCTGATCGACGAGTTCGCTGCGGTCCCGGATCCACGTGGTGCCTGCGGGGTGCGCTATCGGCTGCCCTCGCTGCTGGCCCTGGTGGTCAGCGCGATGACCCCGGCCGGGCATGACCCGATCGCCGCGGCCGCGGCCCGACCTCCTTCACGATCTCCCGCAGACTCATCGCGCCGGCCTCGTACAGTGGACGAAACCGCCTCAACTCCAGCCAGCGATGCCGCCCACCTCCGTCCGTATGGTTGACCCGCCCAGGGGTGCCGGGCAGGCGTCGATCCGAAGTGACGGTCAACCACGTGCCTTGCGTGGCACTGGAGTTGCGACGCACGAGCCAGTCGAAGGTTGTGCACACGTTTAGTGTCGCCCGGAACACAAGTCCGTCACGAAGGCCGCTCACCAAGTCCGATGTGGGGGCTGTTGCATGGTTATTTCCCGGAAGGCCTCCGCTCGGGTCATGAAAAGATCAAGCTAAAGCGCATCACGGTCGTCAACTCCGATCGTGGATTTCCCCTATCCCTTCGCGGCGGCCCTCACCCGCCCAGTGCCGCTCCACCCGCCGCGGCTCGATCCCGGGCGCATTCCCAACTTCCCTTGTCTCCCCCTTCTGAGAGGGCACTCCATGGCCGACGAGATGGTGCGTCAAGCCCAAGTCTTCATCAACCGCACGTATGGCAGCCGCATCGGCATGACCGTCGAGGAAAACGGGCAGACCGGCTGGAACACCATGTACGCCCTGACTCGGGCGCTGCAGTACGAGCTGGGAATCACCAACCTGTCGAACAGCTTCGGCCCCGCCACTCTGGCAGCCATCGCCGAGCAGTACGGCAAGATCGACGCGTCCAACGTGCCGTCCGCGGACTTCTGCCGGATCCTCCAGTCCGCCCTGTACTGCAAGGGCTATGACGGCGGCGGCATCGATGGTACATACAGCGCGCGTGTCCAGCAGTCCGTCACCGAGCTCAACGCCAACATGGGGCTGAGTACGGTCTACCCGGGTAGCGCGCTGTGGCCGAAGGTCATCAAGGGCCTGTTCAACATGGACGCGTATGTCACCGTCAGTGGTGGCTCCGACGTGGTGCGGTCGGTACAGCAGTGGCTCAACGGCCAGTACGTACTGCGCAAGGACTTCTACGTGATCCCCTGCGACGGCCACCACTCGCGCGACGTTGCCAAGTCGATGCTCTTCGCCGTCCAGTACGAGATCGGGATGGCGGACGGGGTCGCCAATGGTGTCTTCGGCCCCGGCACCCAGTCCGGCCTCAAGTCGCACACCCTGTCGGTCGGCAGCACCGGCAACTGGGCACGGCTCTTCACCGGCGCGATGATCCTCAACCAGCGGCCGGTCGCCTTCGGTAACTTCACTAGCGCGGTTTCCACCGCCGTCCAGAGCTTCCAGTCCTTCGCGAAGCTCCCAGTCACTGGAAAGGGCGACTTCTCCACCTGGGCCTCCCTCCTCGTGTCCTACGGTGACCAGAGTCGCAGCGGCGAGGCCTGCGACGGCGTCACCAAAATCACCGACGCCCGCGCGGCCACCCTCAAGGCGGCTGGCGTAAAGTACATAGGCCGCTATCTCACCAACCCCAGCGCAACCTCTCTTCCTGAAAAGGCGATCCAGCCCGGCGAGCTAGCCACCATCGCCGCAAACGGCCTGCGCTGCTTTCCGATCTATCAGACGTACGGCCGGGACGCCGATGGCTTCAACTACGCCGCCGGACGGGCCGCCGGTCAAGCCGCTGCCAACGCCGCTCTCGATCACGGCTTCAAGCCTGGCACCCGGATCTTCTTCGCTGTCGACTTCGACGCGCTCGACCACGAGGTGACGTCGAACGTCCTGCCGCATTTCAAGGGGATCGTCGACGCGTTGGCCGCCGACGGCGGACGGTTCGAGGTCGGAGTGTACGGGCCGCGCAACGTCTGCACTCGAGTCGGCGAAGCCGGGCACTCCACCGCCTCGTTCGTCTCCGACATGTCCTCCGGCTTCTCCGGCAACTTCGGCTACCCGCTGCCCGCCGACTGGGCGTACGACCAGATAGTCACCCGCACCGTCGGCTCCGGAACCGGCGCCATCGAGATCGACGTCAACATCGCCTCCGGCCGCGACACGGGCCAGGGTTCCTTCAACGCGCCCCGGCCGCCGCGCCCCGACGTCGGCTTCGACGGCGGTTACCTCAACGCGCTGCGCGACGACCTCAGCCGCTACATGCGCAGCATCGGCTACGAAGACGACGGTGGCACCGGCGCCGACGCCCGCCTCTTCACCCACACCCAGTGCTTCGAGACGATCATGTCGTACGACGCACAGACCACCCAGCTGTCCCGTACCTACAGCATGCGCAAGGCGCTGATCCAGACCTCCGCCTACTGGGAGATGCGGCACTACGACCTGATCGACCAGGGCGTGGATCATCAGGTCGCCTCGTACCACCTCAACGGCATTGGCGCCGTCAAGGACTCTTCGACCGGCATCGGACAGATCAGCGGCGAGGTCGGCATCCGCGCCTGGAATCACTGCATCGACAAGGGCTTCGTCACCGGCACCCGCACTGATCCGACCAAGGACGCCGACATCTGGGCCATGTGGCAGAAGGTCAACAAGGACAACGGCTTCTCCATGCGGACCGTGCCACTGATCCATCTGTGGGGCGTCGCGGGCAAACCCGGCGGCAAGAACCCTCCGACCGGCGAGACCACCCTGCGCGCTATGAGCCTGGACTACACCGAGGGGGAGATCTTCGAGATCATCCGCCGCTACCAGGGCTGGGGCGACCAGGCCGAAGCCGATGCCGCCAAGCGGATGGGGCTTTACCACATCTTCGAGAAGTACAACAACCTTGTCCGACAGCTCGCCGGCGGGTGAGGTGGTCGCCGTGACCTCCTCGTATCCCGCCTTCCTGCCCCTCCTGCTCGGCATCGTCGCCGCCGCTGTGACCGCCCTCGGCCTTGTCGGGTACGGCCTTCCGGCGATCGGCAGGGGAGCCGCGGCGCGCGGTGGCGCCGCCCTCACCGGAGCTTTCGCCGCGATCGTCTATGCCTGGGGCCTGGCATCGCTCTTCCTCGACGAGAGCAGCACCGCCCAGGCCTGCCACGACGCGAACCCTTCGCTGTACGGACAGGTGAGCAGCTACAGCGTGTCCTATTTGCCGCCTGCCCTCAACTGCCGTATGTCGACAGATGGTTCATATGAAGCGGCCGTTCCTGGCTTCCTTACGCCCGTGATGACGGGCTGTGGAGTGATCGCTGTGACGCTTGCCCTGATCGCCGTCCTCGAACACCGCCGCACCACCAGACCCGAGCACCTCGAGCACCCTGAGAAGAGGAACACGTGAGCGCCTCCCCTGCCTCCCCGGTTTCCCGCAGAGGTTTCCTGCTGCGTATCGCCGCCGTCACCGCCACCGCGGCGGTGCTCCCACACTCGCATGCGCTGGCATCCCCTGCGTACGCCGCCGAGCCGCGGGACTACACCTTCCCCAAGGCCGTCCGCGAAGGCGTCGCACGGGCCGAGGCCCGTAACGAGCGGCTCCTCGCCGGAGCCCGCTCGGCCAACGGGTGGGACATGGAGACCGCCGCCGACGAGGGCGGATCCATCGCCACGGTACCTGTGCCGGGTACCCCGGTGACGAACCTCCAGCTCCGGCTCGGCGCTCCCGAGACCGTCCTAGTCCACCTCGTCCGCCGCTTCCACTACGAAATCACCGCGCTCCAGCCCGGCGAGGCCGTCGGCTGGACCGCTCCGAAGAAGCTCCGGGGGGCCGCCCGAAACCTGGCCTCTGGCACCGCCGTCCGTATCCGGCCCGGCCACTACCCGGCCGGCACTAAGGGCGGCTACTTCCCCCTCGAACTCGCGGTTCTCCGTGACATCCTCGCCGAACTCGACGGTGTGGTCCGTTGGGGCGGTGACGACCGCGCCGTCGACGAAGCTCTCTTCTACCTCGCCGTCGGCCCCGACGACACCCGCCTGATAGCCGTCGCAGAACGCCTCCGCGTCGGCGAGATGACTCTCGGGGAGGGTGTGGGCGTCCTCGTGGACGTCCACGACAAGCGCCGCCGATCAGTCGCCGACGCCCTCGCCCGCCGCCAGCGGAACGCGGCCTGACGCCGCACCGCGCGAAAGGCTCCGGGTGAAGGGGGGCTCATGGGGGTGTCAAGTTAGTTTTACAGTCCCGGACGAGCGTGCCCCAGCCGCTGGAACCAGTCGGCGGTCTGGAACACGGGTCAGGTGCCCTGGCGGGGAGGGTGACAGCCCCCGCCCAGGTGCATGCCCGCACGCCTGGAGCTTGAGCACCTCGAAGAGGTCTCCGGCTTATTCGATCAGTTCGTTGTACTGCCCATCTTGGAGATTGCGACCCTGATCGGGGACGGTGATCCGGTCGGCGAGGCGACGTTGGCAGTTGGTGCGTGACGAAGACCGCGGCCTGGCGTGTCGCTTTTGGGGCGGGGCTGGCCGTGATCAGGACGGCAGCGCGGTCTTCTGGCGCGTAGCGCCGCCCCGGGACCGGAAGGTCACTCCGACGTCGGCGAGGAGCCGGTGCACGCTGCTGTAGGAGCGGCCGGTCTCCTCGGCCAGGGCGCGGATGGACGCACCGGTTTCGTATTTCGCCTTCAGCTCGGCGGCCACTGTGTCGCGTTCGGGTCCCGGGATCAGCTTGCGGGACGGTGTCTTTCTCGGTATCGGCGTTTTCCTCTCCTTTTGTCCATGCTGTGCTGCTCAGCGCAGCTGCATGTCGTCGTGGGCTGCGACGCGGCCCAGTTCGATGATGTTGTCGGGTAGCTTCCACCACATCAGCCGGGGGTGCGGAGGCGGCGCGTTGCCTGATGTCACATCTCCAGGCCGCTGCCCCGTCGTCGCGTATGCGAGTCCCGAGCCCGCCGTCGCCGGAGCGCGTCCGGCGTACGCGGCGCGCGGCGCTGTCGACGACCCGGCCGGTGAGGAGTTCCACCACGACGTCCAGGATCTTGCTCCGGTCGGCCAGCTCGATCGCCTCCGGCGAGGCCAGCCAGTCCCGCCCCAGCCGGTAGCCGGCCAGCGGGCGCTCCTGGCGCTCGGTTTCCGGGACGGTGGTGAGCCAGCGCTGCTCGACCTCCCAGGAAAACTGCCGTTCCGGGTCCGCGTAGACGACCGCTGTCCGCGGTTTGCCGGCTCCGCGCCCGGCGCGGAGCTGCTTGGGCAGTTTCTGTACCTGGCGCCGCGGTTCGGCGATTGTCTCGTCCTTCTCCCGCAGCAGCCGGTCGCGGTCGGCGAGCTGTGTGGCCAGGCGGGTGAGCTCGGCCTCGCGCCGGGCCTCACCGCGCTCCCGGACCGGGACGGGGGCCTCGGGTGCCGTGCGCGGGGCAGGCAGCACGGTCAGCGGCGCCCGGGGCGGCCGCCCGCGCGCGGGCCACCACCTGGGCGAGCGCGAGGGCGGGCCGGTGTGCGTCGACGCGGACGAGTGGGTGCCACTCCCACGGGTCGGCCTCGGTCGCGTCCGGCAGGAAGATCCGGACGGCGCCGCCCCACGCACCGAACCGCCCCAGCCGGTGGGACATGGCCCAGCTCGCCGCATCGTCGGCCATCACCGCGACGTCGGCCAGCCCGGCCGTCTGCGCGGCCAACCGTGCCCTGGCCCTGCAATCGGTGCCGCTCATGGTGACCGCGGTGGTCATCTCCGCGGCCATGGCTCTGACGCCGCACGTTGAGCGAAGCCGACGTTCTGCTGCGCGCGGTCAACGGCATGTACCAGCGGGCCGACTGCTGGCGCCACGAAGATGACGAGGACAAGCTGGCCTGGTGCCGGCGGGACGGCACCTGGCAGACCTGCGACCGTCACCGGGGCTCCTTCGCGAGATCCCTGGCCGCGGCGGCCGAGCGCTGGCGCCGCTGGACGCTGCCCGAGCAGTATCCCTACGCCGCCGGCAACGCCAAGGGACTACACGAGGTCGGCTGCCACATCCCGCGTCAGAGCATGCCGCAGGAGTTCAGCCGCACAGCGACCGCATCGATGTCGCCCACCGCTCTCTGGAGCCTCTTCCACCGCACCGCATCCTGCCGTCAGGGACGGACCGCGTGCTAATGGAATGGGACCCCCACACGGCGGGCACCCCGGTCCTCTCCTGGCATCCCAGCGTCTTGGAGGATCTGACCGGCTATCTCCATGAAAGCGCCGCCCGGCTTTGGCTACTAGGCCCTTGACGTTCGGGGAGCCCTTGTGGGAGATCAGCGCCTGGATGCAGCGGCGTCGCAGCTCACGCGCACAGCCTTCGAGTCGTACGCCTTGTCGCGGGTCGTCGGCCGTGCGCGCCCCGAAGGCGCGATGTCCTTCGGGGCGCGCGGCAGGGGTTCGGGTTCAGGCGTTGTAGCCGCCGTGGGCGTCCAGCACCGCGCCCGTGACGTACGACGCGGCGGGGCTCGCCAGGAAGGCGATCGCCGCGGCGATTTCGTCGGGGTGCCCCATGCGTTGCAGAGACAGCGAGCTGACCAGGGCGTTGAGGGTCTCGGGGTCCGGCGGTTGCATGCCGCCCTCCATCAGTCCGGCCTCCACGACGTTGGCCGTGATGTTCCGGGGCCCGAGGTCGCGTGCGACGCCCATGGTGTACCTCTCGATCCCGGACTTGGTCGCCGCGTAGTCGGCAAGGCCGGGGGCGCCGACCCGGGAGCCCAGTCCGGAACTCACCGTGATGATGCGGCCGCCCTCGCGCAGCACTCGGGAGGCGGCCCGGATGACGGCGATCACGCCGAGGTAGTTGGTGGCGTGCATCCGGTCCAGTGCGGCGGTGTCGGCGTCCGGGTCGTCCACCGTGCCAGCCACGGAGATCGCCGCGTTGTTGACGAGGATGTCCAGGCCGCCGAAGTGCGCGACCACGTCGTCGATCAGCGCCGGCGCCCGGCTCGTGTCTGCCTGGTCGGACTGGAAGGCGACGGCCTTGGCTCCCTTGCCGTGCACCTCGTCGACGACGGCCTGCGCCTGCTTCTCGGAGCTGACGTAGGTGAAGGCGACGTCGGCGCCCTGCTCGGCCAGCAGCCGTACGGTCGCGGCTCCCAGTCCGCGCGACCCCCCGGTGATCAAGGCGACCTTGCCCATGAGTGGCTTGCTCATTCTTCTCACCTCGTTGATTGACCCTTCCGGCAGTCGCAACACTAATTGTTACGACAGGGGGTTGCAACCTTTGCTGTTACGACTGCACTGTCGTAACATAAAGCGTTGCGGCCGAGAGGAGGGCTTCATGAGTGCCAACAGCAGGTTGACCATTGCCGCCCACGCGCTGGCCTGGATCGGTCTCTATCAGCGCCAGGGCCATGAGGTCGCCACCTCCGAGCAGATCGCGGCCAGCGCGAACACCAACCCCGTGGTGATCAGGCGGCTGCTCGGCGAGCTGCGCAGGGCCGGGCTCGTGGAGTCCCGGAGGGGCGTGGGCGCGGGCTGGTCGCTGGCGCGCGAGCTGGAGTCGATGACCCTGCTCGACGTGTACGAGGCAGTGGAACCCGGCCCGCTGTTCGCGATGCACCGCACCACCCCGGACCAGGGATGCGTGGTGGGTTACGGCATCCAGCCGGCGATGCAGAGCATCTACGAGGGCATCGAGGAGACCCTGAGACACGAGCTGGCCCGCGTCACGCTCGAGAACGTACTCCGGGACGTACTCGCGGCACCTCGGTAGCCTCCCCGTTACGCCTTGACATCACCGAGATCCCCATCGATGCCCAAGCCAGTGAATAGCCTGGCAACCAGTCACGTCAATGACGGTGTTCCCGGGGGCGAGGGTGAGGTAGTCGTCCAGGACGGCGCCGATGCCGACGCTGCCGGCGCCGAGGTAGGGCATGGTGCGCCAGCCCTCGTCCACCAGGACGGCGCCACCGGCGCCCGGCACGCACCGGGCGAGGTCCAGGCGCGGCGCGCGGCCGGCGAGGTCGAGGAGGGAGCGGTCGCGGGTGCGTTCGTACAGCCGCAGGAAGAGCAGGGCCCACCCGGTCGCGCCGTGCAGCAGCCCGGCCCGCCTGCGGGCGGGCCCGTCGCGCCGCTCGGCCGCCGTCAGCCGGCTGGCGAGGAACTGCGCGGCGGCGACGGCGTGGTCGGAAAAGAGGCGCTCGCCGGTGACGCGGGCCGAGTGGTCCAGGACGAGGCCGATGCCGGACACCCCGCCGTACAGGTCCGGGGACAGCCGCTGCCACTGCTCGCCGAGCAGGACCTCGGCGAGGTCCAGGGCGCGTTGGTGATGGCCGAGGCGGTCGAGGGCGAGGACGACGCCCGCCAGGCCGTCGTACAGGCCAGGCGGCATGCGCGGCGGCAGCGGATCGGTGTGGTCGAGCAGCCACTGTTCGCCGGTCTCGTACCGGGCGGCGCCCGCCTCGGCCAGGGCATAGAGGACGCCCGCGGCGCCGTGGGCCAGGCCGAGTCCACCGCCGTCGGTGAACTGGGCGATGTCACCGGGGAAGAGCCGGTCGTCGCGTTCGGGAGTGGCCGAGACGAGGACGGCGCGCACCATCGAGTCCCGGCTGCGAGGAGCACGTACGCGCCGCGCTCGGCCCGTCCCTGACTCGGGTGGGCACCGGTGCTCACGGTGCCCGCGCCGGGCGTGCTGCCTGGTGAGCTGCGGTTTCAGCCGAAGTTCAACGGTTACCGGGCGATCGTCTTCACGCCGTGGCCGGCGCCCGGCCCGGTGCTCGTGCAGTCCCGTCGGGGCAGCTTCATGCAGAGCCGCTTCCCGGACCTGGTCCAGGCGGCCGCACACCTGCCCGACGGCCTGGTCCTCAACGGGGAGCTGGTCGTGTGGGCCGGGGACAGAATGTCGTTCGAGGCGCTCCAGCGGCGGGCCGTCTCCGGCGGGCGGACCGCCGCCCGGCTCGCCCAGGAGCTGCCGGCGCACTTCATCGCCTTCGACCTCCTCCAGCTCGACGGCCAGGAGCTGCTGCACGTCCCGTACGGCGAGCGGCGCACGCGGCTGGAGCGGCTGTTCACCGACCGTGGGCTGAGTGCCCCGTGGACGCTCTGCCCCGAGACGGACGATGTGGCGACGGCGCGGGAGTGGCTGACCTCCTGGACACAGGTGCCCGGCGTCGAAGGTCTGGTGATCCGAGGCACGCAGCAGCGGTATCTGCCGGGCGCCCGCGCGCTCTACAAGGTGCGCCGCCGGGACACCACCGAGGCGGTCATCGGCGCCATCACCGGCACCGTGCGCCGGCCGCGGACGCTTGGGGGTCGCGCACCCCGGCGGGCGCTGGCGACCGCCCGTGGCCCTATGCGACGTGGTCGGAGGCACCGTGGGCCGGTGGCTGGGGGAAGACAGGGCGCGGGGCCGCTTTGTCGGTCCGTCGCCCAGCCTCTCAGCCGGGTTGCTGCGTGGGCGCCCTGTCGGGAGTCCGGCCCGCCGGGGGATCAATGACGGCGGTCTTGACACCGCCGGTGCAGCGACCGCTTCGCGCGTCACCGAACCGGACAGCCAGGTCGAGAAGAACGAGGGGGCCGCTGCGTCCCTCCCGTTCCGTGATGTGCACGAGTTCCAGCTCACCTCGCAGCGTCAGCGGGTCGAGCGGGTGCCGGAAGTTGACGTGCACGTCGAGCAGGAACATCCTCTCTCCCGCGTGCATTGCCCAGAACTGCTCGGGGGTCCAACGGTCGAACGGGGCGAACAGCCGCTGCCGCACCACCTCGGCGAAGGCATAGTCCAGCAGTTGGGTGCTGCAGAGGGTGACCTCCACCGCGCTCACGTGCCGGGTGCGCTTCTCGACGAAGCAGGACGAGGGCAGTGAGAAGTCCCCCCTGGCCAGCAGCGCCGGCTCCGCGGCCCCGCCGCCGGTGACGGATGCGTGCCGCAGGTAGCGGCATGAGGGGCGGAAGCGCTCGAGGGCGCGAGCGCGTAGCAGTCCGTCGTCCTCGAAGTGGACGTGCTGACCTGTAGCGTCGGTCGGCTCCATCGCGTCTCCTTGGCGTGGGAAGGCGGAGGCGGTGCTCCGTGGAGGCTGGTCCGGGGTCGCCCGCGCTCGAAGGCGGGGGGATAGAAGCGACCAGACCCGTACGGGGATCGGGAAGTCAGTCAACGACCCCCCGCAGCCGGGAGTCACATCGGCGCCCGGTGTGTCTCCCGGCCGGACCGTGACATCACCCGGCCGGAGCCGTACCCGGCACCCACCGCGTCCCTGATCGTTTGCTGCTCGGTCCACAGAGACCCCGGGCGGCCGCTTCTCGTCCTGCAGCGTCCGGCACAAGGTGGCAAAATCGAACAAAATACCTAAGTAGGGCATCGCCTGGTGTCGGCCGTGGGGAAGGTCGCGCGTGGCGCGGCGCCTCCGGTGCCCTGGCCGGGCCCCGTCCGGTGAGGGGCCTCTGCCGCGTGCATGTATCTGCTGGAACCCACCGGAGGATGACATGAAAACTTCTGCCTGGGTGCTGTACCGCGCCGGTGCGGACGGGCTTGCGCTTGACGCGCCCGGCCGGCTGCGACTGGAGGAGATATCTCTGCCCGAGCTGGGGGAGGAGGACGTCCTCGCCGAGCCGCTCTGCGGAAGCTGGGAAGCGAACATGACCCATGCCCTGGAGCGTTCTCCCGTGGACATCGTCGCTGCCCGGGGAGAGGACCGGATCGTGCTCGGCAACTCCGGCCTGCTGCGCGTCCTGCGAACCGGACCGGCGGTGACCGGGTTGCGCGAAGGGGACGTGTGTTTCCTCGCGTCCTGCGGCAAGGCGGACCGCCGGGGTTATGTGGAGCAGGTCCACGCCTACGACAGCCCCGGCACCATGGGGATGCTGGCCAAGCGCACCGTCGTCCCCGCCCGCGTACTAGCCCCCCTGCCGCCCGGCACCCGCCACGACCTCAGGCGGTGGGCGGCCTGCGCCCGGTACTGGACGGCTTGGTCCAACTGGCGGCTAGCGTACGGCACCTGGCGGCTCGAAGCGCTGGAGGACGAGGTCCCCTACGTCCTGGGGTGGGGAGGCGGGGTGTCCCTGGCCCAGTGCGAGCTTGCACGGCTCAAGGACGGGGCCCGTGCGGCCATGGCGGCCTCCTCTCCCGGCCGTCTGGCGCTGCTCGAGTCCAAGGGAATCCACGCCATCGACCGGTCCGCCTTCCGTGACCTGCAGTACGACGAGGAGCGCTTTCACACCGACACCACCTACCGCGAGGCCTACCGCGCGGCCGAACAGCGCTTCCTCAGCATCGTCGACCAGTTCACCCAAGGACAGGGTGCCTCCATCGTGATCGACAACATCGGCACGCCCGTCCACCGGGCGTCCTTGAAGGCACTGGCCCGCGGCGGTGTCCTGACCACCTGCGGCTGGAAGCACGGCATGACCATGAAGTACTACCGGGCCATCGCGTGCATCAAGCGCCAGCAGTACATCCACACCCACGCCGCCAACCCCCGGGAAGTCGACAGCATCGTCGCCTTCCAGGAACGGCACGGCTGGCTCCCCGAGGTCGGCACCGTCACTCCGTGGGAGCACATCGGCGAGCTATCGACCGCATACGCGACCGGGAAGGTGGACGGCTACTTCCCCGTGTTCGAGGTCAACGCCGCCTGAAACTGAGAAGCCCTTTTTCTGCGCCTCAGACCATGCCGATGCCGCGGCGGTCTCGATCCAGCTCGGCGTCGCCCGAATCTTCCCGGCCGATCCAGGCGCGCTCTACAAGGTGCGCCGCCGGGACACCACCGAGGCGGTGATCGACGCGATCACCGGCACCGTGCGCCGGCCGCAGACGCTACTCGTGGTGCAGGGAGTCGGTGACGTGGTGCTGGTCGGTGCGCCTGCGACCGGTCGGTGGGGGAGCGGTACGCGGGTGTGCGCTTCTTGACGGTGGAGTCGTCTGCTGGAGGTTTTCGGGGTGCGTGAGGCGCGTTGGGCTGGTCGTCGCGCGGCATTGCCTGGCCCCAGGTGGTGTGCGCCTGGCGTGCATGTCGTCGCCGCGGATGCCCGCCCGGCGGGATCGGCCGTGAAGTTCCGGTGAACCCTCCCGCCTCACGGGATCGGGCTGCTTTTGCAGGTCAGAGCCGGTTCTCGCGGCCGGGATGTTGAGTGTTGCGAAGGTCCAGAGACGAAATGCGTGGCGCTCCTACGTGCGCGGGGTCGCCTTCGGGGACGGCCGGCGTCCGGTCGACCAGTCCCTGAAGGGCGCCCTGGCGAAGGCCGGGCTCCCGCCCGGGGTATGGATGGGGCGGCCTGGCCGCGCTCGGACTCACCGCCGGGCAGACGGTGACCGAGCGCCAGATGGAGCTGGTCTTCGGGGCAGCTCCGGCGCCCGGACGCCGACCGGATCGAGCGCGAGCTCCTGGACGACGGCGCCGACCCGGAGACGGCCCGGCTCGCGACCGTACTGGGCCAGCCGATCGAAGAGATCGAGCGACGCAAGGCGACCCCCTTGCTCGCGCTCGACCTGCACGCCCCGCACGGCTTCGAGCCGGCGCCCGAGCCGCCGCGCGCCCCGCAGGGCACCGCCTGCACCCGCCGGGCCGAGGTGCCCCGGCTCACCGGCCCGGCCGGGGGCACCTCGCTGCACGCCTGCCTGGCCGCGCTCGGCGCCGCGCCGGGCCCGGCCGGCTGCCGGACGCGGTCACCGAGGCGGTACCGGACGGCACCGGGGGCCTGGCGGTCGTCTGGGCCGACGGCGCGCGGCACTCGGATCTCCTTCGGCCCGGTCTGGGTGACGCGCCAGGCCGGCTGAGTCCCCCGGTGTCCCCCGCGTCCCCCGCCCACCCGCGTCCGGTCGCGGCCCGGGCCGGGGGCCGGGAGGCTGGTACGGCACGGATCACCGGAGCCGGGAGCTGCCATGCACAAGTCGTCCTGCGCGCTGATCACGGCGCTGGCCGCCGTCGCCCTCGCTGTTCCGTCGGCGGACGCCGCCGGGCGGGTCCCGCTCGACGTCACCGCCACCGAGTGCCTGCGGGGCGGCGGCTCGTTCCTGGTGCTCCGGGACGGCCGGGGCGGCTGGATCAGGCAGTGCCAGGGCGGCACCCACGACGGCGAGACCATCATCTGACGCACCGTCCGTACGGCTCCGCCGGCAGATCAGCGCGCTGAGCCTGGCATCCGTGGGTACTCGCCGCGCGGCCGGGGACTCCTGCCCCCGGCCGTGACGACCACGACCGGCTGGCCGATATCGGAGGAATGAGACGTATGAGCGAGACCAACCCTCTCAAGCGGGTAGCCGACAAGGTCAGCGACGCCCTGCACGGCGACGGGCCCGAGGACGGCGTGCCCGGCAAGCCGGGGCCGGAGTCGCCGTCCGTCGCCGAGCCCACCGCGCCGCGTGAGCCGCTGCCGCCCAAGCCCGACCAGAACGGCCCGGAGACCGTGTCGCCGACCGGGCAGCCGACCGGCGCGGACCAGGCGCGCGTGGCCCAGTCCGGGGCGTACCTGACGACCGCGCAGGGCGCCCGGCTGTACGACACCGACCACTCGCTGAAGGCCGGTCCGCGCGGGCCGGTGCTGCTGCAGGACCATCATCTGCGCGAGAAGGTCATGCACTTCGACCACGAGCGCATCCCGGAGCGGGTGGTGCACGCCCGGGGCGCGGGCGCGCATGGCGTCTTCCGCAGCTACGGTACCGCCGCGAACGTGACCAAGGCGGCGTTCCTCGCCGAGGACGCGGAGACGCCGGTGTTCACCCGGTTCTCCACGGTGGTGGGCTCGCGCGGCTCCTCCGACACGGTGCGCGACACCCGGGGCTTCGCGACGAAGTTCTACACCAGCGAGGGCGTCTTCGACCTGGTCGGCAACAACATCCCGGTCTTCTTCATCCAGGACGCCATCAAGTTCCCGGACGTGGTGCACGCCGCGAAGCCGCACCCGGACCGGGAGATCCCGCAGGCGCAGAGCGCGCACGACACGTTCTGGGACTTCGTGTCGCTGCACACCGAGGCCACCCACCACACCATCTTCTTCATGGGCGACCGGGGCATCCCGCGCTCCTACCGGATGATGGAGGGCTTCGGCGTGCACACCTTCCGGCTGGTCAACGCCGCCGGGGAGACCACGCTGGTGAAGTTCCACTGGAAGCCCAAGCTGGGCGTGCACTCCCTGGTGTGGGACGAGGCGCAGCTGATCAACGGCGTCGACCCGGACTTCCACCGCCGGGACCTCGCGGACGCCATCGAGGCGGGCGCCTACCCGCAGTGGGAGCTGGGCATCCAGACCTTCCCCGACACCCCGGAGCAGACCTTCGAGGGCATCGACCTGCTCGACCCGACCAACCTGGTGCCCGAGGAACTGGCCCCGGTGCAGCCGGTCGGGCTGCTCACGCTGAACCGCAACCCGTCGAACTACTTCGCCGAGACCGAGCAGGTCGCCTTCCACGTCGGCCACCTGGTGCCGGGCATCGACATCACCGACGACCCGCTGCTGGCCGGTCGGCTGTTCTCCTACCTGGACACCCAGATCACCCGGCTCGGCGGCCCCAACTTCCCGCAGCTGCCGATCAACCGGCCACACGCGCCGGTCAACGACATGCAGCGGGACGGCATGCACCAGACTGCGGTGCACCGGGGCGTGGCGCCCTACCGGCCCAACTCCCTGGACGGCGGCTGCCCGTTCACGGCCGGCGCTGACACCGGGGCGTTCATCGAGGCGCCGGTCACCGTCCCCGAGGGCCGCAAGGTGCGTGAGGCGCCCGAGTCGTTCGCGGACCACTTCAGCCAGCCGCGCCGGTTCTGGCTGAGCATGAGCCCGGTGGAGAAGGAGCACATCGTCGGCGCCTACGTCTTCGAGCTGGGCAAGTGCTACGAACAGGCGGTGCGCGAGCGCACCTTGCAGGTGCTCGCCAACATCGACCCCGAGCTGTGCGAGCAGGTCGCCACCGGGCTCGGCCTGCCGGCGCCGGCGCCGACGGTGCCGCTGGCCGACGTCGAGCCCAGCCCGGCGCTGTCCCAGGTCGGCCAGGTCTGGCCCACCGAGGGCCGGATGATCGGCATCGTGACCGACGGCGCCGAATTGGACGGGGTCGCGGCGGTGCGGGAGGCGGTGCTGAACGCGGGCATGGTCCCGCTGGTCGTCGGGCCGGCCGGCGGCATGCTGGGCGACGGCACACTGACCGTGCAGCGCACGTTCGTCACCGCTCGGTCGGTGGAGTTCGACGCCGTACTGGTGGCCGGGGCGCCCGCCCCGGGCAGCGACGCCTACACCGCCCGGGACGCGAAGTCCGACCCGGCGCCGACCGGTCCGGCGACCACCGACCCGAGGGTGGCGCTGCTGCTGTCGGAGGCGTTCCGGCACGGCAAGGCAATCGGCGCCTGGGCGGGCGGCGAGGCGGCTCTGGAAGCGGCCGGCGTGCCCACCGACGCCCCGGGCGTGGTCCTGGCCACCACCGGCACCTCGGCCCTGGAACAGGTCACCACCCTGCTGGGCGGCCACCGGGTCTGGGAACGCTTCACCACGCGGGTCTGACGCCCGGAGCCTGCCGGGGGCGGGGGCCGTACCGGTCTCAGTACAGGACCCGCAGCGCCCCCGGCAACACCCGGTCCGTCACCGGCGGTACGGCGTCGACCTCGCCGTGCGACAGGTGCGCCTCCATCGCCTGCTTCATCCCTGCGGCCTCCAGTCTGGCGCGGGACGTCGGCGACGTCGCCGTGGTCCTCGGTCAGGATGTTCTCGGTGAAGCGGATGATGGTCTGGGCGATGCCCGGCGGGAAGGCCAGGCAGGCGCCGTCGCCGTGGCACAGGACCTCCAGCAGCAGTTGCCCGAGCGCCGCCGCCAGGAAGGAGCGCGCGCACGGCTCCCCGCCTGCGCCAGGCGGTCCCGATGCCGGCGCTCCACGGCCTGTTGCCCCGCAGCCTCGACCTCGGCCTGATCACCGACGCACCCTTCCTCCATGTCCCCGACCCCGGCCGCAAGGTCACCCGCCGGCCGACCTGGTCCGACTTCACCGGCCCGCGCGCGGAAGCCCAGCGCTGGCAAGCCCTCCTGCCCCTGATCCTGCGGGACAGCGAACTCCTGCGCGCAGGTTCGTTTTCACCGTCGCGCGCGGACGCCGCTTCGACCTGAACCCCAAAGACGTACCGACCACCATCAAGATCTATTCAGTCCCGTACGGAAAAAAGCAGGAGTCCGAGGTTCGCGACAACGGCGACTTCCACGTCCCGGAGAAAGACCTTCCGGCCCTGACCGCCTCCTGCACCGTGATCTCGTCGAAGATCGACGCGGTCATGGCAGGCGCATCCCACCGGCTGCGCATCCTCAACCGGCGCGCCCGGCGCCTCGAACGCGCCGCCCGCCATCTCCCGATCGCCTACCAGCGCACCTACACCGACGACACCGTACGGGAGGTGGAGGCCGACGAACTGCACCTCGACTACGTCATCGCCCTGGAAGCCCTGCTGATCAGCCCCAAGGACGACCGCGAAGGCATCGCCAACAACATCCGCTCTCGCGCGTCCGCCCTGTTCCTCACCCCCGAACGCCAGAAAGCGGTCGGGGACATCGTCCACCGCGCCTACAAGCCCCGATCCGCGTATGTGCACGGCGATGTGATCAAAAACCAGACAGAGCAGGATAAACTGGAAGAGCTGCGGACTCTCAGACTCCTGACCCGGCAGATCATCCTGCGCCGGCTCGTCCTGACCCCTTCCGACACCGGAGGCTGCCGCCCAGGGCACCGGCCGCGAAGAACACATCGATCGCCCCCTGCGCGCCTTCTTCACCACCACCCCGCCCAGCAGCCCGCCCGCCGACATCACCGCCACCTGGCCCCCGGCGGAAAACTCCGCTGCCCGCCCGCGCCGCACCCCAGGCGTCTCGGCGATACAGCCCGCCGCCAGAAGTTCAGGCCGCGCTGATACTCGGCTCCGCCCGGGCCGTTTGAACCCTCTCCTCCAGCCGACCGTTCCGTACGCCTGCCAGTCCTCCACGCACCACGAGCCGGCCTCCTGCGATCCCGCCCCGCACCCCGCCTCTTAAGGGCCGCTGAAGGGAGGCTGCCCCTGCCGCAGGACGGTGCCGGGGTCGATTCCGCCCCGAGTGTCAGTGCTGCCCTGCATAGTGTCGGTCATGATCAACGACTTGGACAGGACCGACTGGGCGTCCCTGGGGCACGCCTACGGGGCGGCCGACGATGTGCCGGGGTGGCTGCGCGGCATGGCGTCGCCCGACCCTGCCGTACGCGAGGAAGCGTTCGGCAACTTCTACGGCGCCGCGCTCCATCAAGGGAGCGTGTATTCGAGCACGGTGGCCAGTGTTCCGTTCCTGTTCGCGATGGCGGATGACCCGGCGACTCCTGACCGCGGGGAAGTCGTCGCGCTGCTGCTCAGCATCGGGCGGGAAGCGATCGACGCCGAGGAGATCTACGCCGTCGTCTGCGGCGAGGACGGTGAAGAGTCCACGATCTACCCGGACACCGCGAACCTGATGCGCGAGCGCGCCGACGCCTTCGTCGCCTATGCCGGTGACGCAGACCCGCGGGTGCGCCGGGCGTCGATCGAGGGCCTGGGGCTCTTCCTCGACGACGCCGAACGGGCGGTGGGGCTCCTGCGGGACCGCCTCGTGGAGGAGAGCGGGGCCGTCGAGCGTCTCTTGGTGGTGCGGACGATGGCCGATCTGGCCATCCGTCTGCCTGCGGCCGCTGCGTCGGCGCGGGCGTGGCTGGATGCGTTGGCCGACAGCGACACCACCGATCCGGACACTCGTCTGGCGGCGCTCGTCCACCGGGCCCGCTGCGCTCCCGATTCCATCGACGACCAGACGGTGCCGACCGCGATCGACCTGCTCCGCCAGGTCACCCCCGCGCCCCGGCCCGAGGAGGACAAGGAGCGCGGAGACCGGGATCCGTCCCGTCCGTGTGCGTGCGAGGCCGAGCCCGAACCCGACCCGAACGTCCCCGGGCACGTCGCGGCCGCCTTCGCCGACCTCGAACGCCACGGGCGCGTCCACGCCGCCACCACCCCTTTGCTGACGGCTTTCCACACGGCCCTGGGCGCGCGTGTCGAAGATCGTACGGCTTTGCTCACTGAGCAGCTGTCCAGCCCGGACCCTGGAACCCGCTACGACGCCATTGACATGGCACGCAGTCTGATCACCTCCTGGCGGGGCGATCACACCGGCCTGGTGCGGCTCATCGGCGACTGCCTGCTCCCGGACGACGCCTACACCGCCGCGGCCGCGGCCGAGGCGCTCGGCTCCCTGGCCACCCTCGCCGAACCGGCCCGCGAAGCCCTCGCCACCTACGTCACCGCCCACCGCACCACCCACCAGCCGGATGCGTGGGCCAGCCCGCACCGTGCCGCCCGCCGAGCCCACCAGCTGGCCGTCGTGGCGCTGGCCGGGCTCAAGGATGAGCGAGCCCTGCCCAGCCTGCTCGTCGCGCTGGACACCGATACCGATGCCTGGCGCGCCATGGGCGCGGTGGAGCATCTGCCTCAGTGCGCCGCGGAACTTACGCCCCGGTTGATCCGGCGCCTCGCCGACGTCGACCACTCCCGGAAGTGGCCCGATGTCAGCCCTACGACGCTCGCCTCCGCCCTCGCCAAGCTCGGGGATCCGGCAGCCGTACCCGCACTCGCCGAAGCTGTCCAAGCCGCCGTCCGGCACAAGCAAGGGCGCACCGCGGAGACTGTCCTGAAGGCGCTCGCGTCGTTCGGTCCCCGCGCCGCATTCGCCTTGGACGTCGTCCGCCCCCTCACCGACGCAGACGATGTCTCCGTGCGCACCGCTGCGGTGGGCGCGGTCTGGGAACTCGAACGCCGCCCCGAGAGCGTCGTGCCGCTGCTGGAGCGTCTCCTGGACGATCACGGGAACTTCGACGCGATCGACCTCGCCGGCCGGATCGGCCCCGGCGCCGCAGCAGTACTGCCGCGCCTGCGGCAGATCCTGAGCGAGCGGGTCGAGCAGAACGCGCGCAACGAGCAGAACGGCTCGGCTGTGCTGAACGACTCGTGGACCCTCGTCCACGTCGCGTCCGCCCTGTGGGGCATAGGCGGCACGAGCGAGGCCGGCACCGTCGTGCCGGCGCTGCTGGCCGCCTGGAAGGACAACGACTCCACCGCACGCGACGTCGTCGCCTGCCTTGGCCGCATGGGGCCGGCCGCATGCCCAGCCTTGCCCCAGATCCAGGCCGCACTTGAGCAACCTCATCGCGGCAACCCACGGTGGTCGGGCGCCGTCGCTTTCGACCTCGAGGTCGAGCACACCTGTCGTGCCATCCTCACGCGCCTCTTTCCGGACTCGACACCGGCCAGGGGGGAATAGGTCCGGCCACACCGGTGTGCAAGGCCCGCAGGTCCGGATCGGCACGCGACCTGCGCATACGGTCACATCGGCTGGGGCTACAGCATCGACTCCGGCTGGGGTACGACGGACGGCAGAGGCGCCCAGCAGCGCGACGTCGGGTGGGGGACCACCGACGAGCCCGACTGGGACTGATGCTCATCCCGGGCACAGTCGCAGGAGGCCCGGCCCGCGGCGGCAGATCTTCTGACACGTCTCAGCCGGCCGCGCTGGACAGCCCCGACGGCGACATTCTCTTCCGCGAGCAGGAAGCCCGCGCCGACGCGGAGGAGAAGCGCCGGGCCGCTGAGCGGGAGGCGTAGCGCCCCGTGTGCGAGCGGTGCGGAGGGAAGTTCACCGACCAGCGCTGGGAGGAGACCACCGCGCACCGGATGGCCTGGAAGGCCGAGGGCGTGTCCGTGTGCGGCACCTGTCACGCCGACGACGTCGCTCGCGAGGCAGCCGCCGCCGAAGCCGCCCGGCGCCAGGCCGCCGCGCCACCGGAGCCGGAAGACGACCAGGGGCTGGGCCGGGGCCGCGGCTGGTTCCGCCGCAGGCCCTGACAAGGGGTACCTGTACCGGTATGGCGGAAGAGCGGGTGCGGTGGCCGTCCGTGGTGGACCGGGCGCGGGAGATCGTGCACGGGTACGCGCCGATGCAGGTCACGCTGCGCCAGGTCATGTACCGCCTGGTTTCCGAGGGGACGCTGCCGCACACGGCGCCGATGTACCGCCGCCTGTCCGCGCAGCTGGCCCTGGCCCGCCGGGAGGGCCGCTTCCCGGACCTGATCGACACCGTTCGTGAGCAGGTCACCACCTACAACCTACCCACCGCCGCCCAAGGCCACCGACCGCCGCTCGTTCTCCGGCACCGCCACCACCCAGGCCGAGGCCCTGCCCCCGGACATCCTGGCGGCCATCGTGCACCAGGCCATCGAGGCTCACCGCGACCAGGCGGTCCACCAGCGGACCCTGGAGCGCGAGGAGATCGATTGGCCAGTGCGGCGAGCGGGGAGCGCCGACTTTCTCCACCGCGCACAACTGCTCCCAGTCGACTGCGGGGAGCGGACCCTCCCAGTGCGACGCGACCGCCGTGTGCACGATGCCGGACGGCACCCGCGCCTACGCCCTGCTCGACGGCGTCGGCGACACCCTGGCCGTCCGCTCCTGGACCCGTACCGCCGCCCCGTCTGGCCCGCGCCGCCGCCAGGCACGCGGACGCGGAGGCCGGCCTGCGCGCCGAGTACGACCACTGCGCCGCCGCCCGCACCGTCGGCCACGACCTGCCCTGCGCGGCGGCCGTCGTCGCCGTCCACGTCCCCGGCGGCCTGCTCTCGGTCGCCTGGTCCGGCGACGCCCGCGCCTGTCTCCTCCTGGACGGACACCTGCGCCTGCTGACCGAGGACCACAACGCCCGCCGGGTGTACGACGACGGGGACCGCAACCTGATCACCTCATGCCTGGGGGAAGCACGCAGCGACGAGGAGACCGAACGCCTCTGGGGCCACCCGGCCATCGAATACCTTCGCTGCCCGACCCGGCCGGGCCGGCTGCTGCTCGCCTCCGACGGCGCCTACGAGCCCCACGAGGACGCCGGCCGCGACCTGGCCGCCTACCTGACCGGCGACCCGCGCACCGCCGCCGAGCGCCTGGTCGACGACGCCGTCCGGCGCGCCCGCGCGCTACCGGACCCCTACGCGGACAACGCCACCGCCCTCATCGCCCGCATCACCTGCTGAGAAGACCTCACCGGTGGACACCCCGCCCGTCCCCGCCACCGACACCCGCGACCAGCACATCGCCGACCTGCGCGCCGGGCTCCAGCGAGCCATCCCTCTGCTCGGCTTCGCCGCCGGACGGGAGGCGGCCACCGTCCCCCAGGCAGGCGGAGATGCTGCTGGTGGCCGCTGACGACATGACAGGGATCCTGAACCGCACCGCCCCCTGAACCCGGACTCCTGGCCGGGGCCGCCACGCTCCGCCGCCGTCACCGCGGCGTGTGTCCTCCCGGTTTTCATCAGCTTCCTCCACCCCAGCGACGAACGGAAACCAGTCGAGTCGACACCCGGCACGGCTCTTTTCCGGTTTTCCTCCCCCGCGCGCGGTCGGGGCGCGGTTGGATGTCCTCATG
>NZ_JBFAWY010000055.1:0-33827 GCF_040680575.1 Streptomyces sp. NPDC052020
TCGACGTCGGCGAACCGCGACTACAAGTTCGACCTCGACCAGATGGTCTCCCTCAACGGCGACACCTCCGTCTACCTCCAGTACGCCTACGCCCGCATCCAGTCCATCCTGCGCAAGGCCGGCGAGGCCCGCCCGCAGGCCCACCCGGAGCTGGCCCTGCACGAGGCCGAGCGCGCCCTGGGCCTGCACATCGACGCCTTCGCGGAGACGGTCGCGGAGGCCGCGGCGGAGTACGCCCCGCACAAGCTGGCCGCGTACCTGTACCAGCTGGCGTCCCTGTACACGACCTTCTACGACAAGTGCCCGGTGCTGAAGGCCGAGACGCCCGAGCAGGTGGGCAACCGCCTGTTCCTGTGCGACGTGACGGCCCGCACCCTGCACCAGGGCATGGCACTGCTGGGCATCCGCACACCCGAGCGCCTCTGACCCCGTCCCGTACGACGACACGCACGCACGCACGGCACGCACGACGCCCTCCCGGTGAGCACCGGGAGGGCGTCCTGCGTACGGGACGGCCGCCGGGGCGGTCAGGCCGGCAGCGTCAGCCCCTCCGGCGCCCGGACGCCGAACTCCTCCTCCAGCACCCGCCGCACCTCCGCCTCCCCCGTCAGCTCCCGCTCGGTGACGGTCCCGTCGGCGCGGACCTCGGTCAGCAGGCGGCCGTGGAGGCGCAGATACCGGTCGGCCGCGGTGCGCTGGACGTAGGGGCGGTGACTGAACGGCGACCGCGGGCTGGTGGCGACGTGCCAGTTGGCGACCTCGAAGTCGGCGTGCTCGAAGGGTTCCAGGGTGAACGCGTACTGCGCCTCCCAGTCGCCCTCGGCCGCCCGGAACGCCTCCAGCACCCACATCTCCAGCGGGCCCCGGTGCGGCGCGTGGACCAGGCGGTGGCGGCGCCCGGCGGCGTGGAACTCGGTGCCGGTGGCCAGGGGCACCGGCTCCAGCAGGGAGCCGAACGCGCCGAAGCCGACGTCGGCGAGGTAGGGCCGCGCCTCGCCCGGGATGCCGGCCAGCAGCGCCATGTGGGTGCGGGGACGGCTCTCCGGGCGATCGGCGCCCAGCACCACCCGCGCGGCCAGGCGGGTGACGTCGAAGCCCAGCTCCCGGAGCGCGGCGGCGAACAGCGTGTTGTGCTCGTAGCAGTAGCCGCCGCGCCGCCCGTGGAGCAGCTTGGCCGTCAGCTCGGTGAGGTCCAGGGAGGGCGCCCGGCCGCCGACGGCGTCCAGGTTCTCGAACGGGATGGACCGCAGGTGGGCGAGGTGCACCCCCCGCAGCGTCGCCGGATCGGCGCGCCGCTCCCCCTCCCATCCGATCCGCTTCAGATAGGTGTCGAGGTCGAACGGCGTCCTCTGCGCGGTGTCACACATGCCTTCACCGTACGAACGCCCCGCTCCCCCTGTCCGCCGCCCACGGCCGCAACCGATCCCGGCCTTTGGACCTAGGCCCGCGGGCCCGGACCGCGCAGGTCACCAGGCCGCCGCCCCCTCCCGCAGGCCCTTCCCCAGCCGCCGCAGCCCTTCGGCGATCTCCTCGGGCGTCTGTGTCACGAAGCACAGCCGCAGCGTCGAGCGGTCGGGCTCACCGGCGTGGAAGGGGGCGCCGGGGACGTACGCCACGTCGTGCCGGAGCACCGCCGGCAGCAGCGCGGTGGTGTCGTACCGCTCCGGGAGGCGGGCCCACAGGAACATGCCGCCCTCGGGACGGTTCCAGGTGGCACCCTCGGGCAGGGCGTCCGCCAGCCCCGCGAGCATGGCGTCCCGGTGGACGCGGTACACGCCCGCGATCCGCGCGACATGGGCGTCCAGGTCCCGGTCGGCCAGATAACGGGCGGCGGCGAGCTGGTTCACGGTGGGCGTGTGCAGGTCGGCGGCCTGCTTGGCCACCACGCAGGCGCGGCGCAGCGCGGCCGGCGCGCGCAGCCAGCCGAGCCGCAGGCCGGGGGCCATCACCTTGGAGAAGGAGCCGAGCAGCACGGTGCGGTCGCGGGCGGCGTCGAGGGAGGCGATCCACGGCACCAGCTCGCCCTCGAAGCGCAGCTCCCCGTACGGGTCGTCCTCGACGATCCACAGCCCGCACCGGGCGGCGGCCTCGGCGACGGCGGCGCGGCGGCCGGCGGGCAGGGTGCGGCCGGTGGGGTTCTGGAAGGTGGGGACCGTGTAGAGCAGCTTCGGCCGCTCCCGCCGCACCAGTTCCTCCAGCGCCCGCGGGTCCAGGCCGTCGGCGTCGCCGGGCACGGGCACCACCCGGGCGCCCGCGAAGCCGAAGACCTGGAGGGCCGCCAGATAGCACGGGTCCTCCACCAGGACGGTGTCGCCGGGTTCGAGCAGCGCGGTGGCGAGCAGGGACAGGGCCTGCTGGGAGCCGGTGGTGACGAGCATGTCGTCGGGGCCGGTGGGCAGACCTCGGGCGGTGACGCGGGCGGCGAGCGCGGACCGCAGCGCCGGTTCGCCCTCCGTCGTGGAGTACTGAAGGGCCCGCTCGGGCACCTCGGTGAGGACCGCCCGGTAGGCGGCGGCGATCCCCTCCGCGTCGAACAGCTCCGGCGCGGGCAGCCCGCCCGCGAAGTTGATCACCTCGGGGCGGGCGGTGACGGCGAGGATGTCACGCACGGGCGAGCCCCCGGCCGAACGGGCCCGCGCGGCGAGCGGCGGGAGGGGGGCGGGGCGGGTCACGGGCTCGCGGACGGTCACGGCACGGCTCCTTCGGGACGGCGGCTCGGCTTCTGCCCGCACCCTAGAGATATACCTGCCGTCTACACGCGGTTTTCCGGGATCCGGACACCGGACCGCCCCGGCGCGCGCTCACCCGGCCGCCCCGTTCGTCGTCCCCTCCTCGACCCACTTCTCGCCGCCGAGGGGGAACTCGTACGCGGGCCGCCCGTTGTTGCCGCTGGTGCGGAACGGCCGCCCGTTGTCGTTGATCTCCAGCGTCCCGTGCCGGGAGCCGCTGGACCACTCCAGCTCCAGGTACCAGCGCACGTCGTAGGCGGAGGCGTCGGCCAGGACGTGGTACACCTCCGGGTCGGACTCGGACACCTTGAACGGGAAGTCGGCGCCCCCCGCCTCGGGGACGACGGCGGGGCGGGCGGCGTCGAGCGCCACGGTGAAGAACCGCTCCGGGACGCCGCCCCCGCAGCCGACGCCGGGGTACCCCATGACGTAGTCGTTCCAGGGGAGCGGCGACCGCTTGCCGGCCGTGCGCACCTTCAGGCTCTTGAGGACCACCGTCTCCTCGCCGGTGCCCTGGACGGTGAGGGTCACGAACTGCTGCCCCGAGGAGACCGCGCCGAACGCGGCCACCCAACCCGGCGCGTCCTGCTCCTGCGGCGGCGGGGACACCTCCTGCGGCGGCCGGTTCACCAGATAGCGCTGGTCGCAGGGGCCCTGCCAGGTGTACGGCTGGACCGACACGGTCAGCGGGACGCCCGCCCGGGCGCCGGAGACGGCCGGTCCCTTGCCGTCCCCGCCGCCGGCGCCGGCACCGGTGCCGGCGCCGCGGTCCCGGCTCGCGGAGGCGGACGGTCCGGCCGCCGTCGCGGTGGCCTCGCCCTTCTGCCGGTGCGAGGAGGAGGGCGACGGCGCGGCGGAGCGGGAGGCGGACGCCGATGCCCGTGTGCCGCCCGTCGCCTCGGGCTCGGCGGACACGGCACCGGCCGGACTCCGGCGGCCTTCGTCCGCCTCGTCGGCGGGCAGGCTCACGGCCAGGGCGACGAGCCCGGCGACGGCGGCCACGGCGGTCCCGGCGGCGAGCGCGGCCCGGGTACGGCGAGGCCCGCGCGGCGGAGCGGGCCGTTCCGGCCCCTGTGGCATCTCCACGGGCGGTGGTCCGTCCTCCGGCCGGGGGACTTCCCCGGGCGGCTCCTGTCCGGACCGGGCACGGGCGGGCGGCCCGCCGGAGGACGGCGTCTGCGGGAGGGCCGCCGTCTCCCGAGCCGCCGCCCGATCGGCACCGGGGTCGTCCCCGGTGCCGGGGTCATCCCCGGCACCGGAGGCACTCTCGGACCCGGCGGCGCTGTCGGCCCCGGAGAGGCTCTCGGACCCGGAGGTACCTCCGGGCCCGGAAGCACCACCGGCTCCGGTGGCGTCCCCGGAACCGGGTGGGTCGGCAGAACCGAGCGAACCTGTCGGACCGGCGGAACCGGAGGCGGACGTTTCGGCCGCGCCCGTCGCCCCGGCGCGACTGGCCGCCCCGGCCCCCTTCCGCCCTCGCGTCGCGTCCGCCAGCACCCACCGCCGGTGCAGCTCCACCAGCTCCCCGGGGGACGCCTTGCACAGGCGGGCCAGCCGCTCCACGGGCGCGTAGTCCGTGGGCACGGCGTCCCCGTTGCAGTAGCGGTGCAGTGTGGACGTGCTCATGTGCAGCCGTCTGGCGAGCACCCCGTAACTCAGCCCGGAGCGTTCCTTCAACTCCCTCAGCAGCGCGGCGAACTCCGCGGCAGCGGTGTCTCCGGTCACGGTCGGTCCCTCCCCCTGTCCCATCCCCGTGTTCCAGGGAACGGTCATCTCCCCTGGTCAAAGCCTTGCCGGCATTCCAGTGTCCCTGACGCCCCGCCAGACCTGGCGGCCGGGACGGAACACCGGACAAGCTCCGGTCATCCAAGCACGCCGCTCCCGGCACCCGGTCGAGCGGCCGCTCCGCACCCCTCTCACGGGAGAACAGCCATGCGTACGTTCCGCACCGCCCGCACCTCCGCCCCCCGTGCCCGTCTGCTCGCCGCGGCCGGCGCGACCCTCGCCGCCCTCGCGCTGACCGCCTGCAACGACGGTACCGGCGTCAAGGACGAGGGGGCGTCCAAGCCCGCGGCGTCGACGTCGTCCGCACCGGCCGCCGGCGGCTCCGCGTCCCCGGAGGTGTCGTCCGGCGGCTCCGCGCAGTCGGACGCGGGTACCACGAGCGGCGCGGGCACCGGCCGGTCCGCCACCGCGGCCACCGGCGCGGGCACCGGCTCCGGGTCGGGTTCCGGCTCGGGCTCCGGCTCCGGCTCCGGCTCCGGGAAGGCGTCCTCCGCCGGGCAGGGCGGCGCGTCGGACCCCCACGCGCCCGGGAACCGCGTCCTGTGCAACGGCGCGAACACCACCGTCACCGCCCAGCAGGTCTCCCGCCCGCTCAACCACCTGCTGATCACGGTGAAGAACACCGGCTCGAAGACGTGCGACCTGACCTACTACCCGGTGCTCCGCTTCGACGAGATGCAGTGGGTGCCCCGCGCGGTCGAGGGCTCCCGGCCGCAGGCGGTGACGACCCTGGCGCCCGGGGAGTCCGGCTACGCGGGCGTCCTGCTGGCGGCCGCCGACGGCAGCGGCGACGGCGGCACCACCGGCCACCGTCTGACCGTCGGTTTCCAGGGCGCCACCCCCAACAGCAGCGGCGGCGCGGCGGCCACGCCGTCCCTGCCGGCCAAGGGCGTCTACTACGACAGCTCCCTGGCGGTCACCTACTGGCAGTCGAGCATGGACGACGCCCTGGCCTACTGAAGACCGGCCGAAGTCCGACTCCGTGGCGCTGGGGCTACCCCAGCTTCCGCGCCACCTCGGTCGCCCAGTACGTGAGGATGGTGCTCGCGCCCGCCCGCTTGATGCCGGTGAGCGACTCCAGGATCGCCCGGTCCCGGTCGATCCAGCCCTTCTCGGCGGCGGCCTCGATCATCGCGTACTCACCGGAGATCTGGTACGCCGCCACCGGCACGTCCGCGGCGTCCGCGACCCGCGCCAGGATGTCGAGGTAGGGCCCGGCCGGCTTGACCATCACCATGTCGGCGCCCTCCTCCAGGTCCAGCGCCAGCTCCCGCAGCGACTCGCGGATGTTGGCGGGATCCTGCTGGTAGGTCTTCCGGTCGCCCCGCAACGAGGAGCCCACGGCCTCCCGGAAGGGCCCGTAGAAGGCGGAGGCGTACTTGACGGTGTAGGCGAGGATCGCCACGTCCTCCCGCCCGATCTGGTCCAGCGCGTCCCGGACGACGCCGATCTGACCGTCCATCATCCCGCTCGGCCCGACCACATGGGCGCCCGCGTCGGCCTGCACCTGGGCCATCTCGGCGTACCGCTCCAGGGTCGCGTCGTTGTCCACGCGCCCGTGCTCGTCCAGCACCCCGCAGTGCCCGTGGTCGGTGAACTCGTCCAGGCACAGGTCGGACATGACGAGCAGGTCGTCCCCGACCTCGGCCCGCACGTCCCGCAGGGCGACCTGGAGAATCCCGTCGGGGTCGGTGCCGGCCGTCCCGAGGGCGTCCTTCTTCGCCTCCTCGGGCACGCCGAACAGCATGATCCCGGAGACCCCCGCCTCCACCGCCTCCGCGGCGGCCTTCTTCAGGCTGTCCCGGGTGTGCTGCACGACGCCCGGCATCGCACCGATCGGCACCGGCTCGCTCGCGCCCTCGCGGACGAAGGCCGGAAGGATGAGGTCGGCGGGGTGCAGCCGGGTCTCGGCGACCATGCGGCGCATGACCGGCGTGGTCCGCAGACGCCGGGGCCGGGTGCCGGGGAAGGATCCGTACGTCGTCATACCACTACGCTACGCCCGGCCCGCCGATGCCTTTGCCGACGTGCAGTCGGCGCAGGACGACCGCGGAAAGCTTGATCGTCAGCCGTGTTCCCAGGGGCGCAGGGAACAGACGCCCCAGGAGAACCGGCGCAGTTTCGCCTGTTCTACATGGTGTGCCGTGTTGCCGTAGTCCGTATTGAGGTGACGGCCGAGTACGACGATCGCCACGCTGCCCGCACCGGCCGCTTTCAGCGCGGCGGCCGCAGACTGCGCGTGGCTGCCAGTGGTCCAGGTGTCATCGATGAGCAGGACGTTCTCGCCCCAGAGCGCCGTTGACGCATACCGCCCGGAGGAGGCTGCACGACCCAGGTCAGCTGCTCCTGGCACCGGACGGAGAAGATCACGGTGGCGACCACGGGTGACCCCCACCGCCTCGGCGACCATGGTGCGTAAGGGATGTTCCCGCCGCCCACTGGTGCTCGGCACGGTGGTGACGGTATGGAAACCGGTCACGGCACAGTGAGTGGAGATACACGCTCGTGCAGGGCGAGGAAGCGCCACAGAACCGCCGCCAGGCCCATGCGGAAGAACTGCTGCTGCGGTCCGGCAGCGTTCTTGTAGCGCCACAGCTCGTTGGCGAACTGCTCGCCCTTGAGAGCCAGACTGACCGGGACAACGGTATCGGCGACCCCGGTCCCCAGATGCCTGGCTGCCTCATGGCACGGCCAGCATGTGGGATATCCCAACTTGGCCGGGCCACGGCAGATCTGACAGACGCCGGGCCCGGGCAGTAGGGGGTGCACCAGGAAGTTGGCGTAGCGAGCGGACAGTCCGACGACGGTTGCCACGCCGGTCCGCCGACTAGGCCCAGGTCAGCTCGCCCGTGCTGGGGACGAGCGAGTCGAGATGACGGAAAACATCCTCGGGACCGTCGATCACGGTCGTGTTCGGTCTGGTCGCGTACTCCCTCGCCCACTCATGCGTCAGCAGGGAGCGCATGAGGAAGACCCGCCGGCCGTGCTCCAGAGCAAGTCGAGCCTGCATCCGCGCACCGCTGCGGTACGCGGCTTCGATCACCACGGTGGCCAGGCTGTAGCCGCTCATCACCGCGTTGCGCATCGGAAAGGACGTCTTCGAGGGAGGCGCATCGGGCCAGAACTGCGAGATCAGCAGACCTCGCTCGGCGATCTCCTGCTGAAGCCGGGCGTTCTGCGCTGGGTAGACGCGCCGCAGTCCGGTTCCGACGACGGCGACGGTGCGTCCACCGGCAGCCAGAGCGCTGCCATGCGCCGCGGTGTCGATACCGGCGGCCAGGCCGCTCACGACCGTGACGCCGCGCTCAGCCAGGCCGCCGGCGATGGCGCGGGCGTGAGCGATCCCCTCAGGAGTGGGGGTGCGCGTGCCCACGACGGCGACCCGCAGATCGTCATCAGCAGACGTCCCGCGCAGGAAGAGGAACGGCGGTCGCTGGTGGACGAGCCTCAGGTACAGGGGGTAATCGTGGTCGAGGATCGTGACCAGCCGCATGCCCTCGCGCTCCCAGCCGGCGATCTCAGCCACGATCGCCGCAAGGTCAACTGAGGGGCTCGTGTCGAAGAGCGCTCCCTGCCCCGAGGGATCGAGGGAGTTCTCCAGGACCTCGCGGGCGCTACCGACCGTCTCCACCTGATCGGTGAGATCGGACCAGGCACGATCGCCGCGCCGCAGCAGCGCGACGAGGGCGGCTCGCTCCAGGTCCCGGTCCATGCGGCAAGTATAGGAACGGCGCCACCTGGATCGGGGCGGTGCGGCCGGCGATACGGGCAGGCACATGCTCATGCCGCGCACGCCTTCTCCCCCACGACCGTCTCCCGGGGGCGGCAGTCACGGCAGTGGCCGGGCCGTGGGGCGCGGAAGGCGCGCTCGCAGCCGTCGCAGGTCTGGAGGGGATCGGGACGGCGAGCCGCTCCCGGCCCGGCCGCGGTCCTCGGTACGGGCGTGGGGCGGGCGGGCACCGGTACCGGCAGCAGGGCGTCGAGCCGGTAACCGATCAGCTTCGCCGGGTTCCTCAGGTCGACGGGAAGGCTGTCCGTGAGGGCGTGGTGGACCACGGCGGCCGAGACCCCGTTGTCGAGCCACGCGGTGACGGCCGGCGCGAGCCGGTCCACGTCCCGGCGGGAGAGGATGAGGCGGTCGTCCGTGCGTCGCAGACCGGCGAGGAGGGCGGCGGCGCGGTGGTGCCGGGGGTCCGGGGGCGCGCTCACCGTGGGCATCGCCGGTTCGGGCGCGGGCGCTTGCCGGGGAGGGGCTTGATCCTCCTCCCCGGGGGCGGCTGGTACGTCCGTCGTGCGGACCACGGGCTGACGCTCGACGGTACGGCGCCCGGCCGGGGGCCGCCCCGCCACGCGGAGAGGCGCGGCTGCCGTGGCCGCCGTGTCCGGGGAGTGGTGGGCGTACGTACGGGTGACCAGCCGGCCGGACTCCGTGTGCTCCCGCACCCGCTCCAGATAGCCGTGCGCCTCCAGCTCCCGCAGGGCGAAGGCGATCCGGTCCCGCCCCTCGGGGAAGCGCTCGGCGAGACTGCGGATGTCGACCGGGGCGCCCTCCGGCAGCGACAGGATGTGGGTGGCCAGTCCGATGGCGGTCAGCGACAGCTCGCGGTGCTGGGCGAGGTGGTTGCCGACGATCGTGTACCGGTCGGGTTGGTACGCCCGTACGTGGATGACACCGGACCGGGTGGTGGTCCGCCGAACACCCTGATGCGGACGCGCGGCAGCGATAGGCTTCGTCTCAGCCATGGGGAAGCTCTCTTCTTCCTCGATGGTCAGGCCCTCGCTCGGGATGCCAGTCCCTGCGGGGGCCGATGCATGTGTGGGGTTGTGGTGGTGCCTTGGGGCGAGACTGCACGTCCGATCCGCCGACGCGCCAGCCGCACCGACCGGTTTCACCCACCCGGGTGACACACGCGAGGTTTGGCTGGTTGGGCGGGTTTTTTCCCCGGGTTCTTTGGTCTTTTACCGCCCGCGGCCCCGGCCCGCGCCCCACCGGATCCCGTGTTCCCGGACGCCGGTGCGGGCCCCTCGGCGGCGGGTCACCGACGGTCGCCGAGGTCGATCTCGGCCCACACGGTCTTGCACGGCACCGGCCCGGTCCGCACCCCCCAGCGGTCCGCCAACTCCTCGACCAGGAACAGACCGTAGCCCGACTCGGCGGGATCCGGTGAGGCGTCCCGGCGCCTGGGCACGCACTCCCCCTTGGCGTCGGTCACCTCGACGCGCAGCACCCCGCACACGGTGGCCGTCAGGGCGAGGCGAAAGCTGCGCCCGGGGACCCTGCCGTGCACGGCGGCGTTCGCGGCGAGTTCGGCCACGATCAGCCGGGCCGGGTCCAAGGGCAATCCCCAGGTGCTCAACCGTTCGACGGCGAGCAGCCGGGCGAGACGGGCACCCCGGCGGGTGGCGGAGAACGGCATGGAGAACCGGCGGAGGGGAGTCCGCAGCATGGCGATTTCCTGGTTCACGTCACTCAGCGTGTTCACGCGTGCGTACGCTGTGAAGCGGGGCGGCCCGTGCGACCGGCGGCTGTCCGGTGTGTGTCCGGTTCCGTCCGGGCTGCCCGGGGTGACCGGGCGGGGACGGCCGGAGTTGGTCCGGGGAAGAGCACGTGACGGGAGGGCGCGGACATGAGCGGGTGGGAAGCGGGGCTGGACGACGAAGAGGCCGGGGCCGTGATGCGCACCGTCGCCCGGCAACTGAAGCTGTGGCGCGAGGCCGCCGGCCTCACCCAGGCCGAGTTCGGCGCGGCCATCGGCTATGGCGAGGAACTGGTCTCCTCGGTGGAGCGGGGACGACGGATCCCCCGACCCGAGTACCTGGACGCGGCGGACGAGGTGTGCGGCGCGGGCGGCAAGATCGCGGCGCTCAAGCAGGACGTGGCGGAGGTCCGGTACCCGAAGAAGGTACGGAACTTGAAGAAGCTGGAGGCGGAGGCGACAGAGCTGTGCGCCTACAACAACTCCGTCGTGCATGGGCTGTTGCAGACGGAGGAGTACGTACGCGCATCGATGGCCACCCGACGGCCTTCGTTTGCGGACGAGGAGTTGGAACAGCAGGTGGCCGCCCGCCTGGCTCGCCAGAACATCCTCACCGAAGCGCCACCCAGGGTCTTCAGCTTCGTCCAATGCGAGTCGACGCTGCGGCGCCCCATCGGTGGCAGGATGGTGTTGCGAAGGCAGCTCGAACACCTGCTGGACACCGGGCGGACCAGGAACGTCGACCTGCAAATCCTGCCCTTGGATCGGGAGGACAACGCAGGCCTAGGGGGTTCGTTCAGGCTGCTGCGGCTGCGGGATGGCAGCACCGTCGGACACAACGAAGTCCAACTTGTCAGCCGCGTGATCACCGACCCAAGAGAGGTCCAGGTGCTGGACATCCGCTATGGGATCATCCGCGCACAGGCTCTCACCCCTCGGGAGTCACTGGCCTTCATCGAGAAAGTGCTTGGAGAGACATGAAGCTGGAGTGGATAAAGAGCAGTTACAGCACGCCTGACGGCCCCGACTGCGTCGAGGTGGCCGCCCCCGACCAGGATCACGTCCTTGTGCGCGATTCCAAGAGCCCCAACGGTCCGCGCCTGGCCCTCACTCTCGCCGCGTGGGCACGCTTCCTGCCGTACGCCTCCGCACGCTGAAAGACGGACCCGCCCGGCCCGCACCCCACCGACAGGGTGCGGACCGCCCCGTTGATCGGAGAGACATGACCCGAGAGAACACGTTCGAGCCGGAGTGGACGAAGAGCAGCTACAGCACAGACGAGGGCCCCGACTGCGTCGAGGTGGCCACCGCCCCCGCCCACATCCTCGTGCGTGACTCCAAGAACCCGGACGGCCCCCGCCTCACCCTCGCACCCACCACGTGGGCGACCTTCCTGCCGTACGCCTCCGCACACTGACGGAGTCGGCACGCGCGGCCCGCACCGAGTCCCGGTGCGGGCCGCATCTGCATGTCAGTCGGCGACCGGGCCTGTCTCTTCCACAGAGCCCTCACCACTCCGAGCCTGCTGCAACGTCTCCGCGATCGCTGCGAACTCCTCCAGTGCGGCTTGGAGGTCTTCGACGATCTCGGCGGCCAGCACCTCGGGCGCGGGCAGATTGTCCGCGTCGTCGAGGCTCGGGTCGCGGAGCCAGGTGATGTCGAGGTTGGCCTTGTCGCGGGCGGCCAATTCCTCGTACGTAAACGCCTTGAAGCGCTCGGTCTCCACCCGCTTGGAGCGGTCGTCGGCCTGGTAGCACTGCACGAAGTCCTCAAGGTGGGCCCGGGTGAGGGGGTTCTGCTTGAGGGTGAAGTGCTGGGCCGTACGGAAGTCGTAGACCCACAGCTTCTCGGTCCACGGCTGGTTGGGGCGGGCCGGCTTGCGCTCGAAGAACAGCACGTTGGCCTTGACACCGCCCGCGTAGAAGATGCCGGTGGGCAGGCGCAGCAGCGTGTGGACGTCGTACTCCTTGAGCAGGCGTCGGCGGATGGTCTCGCCCGCGCCGCCCTCGAAGAGGACGTTGTCGGGGACGACGACCGCTGCCCGGCCGTGGATCTCCAGCAGCGAGGCGATGTGCTGGACGAAGTTGAGCTGCTTGTTGGTCGTGGTGACCCAGAAGTCGCGCCGCTCGTAGGCGATCGCCTCGCGGGCTGCGGAACCGTCGTCACCGTAGACGGTGATCGACGACTTCTTACCGAAGGGCGGGTTCGCCAGGACCAGGCTCGCGCGCTTGGTGGGCGGGGCGATGAGGGCGTCACGGTCATGGATGAGGGTGGGGCCAGTGGGCTGACCGATGCCGTGCAGGAAGAGGTTCATCGCGGCGAGACGGGCCGTATTCCTGACCAGCTCGGTGCCCCAGATGCCGCCACTGCTGAGGTGCTTGCGCTGCTCGGGGGTGAGGCGGTTGCCGTACTCGTGAAGGATGTGTTCGGCGGCGGCGAGCAGGAAACCGCCGGTTCCGCTGGCGGGGTCGGTGATCGTGTCGTCCGGGGTGGGGCGGACACAGTCGATGATGGCCTGGATGAGCGGACGCGGGGTGAAGTACTGGCCCGCTCCGGACTTGATGTCCTCCGCTCCACGGGAGAGCAGTTCCTCGTAGGCGTCGCCCTTGATGTCGGTCTTCTGGCCGGACCAGTTTTCCTTGTCGATCAGGTCCTTGACCAGGCGCTTGAGCTTCGCGGGGTCGTGGATGCGGTTGCGGGCCCCGTTGAAGATCAGATGGAAAGTGGTGCCCTTGCGCTGGTTGCCGAGGTCTTCGAGGAGCTGCGTGTAGGCGGCTTCGAGCTCGGCACCGTCGTTGTTCAGAAGCTCGGGCCAGCCACGCCCTTCCCAGACCGACCCCTCGGGCATGATCTGCTCGCGGAACATCGGCGGGCGGGACTGTGCCTCGTGCACCATCTTCAGGAAGACGAGAAGCGTCAACTGCTCGACGTAGTCGATGGTGGAAACACCATCGTCCCGCAGGACGTGGCAGTAACTCCAGAGCTTGTCGACGAGCCGACGGGCCTCGGTCGTGGTCACGAGGGCATCTCCAGGTCAAGGGTGGGCTGGGTGGCGGTGGCGAGGGCGGGGGTATCTGCTCGGGGTGGCGGAGGCACGTCCGGGACGCTCTTCCGCTGAGCAGGAGTCCGGCGCGGGATCCGACGGCGGGACTTGGTGACTCCGGCTGCTTGGCGCTCCGCGCGGATACGGTCAAGCAAGGCGCCGGCGTGCTCGTCGGTGGGCTCCTGGGGTACCAGACGGCCAGTGAACGCTTCAGCGAGAAGAGATCGACGGAGCTGCTCCGCGCGCCGTGCCCCCTTGGCTGCTTCCGCCTCCAAGCGTGCGATCACGGTTTCCCATTGTCGGTATACGCGCACCCGCTTCCGCTGCTCATCGAGTGACGGAAGGGAGATCGGCACCTTCTTCAAATCCTTGCCAGCGATACCGGCCTGCCCAGCGGTTGTCTTGACGGCCGCTGCAATAACCTGACGCGCAGTACCGCCGGTGCACGCCATGGCGACGAAGTCTGGGTCCGCAACATCTCGACGGAGTTGCACACGGATGAGCTTGTCAGGATAGGTGAGAGGCCCTGTGTCTCCTGGCACGACTGCACATGCCCCGACGTAGTCGGGATTTCCGTTATAGCGAGTGAAGAGTAGGTCACCTTGTGCGAGGAGGTACCCATCCTTCGCGACGCGCTGTTCCTCCACAGCGCTGTAGCGCAGATCGGTTAGGTCGAGTCGCAACGGGCGTACTGCACCGATGCGCAGAATGGCAACTCCATCCGGTTCAGTTCCCGGGCGGGACACATACATGCCATTGCGAACACCGGTCGCTAGATAACCCAGTTGGTATTCTGTCCAGCCGTCACTTGGCGCTCTGGTGAGGTTCGCCAAGACCTTCCGCCGCAGCGCATCCGCCTTGGCCATGGAGGTGCTCAGATAGCTTGTGCCCGACGAGAGTCGCGACAACTGCTCCTCAAGCGCAGCAACGATGCGCCGTTGCTCCTCCAGCGGAGGCAAGGGGATGGCGATGTTCTTCAGCTCCCCTCCGGCGATGCCGGCTTGCCCCGCAGTGGTCTTCACGTGCTCACGTACGCGAGCACGAATGCCCTCCCAAGAGAATGCATAGGCCACGAACTCGGGCAGCACCACGCTTCGATCGACACGAACCCGAATGAGCTTGTCCGGGTATGTCAGTAGCGGTGCCGTATCGGGAACAGAAGCACATGCGCCCACCAATTCTGGATTTCCGTTATAGCGGGTGAAGAGCAGGTCGCCGGGCAGGACCAGTCGGTCTGCTGCACCAAGTTCCTCTGCAGACTGGCCGCTATACCGGAGGTCACTCAGGTCCAGCCGAAGCGGCCTGACTGCCCCAATGCGCAGAATGGGCACGCCATTGGGCTCCGTACCTGGACGGGAGACGAAGATTCCGTTGCGTACAGATTCAGCAACGTCATCTAGCGTCGCCCAAGCCCACCCCTTCGGCAGTTCCGAAGGAATACCGCCCTCGCTCACGCACCCAACTCCCGTCCCAGCTCATCCAAAATCTCAGCCCCCCGATCGGCCCCGAACTCCCGAAGGAACCCGTCCACGCCCCCACGCTCAATGAAGGGTACGTCCTTCAAATGCTCGGGCTCGATCGCCGCGTCCGTCGCTATGACGTCCACGATCCGGTCCAGCCACCACACCTGGTCCTCGGTGAAAACGGCTCCCGCCTGCTCCTGCCGGGCCTGCCACGCCGCGTACCGCTCCTCCACCAACTTCCGGTACGGCCGTACCTCCTCGTCCAGGCCCAGCTCGAAGCGCAGCAGCCCGATCAGGTCGACCACGCCCGCCGCCCCCCGCGGGTGCTCGGTCGCCTTACCCAGCTGCACGTACGCGTCGTACAGCCGTGCCGGGGTCCACTGGAAGGGAGGGCGCTCGATCTTGCGGGCCAGGTCCTTCAGGCGTCGGTAGACCTCCTTCGGGTCCCGCCGCTCACCGAACGCGAGGCTGAGCGCGGCGATCTCGTCTCGGTGCTCCTTGAGGTACTCCTTCCAGGAGGTCACCCGGCGCATCGCCAGCTCGTCCGCCGTGATGCCGCGTGCCTCCTTCACCTCGTCCACGCTCACCTCGTCGATGACGATGTCGTGGGCGCGGCGCATGGACATGAGGCGGTCCCGCAGCTCGCGGTTGGCGGCGATTGGCTTCAGGGCCTCCAGCATCTCCTGGCGGACCTGCTTCTCGCCGCCGATGCGCCGGGCCTTCTCCTGCTGGTCGGGGTCGACGGACCGGACCAGGCCGCCGACGATCTCCCTCAGCGGCTGCCCGGCGAGTTCCTCGATCTCCTGCCGTTCCTCGGGGGTGAGCTGGCGGTCGAGGCGCGCCAGGCGGCCCGCCAGCGTGGCGACCTCGTCCTCCGTCATCGCCAGGCCGGCCGTCTTCGCCATCAGCCGCTCCAGCGGCACCTTCCGCTCGGAGACGCGGTTGAGCGGGCGCGCGTCCACGCGGGGCGAGTCCGTGACGCCGACCGCGTCGATGATCACGAACCGCTCCTTGACCTCGGCGTCCGGCGTCACCGCCTGGAACTCGGCCGGGTCCACCGTCCGCGAGCCCCGCCCCTTCATCTGCTCGAAGTACGCCCAGCTCTTCACGTCGCGCAGGAAGAACACGCACTCCAGCGGGGGGATGTCCGTACCCGTGGCGATCATGTCCACCGTGACGGCGATCCGCAGTTCGGGGCTGTTGCGGAACGCCTTGATCAGCTCGGCGGGCCGCTTCGCCGCATGCGTGATCTTGGTGCAGAAGTCGTCGCCCTCGCCGAAGACCTGCCGCACCATCTGGACGATCTCGTCGGCGTGGTTGTCGTCGACGGCGAAGATCAGCGTCTTGGGCACGTGCGTGCGCGACCGCTGCGCCTCGCCCTCCCCGACGGGCGGGAAGACGTCCGTGAACAGGTGCTTGCGGAAGGTCTCCATGACGAGCTTGAGCTGTCCCTTGCTGATGACCTGCCGACCCAGTTGGGACGCCTTCCACTCCAGGTCCTCCTCCAGCTCCTGGTACCGCTCCCGGCGGGTCTTGCGCTCCCGCATGGGCACGACCGTCTCCGCCGGGATCGTCCCGCCGTTCTCCCCCAGCTCCGTGCGGATGCGGAAGACGTCGAAGTCGACGTTGACGCCGTCGGCGACGGCCTGCTCGTACGGGTACTCGCTGACGAGGTTCTGGAAGAAGAAGCCGAAGGTCTGCTTGACCGGGGTGGCGGTCAGGCCCACCAGGTGGGCGTCGAAGTACTCCAGGACCGCGCGCCACTTGCCGTAGATCGAGCGGTGGCACTCGTCGACGACGATGAGGTCGAAGGTCTCCGGCGGCAGGTCCGGGTTGTAGCCGACCTGGACCGGTTCGTCGACCAGGTCGTAGCGGTCGAGGGCGGCGTCCTCGCTGTCGGCGCTCGGCACCTCGCGCCCGGTCAGCGCCAGCCACAGCCGCTGCACGGTGGACACCACGACGTGCGCGGAACCCAGCACCGTGTCACCGGCCAGGCGCTGCACGACGTACAGCTCGGTGAACTTGCGGCCGTCGTCCGGGGTGTCGAAGTTCTCGAACTCGGTGGCCGCCTGGCTGCCGAGGTTGTTGCGGTCGACGAGGAACAGGATGCGCTTGGCGCCCGCGTGCTTGAGCAGCCGGTAGCTCGCGTTGACCACCGTGTACGTCTTGCCGGCGCCGGTCGCCATCTGGATCAAGGCACGCGGGTCGTCCTTGGCCAGGGAGCGCTCCAGGCCGGTGATCGCCGTGACCTGGGCCGGGCGCAGCGGTTCGGGGTCGAGGAATGTCTGCGGCAGGCGGCGCATCCGGGCCCGCAGCGTCGGCGCGGCCGGATCGGCCTCGGCCTCCTCGATCCAGCGGGCGATGGTCTCCGGCTGGTGCACGGCGAAGACCTCACGCGTGCGCGGGGACGGATCGAGCGCGTTGTGGAAGCGGACCGTGTTGCCGTCGGCGACGTACCGGAAGGGCAGGCTGGCCCGCCACGCGCTGAGCTGCTGGCTGCGCGTGAGGCCGGTGGCGTAGCGGGCGGCCTGCTGCATGGCGGCCTCCAGGTCGGCGCCCTCCCGCTTGGCCTCTATGACACCGACCAGGCGCTGCTCGACGTAGAGGAGGTAGTCGGCACGGCCCACGGCGGTGGAGACCTCCCGGACGGCGACGCCCTTGCCCGCGAAGAGGTTCTTGGTGGCGTCGTCCTGGACGATCCAGCCCGCCTTCTCCAGGATCCGGTCCAGTTCGGCGCGGACCTGCGCCTCGCTCATCGGCGGGCGGGCGGCCTTCTGCGCGTGCGCGATGAACTCGTCACGCTGCGAGGCCCCGTCCAGCGGGCGGGCGGCCGAACGGGACTCCATGGCCGGAGCCGTCAGCTCGGTGATCTTGTCGCTCAGTTCGGCGATCAGGTCGTGCAGCGCGGCCCGTTCGGCCTCGGCACGGGCCAGCTCCGCCTCGGCCTGCTCACGGGCGGCCCGCTCGCGCTCCAGGCGGCTCTGCTTGCCGTCGTAGCTGAGCCGGGCCTCCTCCAGCTTGCGGCGGTAGGCGTCGAGCTCGGCGCGAAGCTGCTTCAGCTCCGCGGCGTCGGCGACGGTCTCGGGGGCGGGCGAGGCGGACGGGGGCGCGGGCGCCAGGAAGACGCGGTGCGTGGTGTCGGACGGGTCGAGGGAGCGGTGCAGCCAGTCGCCGAGACGGAAGCACAGCTCCACCGCCTGGAGCGCGGCGCGCACATTGGCGTAGTACTCGTGGACCGCCTTGTTGCCCGTCGTGCGGATTCCCTCGAACCACGCACGCACCTGGGGAACGAGCACCCCGGCCCGGGTCAGGGCGTTGATGCGGTCGACCTGCTTGTTGCCCGGAACGGTGACGTTGACCAGGGTGACCAGGTGCTTGGCCATGATCTCGCCGAACAGCCGGGCCTTCACCATGGCCGCGTGCGGATCGGTGTGGACGTAGGTCTCCGCGGCGCAGCCGAGCGTCACCAGCAAAGGCTCGTGCCCGATCAGGTGGCCGAAGTTGGACGAGCTCGCGGCCAGCCGCCTGACCTGCTCGTCGTCCCCGTCCGACGGGCCGCCGACCACTGCCGTCACCATGTGAATCCCCCTGACTCCAAGCCGTCATGACATGCGCAAAGCCTTGCAGGATGTCATGAACAACTCGGCGCAGCAAGGAGTTTGGGAGAATGAAGCGCTCGACGGCTCCTGTGTGCCGCCTGGTGCGAGCGGGACGGACCGCCACTCGCCGTCCGTCCCGCTCATCCCCTCACGTCGTCGTCGACCGCCGCCTGCGCGCCCCCGGCCGCCGCTCGCTGGGCCGCGTCACCGGCTCACCGGCCTCGATCGCCGCCAGCCGCCGCTTCATGCCGAAGTCGGCCAGCGCCTCCGCCAGCTTGTGCACGGACGGCTCCGGCGCCATGACGTCGACGCGCAGGCCGTGCTCCTCCGCCGTCTTGGCGGTGGCCGGGCCGATGCAGGCGATCACCGTCACGTTGTGCGGCTTGCCCGCGATACCGACGAGGTTCCGCACGGTGGACGACGACGTGAACAGCACCGCGTCGAAGCCACCGCCCTTGATCGCCTCCCGCGTCTCCGCGGGCGGCGGCGAGGCGCGCACCGTCCGGTAGGCGGTGACGTCGTCGACCTCCCAGCCCAGCTCGATCAGCCCGGCGACGAGCGTCTCGGTGGCGATGTCGGCGCGCGGCAGGAAGACGCGGTCGATCGGGTCGAAGACCGGGTCGTAGGGGGGCCAGTCCTCCAGGAGGCCGGCCGCGGACTGCTCCCCGCTCGGCACCAGGTCCGGCTTCACGCCGAAGGCGATCAGGGCCTTGGCCGTCTGCTCGCCGACCGCGGCGACCTTGATGCCCGCGAAGGCACGGGCGTCCAGCCCGTACTCCTCGAACTTCTCCCGCACGGCCCTGACCGCGTTGACCGAGGTGAACGCGATCCACTCGTACCGGCCGGTCACCAGGCCCTTGACCGCGCGCTCCATCTGCTGCGGGGTGCGCGGCGGCTCGACGGCGATCGTCGGCACCTCGTGCGGCACGGCCCCGTAGGACCGCAGCTGGTCGGAGAGCGAGGCCGCCTGCTCCTTCGTACGCGGCACGAGCACCTTCCAGCCGAACAGCGGCTTGGACTCGAACCACGACAGCTTCTCGCGCCGGGCGGCGGCACCTCGCTCACCGACCACGGCTATCACCGGCCGGCCGCCCTCCGGCGACGGCAGCACCTTGGCCTGCTTCAGCGTCTGCGCGATGGTGCCGAGCGTGGCGGTCCAGGTGCGCTGCCGGGTGGTCGTACCGGCGACGGTCACGGCCAGCGGCGTGTCCGGCTTGCGGCCGGCCGCCACCAGCTCGCCGGCCGCCGCGGCGACCGAGTCGAGCGTCGTGGAGACCACGACCGTGCCGTCGGAGGCGCCCACCTCCGTCCAGCAGCGGTCGGAGGCGGTACGGGCGTCCACGAACCGCACGTCGGCGCCCTCGGCGTCGCGCAGCGGCACACCGGCGTACGCGGGCACGCCGACGGCCGTCGCGATGCCCGGGACGACCTCGAAGGGCACCCCGGCGGCGGCGCAGGCCAGCATCTCCTCAGCGGCGTACGCGTCGAGCCCGGGGTCCCCGGACACCGCACGGACGACCCGCCTGCCGCCCCGCGCGGCCTCCATGACAAGATGTGCGGCATCCCGCACAGCGGGAACGCCCGCGGTGGTTGACGTGCCGTCAACTACCGTCAGCTGAGGCGTGCCTGTGCCCGGATGCGGCCCGGAGGAAGAACCGGCCGGATCCGCCGAAGGATCAGCGTCCGTGTGCACTTCGGCAACGCCTTGCCTGGCGTGCTCGCGGACGACGTCGAGCACCTCGTGCTCGGCGACGAGGACGTCCGCGTTCGCCAGCGCCTCCACAGCGCGCAGGGTCAGCAGTCCCGGATCTCCGGGACCGGCACCCAGGAAGGTGACGTGCCCGTGTTCCGGACCGGCGGGAAGGGTGGTGGGGCTCAATGTGCTCGCTCCCCCATCAGACCGGCCGCGCCCTGGGCGAGCATCTCGGCGGCGAGTTCGCGGCCGAGTGCCACGGCCCCCTCGTGCGTCTCGGGCACGGGACCGGTGGTGGACAGCTGCACCAGCGCGGTGCCGTCGGTCGTGCCGACGACGCCCCGCAGGCGCATTTCCTTGACAATCTGCCCGTCGGCCAGCAGGTCGGCCAGCGCGCCCACAGGGGCGCTGCAGCCGGCCTCCAGGGCGGCGAGCAGTGACCGCTCGGCGGTCACGGCGGCCCGCGTGAACGGGTCGTCGAGCTCCGCGAGCGCGGCGATGAGCTCCGCGTCGGCCGCGGCGCACTCGATCGCCAGGGCCCCCTGGCCGGGGGCCGGCAGAACCGTGTCGACCGACAGGAAGTCGGTCACCTCGTCGATACGGCCGATCCGGTTCATCCCGGCGGCGGCGAGCACGACGGCGTCCAGCTCACCGCTGCGGACGTATCCGATCCGCGTGTCGACGTTGCCCCGGATCGGGACCGTCTCGATGTCCAGCCCGTGGCCGCGCGCGTACGCGTTCAGCTGCGCCATGCGGCGCGGCGAACCCGTGCCCACGCGCGCCCCGCGCGGCAGGTCCGTGAACTTCCGCGCGTCCCGGGCGACGATCACGTCGCGGGGGTCCTCGCGCACCGGTACGGCGGCCAGGACCAGGTCCTCCGGCTGCGCCGTCGGCAGGTCCTTGAGCGAATGAACCGCGAAGTCCACCTCGCCCCTCACCAGCGCGTCGCGCAGCGCGGTCACGAACACGCCCGTGCCGCCGATCTGTGCCAGGTGCTCGCGCGACGTGTCGCCGTACGTGGTGATCTCGACGAGCTCGACGGGCCGCCCGGTCACCTGGCTCACGGCGTCCGCCACCTGCCCGGACTGGGCCATGGCGAGCTTGCTGCGCCTGGTCCCCAGCCTCAGTGCCTTCTCAGTCATGCCGGCCCTCGGTTCTTGCCGTTGTTCTCGGTGTTCCTGCCGCCCTCGGCCCGGGAGACGGCGGCCACCGTCTCCGGGTCGAGGTCGAACAAGGTGCGCAGCGCGTCCGCGTACCCGGCGCCGCCGGGCTCGGCCGCGAGCTGCTTGACCCGCACCGTCGGCGCGTGCAGCAGCTTGTCGACCACACGCTTGACGGTCTGCGTGATCTCGGCGCGGTGTTTGTCGTCCAGGCCGGGCAGCCGCCCCTCCAGCCGGGCCATCTCGCCGGCCACCACGTCGGCGGCCATGCTGCGCAGGGCGACGACGGTGGGGGTGATGTGCGCGGCCCGCTGCGCCGCCCCGAAGGCGGCGACCTCGTCGGCCACGATCCGCCGGACCTGGTCGACGTCGGCCGCCATCGGCGCGTCGGCGGAGGCCTCGGCGAGCGACTCGATGTCCACCAGCCGCACCCCGGACAGCCGGTGCACGGCGGCGTCGATGTCACGGGGCATGGCCAGGTCGAGCAGGAACAGCACGGGCTGCGGGCGCGGCACGACGGCGATCGGCTCGGGCCGGCGGGCCTCCGGGACCCGCCCGGCGCTCGCGGCGGTCGCGGCGAGCGCGCCGATCAGCTCGGCGTCCGCCTCGGGACCGCGCCGGCCGCTCTCGCGCGGCCGGTCCACGGCCGTCCCGCCCGCGACCCAGGCCGCGTGCTGCTCCAGCGTCGCCGCGTCCATGCCGGCCACCGCGGCCTCGCCCATGACGGAGAAGCCGGGCTGCACGGCGGACAGGTCCAGCGGGCAGCCCTCGTCGCCGGCCGCGGCCGGCGGCTGCTGCCGCGCGTCCGCCGCCCGCGGCCGGTCCTCCGCGACCGCGGCGGGCTGTCCCGTACGTCCCTCCACCGCCGCGGCGACCGCGTCGGCCGTCAGGACGAGCCCGGTCGCGCCGGTGCAGGAGACGGCCACGTCGGCACGTGTCAGCTCGGCCGGCACCGCGTCCATCGGCACCGCGCGGGCCGTCACCCGCGTGTCGCCGCCCTCGGTGAGGATCCGCGCGAGCCGCTCGGCCCGCTCGAAGGTGCGGTTGGCGATGACGACCTCCGCGACCCCGGCGCGCGCCAGCGTCGCGGCGGCCAGCGAGGACATCGAACCGGCGCCGATGACCAGGGCCTTCTTGCCGCGGGCCCAGCCCCCGACATCGGCTCCGGCGGCCAGCTGCTCCAGGCCGAAGGTGACCAGGGACTGCCCGGCGCGGTCGATGCCGGTCTCGGAGTGGCCGCGCTTGCCGACCCGCAGCGCCTGCTGGAACAGCTCGTTCAGCAGCCGCCCGGCGGTGTGCAGCTCCTGCGCCCGGGCCAGGGAGTCCTTTATCTGGCCGAGGATCTGGCCCTCGCCGACGACCATCGAGTCCAGCCCGCACGCCACCGAGAACAGGTGGTGGACGGCCCGGTCCTCGTAGTGCACGTAGAGATAAGGGGTGAGCTCCTCCAGGCCGACGCCGCTGTGCCGGGCGAGCAGCGTGGACAGCTCGGCGACACCGGCGTGGAACTTGTCCACGTCGGCGTAGAGCTCGATGCGGTTGCAGGTGGCCAGCACCGCGGCCTCGGCGGCCGGTTCGGCGGCGACCGTGTCGTGCAGCAGCTTGTCCTGGGCCTCCGCGTTCAGCGACGCCCGCTCCAGCACGCTGACGGGGGCGCTGCGGTGGCTCAGCCCGACGACGAGGAGGCTCATGCCGGCATCACGGCGGGAACGTCCCCGTCGGGTCCCTGCTCGGCGGAATCCTCGCGGGCGGCGGCCGGGACGGCCGCGTCGGCGGCGGCCTCCTCACCGGCCTTGCGCTGCTCGTGGAAGGCGAGGATCTGCAACTCGATGGAGAGGTCGACCTTGCGCACGTCGACGCCGTCCGGCACGTTCAGCACGGTCGGCGCGAAGTTCAGGATGGAGGTGACGCCGGCGCCCACGAGCCGGTCGCAGACCTGCTGGGCGGCACCGGCGGGGGTCGCGATCACACCGATGGAGACGCCGTTGTCCTGGATGATCCGCTCCAGGTCGTCGGTGTGCTGCACCGGGATGCCGGCGACGGGCTTCCCGGCCATCGCGGGATCGGCGTCGATGAGCGCGGCGACCCGGAAGCCACGCGAGGCGAAGCCGCCGTAGTTGGCGAGCGCGGCACCGAGGTTGCCGATTCCTACGATCACAACCGGCCAGTCCTGGGTCAGACCGAGTTCCCGGGAGATCTGGTACACGAGATACTCGACGTCGTAGCCGACGCCCCGGGTCCCGTAGGAGCCGAGGTAGGAGAAGTCCTTGCGCAGCTTCGCGGAGTTGACTCCCGCCGCGGCCGCCAGCTCCTCGGAGGAGACCGTGGGCACCGAGCGCTCCGACAGCGCGGTCAGGGCTCGGAGGTACAGCGGAAGCCTGGCGACGGTGGCCTCGGGAATCCCTCGGCTGCGGGTCGCCGGTCGGTGTGTTCGGCCAGTTGCCACGGTGCTCCTGCGGGTAGAGCGGGGCTGTAGGCGGTCATACGTCCCTACATGACCGCCCCGTCGAGAGCAGGCTATGTCTTTGTGAACGCGTGCACAAAGATGGTGTCCGATTTGCCCGGCCAACGTGACCGGGGTCACGCGCCCCCGGCGCCGGATCGGGGAACCGGCGCCTGCGCACCGTCGTTCCTCTCTCATTGGGGGCAAAGCCGTACACGCTCCTCACGATCAACGCCCCCGAGACCAAGACGCCATCGATCCTAAGCGACCATCCGGCCTACTTGGACTGCTCGGTCAGTGCCCTGCGGAGGCGTTCCTCGTTCACACGCCAGAAGGTGTGCTGCCGGCCGTCGACCAGGACGACCGGGATCTGCTCCCAGTACTGGTCGTGGAGCCGGCGGTCCTCGGTGATGTCCTTCCGCTCCCACGGGACGCCGAGGTCGGCGCAGACCTTCTCCACGACGAGCTGTGCGTCATCGCACAGGTGGCAGCCGGGTTTGCGGATGAGGGTGACGAGATGGTTCTCAGGGGTCTGGGGGACCTGAGGGGTCCTGCGGCGGAAGAGGGGGCTCATACCGCCCATTCTCGCGCGGCGGACGGGGCCCCCGGGAGCCTGCCGGGCACGCCGGACGGGGTCCGCCCCAGGCCGCCGGCCGGCGATCCGGTCGCCGGGAGTTCACACGTTCCGAACCTCACGGCTGCGGGGCGACCGAACAAACTGGCTATGCTCACGGACATGGCCGCTTTCGGATGGCTCACTCCCCGTAGGCGCTCCGCCACGGCGCGGAGCGTGTTGGCAGGCGAGGCCGCGGCGGAGGCAGCCCGCAAATCCACCCGGGACGAGTCCGTCTCCGCGCCGGGCGGGGAACCCCCGTTCCCGGTCCACGGCGACGACCGGGCTGCCGCCTTCTTCGACCTGGACAACACCGTCATGCAGGGCGCCGCGCTGTTCCACTTCGGGCGGGGCCTGTACAAGCGGAAGTTCTTCCGGACCCGGGACCTGGGGCGGTTCGCCTGGCAGCAGGCGTGGTTCCGGCTGGCCGGCGTCGAGGACCCCGAGCACATGCAGGACGCGCGCGACTCGGCGCTGTCGATCGTCAAGGGCCACCGGGTCTCCGAGCTGAAGTCCATCGGCGAGGAGATCTACGACGAGTACATGGCCGAACGGATCTGGCCCGGCACCCGCGCCCTCGCCCAGGCCCACCTGGACGCCGGGCAGAAGGTGTGGCTGGTCACGGCCGCCCCGGTGGAGATCGCCCAGGTCATCGCCCGCCGCCTGGGCCTGACCGGCGCGCTCGGCACGGTCGCCGAGTCGATCGACGGCGTCTACACGGGCAGGCTGGTCGGCGAGCCGCTGCACGGCCCGGCGAAGGCCGAGGCGGTCCGCGCCCTCGCCGCGGCCGAGGGCCTGGACCTGTCCCGCTGCGCCGCGTACTCCGACTCGCACAACGACATCCCCATGCTGTCACTGGTCGGACACCCATACGCGATCAATCCCGACTCCAAACTGCGCAAACACGCCCGCGACCTGGACTGGCGCCTGCGGGACTACCGCACCGGCCGCAAGGCCGCCAAGGTCGGCATCCCGGCCGCGGCGGGCGTCGGCGCGGTGGCCGGCGGCACGGCGGCGGCGATCGCCCTGCACCGCCGCCGCCGCTAGCGCCCCCGCACGGCGCCACCCACACCGCGCCCGCCTCCTGGGGCCCACGGGGCCAATCTCACTGGCGTACCCACACCACCGGCGCCGCATTCCCCGCACTCGCCACCCGGCCACAACACGCGCTGGACCCGGCCGGAATCTGAACCATTCCGGTCAACATCCGATCAATGTTCGGCACTTGATCGAGTGTCAATCGGTTACGGAAACGACGTAATCGATGATTTGAGCAACTGGGTGTAGCAGTGCCTATACGAAGCGTTATTCTCCTCAGACGCAAACCGGAACCCCACCGTCGCTACGACGGGTGAAAGGTCCCGCACTGCACGTGATGAAAGCTCTGCCTCTGGGAGTCCCGTGTACCCACACGTCGGGGTTGACGCCTCGGGCCTGGCTACGCTGCGCGCAACGGTCAAAACGGTCCAAGACCTGTTGCGCGAACTCGTCCCCACCGCGTACGCCGTCCCCGCTTTCGCCGCCGCCGCCCCCGTGGGCCCGTGCTACGCACTGGCCGACGGCAGCGCCGCCGTCGGCAGACGAGGACGCCCGTCCGGGGCAACGACCACCCGCCGCCCCGCCGCGGACAGCGACAGCGCCCGGATGATGGACCTCGTGGAGCGCGCCCAGGCCGGCGAGGCCGACGCCTTCGGGCGGCTCTACGACCAGTACAGCGACACCGTGTACCGCTACATCTACTACCGCGTCGGCGGCAAGGCGACCGCCGAGGACCTGACCAGCGAGACCTTCCTGCGGGCACTGCGCCGCATCGGGACCTTCACCTGGCAGGGCCGCGACTTCGGCGCCTGGCTGGTGACCATCGCCCGCAACCTGGTCGCCGACCACTTCAAGTCCAGCCGCTTCCGGCTGGAGGTCACCACCGGCGAGATGCTCGACGCCAACGAGGTCGAGCGCTCCCCCGAGGACTCCGTCCTCGAATCCCTCTCCAACGCCGCCCTGCTCGACGCCGTGCGGCGGCTCAATCCCCAGCAGCAGGAGTGCGTGACGCTCCGCTTCCTCCAGGGCCTCTCCGTCGCCGAGACCGCCCGCGTGATGGGCAAGAACGAAGGCGCCATCAAGACCCTCCAGTACCGCGCCGTGCGCACCCTCGCCCGGCTCCTCCCGGACGACGCGCGCTGACCCGGGCCCGCGACGGCCTTCCACGCTCCGCGTTTGCCAACTCACCATTGCGTTAACCCGCGTTGACTTCGTAGTCCGGTCGCGCGTCGTCCGTAACCCAAGTGCCGAGCCGCTCGTTGTGCGGGATACAGGCTCCCTGTGGTCACTCCCCGGCCGATTCCGGTCACACGTCCGTGTGGACTCGGTCAGGGTGTGCAACCCTCAGGACCCCCTGGGGAGTCGACCGTCATGACGAGAGGAGGTGCCGCCAGTGATCGCGAACGTATCGGCGCACCGGCGGGCGAACGCCTTCGCCCAGGCTCTGGAGGAGCAGTGCGATCGGGGCGCGGCGGCCGAGCAGTCCGGAGGACCGGCACCGGCCGAGTCCGCGGAGCAGACCGACCAGGGGCGCCTGTTGGCCCTGGCCTCCGGTCTCGGCGCGCTGCCCAAGCCCGAGCTGGATCCCGAGGTCAAGGTCGTCCAGCGCGCTCAGCTGGTGGCCGCCTTCGAGGCCATGCTGCAGGAGCGCGGCGAGGCGGACCCTACGGTGCCCGAGCAGCGGGCCCGCGGTGCTCACCGGGCGACCCCGATGAAGCGATTCCGCCCGCGCACACGGCTGGCCAAGGGCCTCACCGCCGGCGGGCTCAGCGTCGGGGTGGCCGCGGGAGCCCTCGGCGGAGTAGCCGCCGCCAGTTCCGACGCCCTGCCCGGTGACACGCTCTACGCCCTCAAGCGAGGCATCGAGGACGTCAAGCTCGGCCTCGCCGACGGGGACGACGAGCGGGGCCGGGCCTACCTGGACCTGGCCTCCACCCGGCTGAAGGAGGCCCGTCGGCTCCTCGACCGCGGCCGCGGCGGCCACCTCGACCACGAGTCCCTCGGCGAGATCCGCCGCACCCTGTCGGGCATGGAGCACGACGCCTCCGAGGGCCACCGCCTGCTCAGCGCGGTCTACGCGCGCGACCCCGACTCACTCGCCCCCATGCAGGCCCTCTCCGCCTTCTCCCGCTCCCACGGCGAAGCCTGGGGGGCCCTGCGCGACAAGCTGCCCGTCCAGCTCGGGGACGTCAGCGAGAAGGTGTCGTCGGTGTTCGACGCCATAGAGCAGGACGTCGCCCCGCTGCGCACCCTGCTCCCCCCGCCACCGGCCGAGGAGGAGCGGGACGGCGGGCAGGAGAGCGGTTCCCGGTCGGCCACCGCCGGCACGCCCGGCGGCGACCGTACGACCGAGCCCAGCACCGGCGGCGGCGACCACGGCGAGGGCGGCCGGGGCGACAGCGGCAGCCCCAGCAAGTCGACCGGCTACGGCGGCGACAGCGGCGGCGACGGCCTGATCGGCGGCGACCCGGGCGGCCTGCTCGACCCGCCGAAGGACAGCGCCAGCGCGTCACCCTCCACGGGCGGCGACAAGACCGAGCCCGCCGAGCCGGACGTCACCCTGCCGCCGCTCCTGCCGGGCCTCCTGCCCGGCCTGGGTATCGAGGAGGAGGACGCCGGCTGAGGCGATCCGGTATGCGACGGGGGCGCCCCTCTCCACGGCGGAGGGGCGCCCCCGTCGGCGTACCGGCGCCCCGCCGGGACCCAGCCCCGCCGATAGGACAGCAGCAGGACAGCGGCAGATCAGAAGCAGGTCAGAAGAAGACGGACCTGCGCTGCACCAGCAGCTTGTACAGCGTGTGCTGGATCTGCTCCCGGACCTGATCGGTCAGGTTGAACATCAGCATCGGATCCTCGGCCGCCTCCGGCGGATAGTCGTCCGTCGGGATCGGCTCCCCGAACTGGATCGTCCACTTGGTGGGCAGCGGGACCGCGCCCAGCGGCCCCAGCCACGGGAAGGTCGGTGTGAGCGGGAAGTACGGGAAGCCCAGCAGCCGGGCGAGGGTCTTGGCGTTGCCGATCATCGGGTAGATCTCCTCCGCCCCGACGATCGAGCAGGGCACGATCGGCACGCCCTGCCGCAGCGCCGTGGAGACGAACCCGCCCCGGCCGAACCGCTGGAGCTTGTACCGCTCGCTGAAGGGCTTGCCGATGCCCTTGAATCCCTCCGGCATCACCCCGACCAGCTCGCCCTGGCCGAGAAGGCGCTCGGCGTCCTCGGTGCAGGCCAGGGTGTGGCCGAGCTTGCGGGCCAGTTCGTTGACGACCGGCAGCACGAAGACCAGGTCCGCCGCGAGCAGCCGCAGATGCCGCCCGGCCGGATGGTGGTCGTGGACGGCCACCTGCATCATCAGGCCGTCCAGCGGAAGCGTCCCGGAGTGGTTGGCGACGATCAGGGCGCCCCCCTCGGCCGGGATGTTCTCGACGCCCTTCACCTCGACCCGGAAGTACTTCTCGTACACCGGGCGCAGCAGGGACATCAGCACCTGGTCGGTGAGCTCGGCGTCGTAGCCGAAGTCGTCGACCTCGTAGTCACCGGTGAGGCGGCGCCGCAGAAAGGCCAGGCCGCCCGCGATCCGCCGCTCCAGCCCGCCGTCGTCCTCCCGCGGCGGGGCGGGTTCCCTCTCCTCGCGCGCGCCCCCGGCCGGGGCGTCGTCCCGGGCCGCGCCCCGGGTGGGCAGGGGCTGCACCTCGCCCACCGGCGCAGACTCGTCGCCCTTGCGCCGGCTTCCCGCGCCGCGGCGCCGCGCCGGGCGCTGCACCGCGCCACTGCCGCGGGACCGGTCGTCGTCGAACGGAATGACCTTGGCGTCCGCCATCGTTGGTGCGCTCCTCAGTTGGCGCTCTGCGTCGGGGGGTGGCCGCCGGCCCGCAGGGACAGCGCCGTGATCCGGTCGACGGCCCCCGCGAGGGCCTGGGGCGGCAGCAGACCGGCGCCTCGGCTGCGGGCGAAGTCCGCGAAGGTCTCCGCGGTCGTGTACTTCGGCCGGAAACCCAGCGTCTCGCGCATCTGGGTGGTGTCCACGACCCGGCCGTGGGTGAGCAGCCGGATCTGTTCGGGAGAGAAGTCCGTCATACCCAGCGTACGCACCACGGAGCCCGCCCAGGTGACCGCCGGGAGCAGGAGCGGCACGGTCGGCCGGCCGAGCCGCCGGGAGCACTGGGAGAGCGGCAGGACCCCGTCCCCGGCGATGTTGAAGGTACCGCTGTTGAGCGTGCCCCGCGCCGGCTCGTGCGAGGCGATCCGCAGCACCTCGATCACATCGTCCTCGTGCACGAACTGCAACCGGGGGTCGTACCCGAACACGGTCGGCAGCACCGGCAGCGAGAAGTACGACGCGAGCGGCGTGTCGACGGCCGGGCCGAGGATGTTCGCGAAGCGCAGCACGCACACGGCCACGTCGGGGCGGCGCCGCGCGAAGCCCCGCACATACCCCTCGACCTCCACCGCGTCTTTGGCGAAGCCACCGCTGGGCAGGGACTTCGGCGGGGTGGTCTCGGTGAACACGGCGGGATCGCGCGACGCGGACCCGTAGACGTTCGTACTGGACTTGACGACGAGCCGCTTCACGGACGGGGACTTCTGGCAGGCACCGAGGAGCTGCATGGTGCCGATGACGTTGGTCTCCTTGACCGAGGCCCGGCTGCCGCCGCCGAGCGGCGTGCCCGTGACGTCCAGGTGGACGACCGTGTCGGCGCCCGCCTCGGCGAGGACCCGCGCGATGGTCGGCTGGCGGATGTCGGCCTGGACGAAGTCGGCGCCGCCCAGATGGTGCTCGGGCGGCACCGCGTCCACGGCGACGACCCGGTCCACCGCGGGATCACGCTGGATCCGCCGGACGAACCGACCGCCCAGCTGCCGGGCCACTCCGGTGACGAGCACGACCTTGCCCAAGATCAGAGCCTTCCTTCCGCCCGCACCGTATCCCTCGTGTCCCGGGTGTTCCCTGGTCTGCCTGGTCTTCCTGGTCTTCCTGGTCTAACTGGTGTTCCTGCTGTGACCTGCTCCGTACCCTGCCGCGTTCCCGCCCGCGGCCAACTTAGCGGGTCGGTCTCGCACCGTGGCGACCACCGGACGGCGACGTGACGAGAAATCGCGCCCGTACCCCCGGACAGCCCCAGGACGGCACCCGGAACGACCCCGGACGGCCCCAGGACGGCACCCGGAACAGCCCCGGACGGCCCTGCGGAGACCCGCCGGTATGGCAGTGGCCCCCCACCGGATGCGGTGAGGGGCCACGCGACACGCTGTCGCGGCGTCGCTTACTTCTTGTTGCGACGCTGAACGCGCGTGCGCTTGAGCAGCTTGCGGTGCTTCTTCTTGGCCATCCGCTTGCGCCGCTTCTTGATAACAGAGCCCACGACTACCCTCGCTCACTTCTCATCACTCGGTTGCTGGGCGCCATGGGCCCATACGACCTTCGAGGGGTTAGCCTACCCGGCCGCGCGCCGAGCTCGTAATCGAGGGGGTCGGGAGAAGATCCCAGCAGCCCTGAGGACCTCCCCCCGGGCCGCCGTCAGGCCGTTTCCACCCCCACGTAGCTCTCGCGGAGGTACTCGTGAACCGCTTGCTCGGGGACGCGGAAGGACCGCCCCACCCGGATCGCGGGCAGATGACCGCTGTGCACCAGCCGGTACACGGTCATCTTCGACACTCGCATCACCGAGGCGACTTCCGCCACGGTAAGGAACTGGACCTCGTTCAGAGGCCTTTCGCCAGCTGCAGCCATGACACACCTGCACCTTCCGCACTCGACGGCCACCGGCTTCCCCTTCCGGTGACTCTTCGTCGCTGCGCGCTCACTCCCCAGACTAGGGGCGGGTGATACGAGTGGGGAAGAGGTGCACCCATCGGCGGCCTACTGGGACAGACACGCTCGATTGAGTACGTAGCGGGTGAGCGGTCGGTAGTAATCAGACCGCACAGCGTCATCAAGTGGAACGGCGACGGACACCGTTCCCTCCGCCTCGCCGACGAAGGGCGCGGGGTCGTCCGTATCGGCCAGCCCGATGGCCTCGAACCCCAGCTGACCTGCTCCGCAGACCCATCCGTGGTCCCCGATCACCAGCCCGGGAAGGGGTCCGCCGGCCTCTGCGGCAGCGGCCAGCACGGTACGAACCGGGAGGGGCGAATGCGTGTGTGCGCCGGTCTCACAACCAGGGCGGGAGACCCCGGGCTCCCGCACCAGCGCGACTCCTCGTGCGTAATCGAGGGTGTGTGTACGTAGGCCGAACCGGGTCGTTATGTCGACACAGCGACCCTGCGCGGGGGTGAGGACAGTACATCCCGCCGCCGACAGGGCGTCTGCCAGGGCGGCGTAGAAACCGAGTAGCCGGTGCGGGTGCCCGGTGCCGAGGAGGACGGGCTCACCGCGCTGGGCGGCCTCTGCCAGCCGGTCCGCGAAGGCGTCCAGAGCGGCCACCGTGAGGTCCGGATCAATCACATCCTGCCCTGAAGTGCGCCGTGGGTCGTCCAGAACGCCACATTTCCGCGCCATCAACGCCAGCAGCTCCGGTTGCGGCCAGGCGCCCTCGGGGTCGAGGCCCATCAGCGCCCGGGGGTCCCGGGCGGCGAACAGCCGGTAGCTGCGCAGGCTCCGCTCCCGGGACGTGGCCACGACTCCGGCGAGGCCGGTGGCCAGCAGATGGGCGCGGAGAGCTGCGGAGGTCGGCACGAGGCGATGGTGGAGGACGGGGGGCGGGGCTGTGCGCGGAACGGCGAAACACCGCACGGCCGGCCTAACGGCGGGAGCCGGGGCCGCCTCGGCCGGGGCCCGGCCCCTTCCGCTCACGCCAGCAGCCCCCGCAGCGGGAACGCCGCCCGCCGCGCCGCCAGCACCGCCTGGTCCAGCCGGTCGGCGGGGTCGTATCCGCTCTCCCAGTCGGCCCACCGGACCGGCCACCGCCCGTCGGTCATCCGGGCCGGCGCCAACTGGCGGGTGCGGGCGAAGACTTCCTGCCGCCACCCCTCCGGGATCACCGCCTCCGGCGCCACCGGGCGGCCCGCCGCGATCCCCACCAGATGCGTCCACGACCGCGGCACGACGTCGACGACCGCGTATCCGCCCCCGCCCAGCGCCACCCAGCGCCCCTCGGCGTACGTGTGCGCCAGCTCGTGGCAGGCGGTCTGCACCGCCCGCTGCGCGTCCAGTGACACCGCGAGGTGCGCGAGCGGGTCCTCGAAGTGCGTGTCGGCGCCGTGCTGGGTCACCAGCACCTGCGGCCGGAAACCGGCGATCAACTCCGGCACCACGGCGTGGAAGGCCCGCAGCCACCCGGCGTCGCCGGTCCCGGCCGGCAGCGCCACGTTCACGGCCGATCCCTCGGCCCGGTCCGCGCCTGTCTCCTCCGGCCATCCGGTCCCCGGGAACAGGGTCCGCGGATGCTCGTGCAGCGAGATCGTCAGGACCCGCGGGTCCTCCCAGAACGCCGCCTGCACCCCGTCGCCGTGATGCACGTCGACGTCTACGTACGCGATCCGCTCGGCCCCGAGCTCCAGCAGCCGGGCGATGGCCAGCGCCGCGTCGTTGTAGACGCAGAAGCCCGAGGCGCCCCCCGGCATGGCGTGGTGCAGTCCGCCCGCGAAGTTCACCGCGTGCAGTGCCTCCCCCCGCCACACGGCCTCGGCCGCTCCCACCGACTGCCCGGCGATCAGCGCGGCCACCTCGTGCATCCCCGCGAAGGCCGGATCGTCGAGGGTCCCCAGGCCGTACGACCGGTCGGCCGCCGCCGGATCCGCGGAAGCCGCCTTCACGGCGTCGATGTAGTCCTGCCGGTGCACGAGCCGCAGTGTCGAGTCCCCGGCCGCCTTGGCCGCGACCACCTCCGTTTCCCGGTCGAGCCCGAAGGCGTCGACCAGGCGGCGCGTGAGGGCGAGCCGGACCGGGTCCATCGGATGGTCCGGGCCGAAGTCGTAGCCCGTTACTGCCTCGTCCCACATCACCTGTGCGCGGCCGCTCATGCCCGCTACCGTATCGGTCCGGTTCCGTCGAGCAGGCCGGGCAGGTCTTCCATCCGCGCGAAGAGGCGCGTGGCGCCGGCCAGTTTCCCGGCCGGTGTCATGGCGGTGTAGCCGTAGACGTCCATCCCGGCCGCGACGGCCGCCCGCACGCCGAGCGGGCTGTCCTCGACCACGACACACCTCTGCGGCGCGACGCCCATGCGCTCGGCCGCGTGCAGGAACAGGTCCGGCGCGGGCTTGCCCCGTCCCACGTCCTCCGAACTGAAGATCCGCCGGTCGTCGAACCAGCGGTCCAGTCCGGTCCTGCGGTGCCCCACCCGGATCCGCTCGTGGCTTCCCGAGGAGGCCACGCAGTACGGCACCCCGTCGGCGGCCAGCTTCTCCAGGACGGCGACGACCCCGTCGACCGGTTCCAGGTCCTGCTCGAAGGCGGCGAAGACCCGGCCGTGGAAGACGTCGTCGAAGTCCTCGGGCAGCCGGCGCCCGGTGCGCTCCTGGATGAGGTCGTGGACCCGGTGCATCGCGGCACCCATGTAGTCCCGGAGGGAGTCCTCGTAGGAGGTCGGGTGCCCGAGCTCGGTGAGATACGCGGCCAGCAGCCGGTTCGAGATCGGCTCACTGTCCACGAGCACGCCGTCGTTGTCGAAGATGACGAGGTCATAGCGCATAAGGCGACACTAGACGACGAAAAACTCCAGAAAAACAGAAAACCCCCGTGCGCATGGCACGGGGGTTTTCCCTAAAAATTGTTCGGCGGCGTCCTACTCTCCCACAGGGTCCCCCCTGCAGTACCATCGGCGCTGTAGAGCTTAGCTTCCGGGTTC
>NZ_JBFAWY010000056.1:0-32396 GCF_040680575.1 Streptomyces sp. NPDC052020
GTCCGCGGCGTCGTGTTCGAGGAGCATGTGGCTGATCTCGTGCAGGAGGATGTGTTCCCGGTGCAGCCGGGTCCGACCGGGGCCCTCTCGGCGTGTCACGGGGGCGGCTACGCCGTCTTCTGCTCCCCCGACCCGCGTCCGCGGCTGTCCCGCGGGATGAGGGTCGGGTTGACGTTGGACAGGACCACGTCCGCGGTGATGACGACGCGGGCGACGTCCTTGCGGGACGGCACCTCGTACATCACGCCCTGGAGGACCTCCTCCATGATGGCGCGCAGGCCGCGGGCGCCGGTCTGGCGGAGGATGGCCTGGTCGGCGATGGCCTCCAGCGCCTCGCGCTCGAAGTCCAGCTCGACACCGTCGAGTTCGAACAGGCGCTGGTACTGCTTCACCAGCGCGTTGCGCGGCTCCACCAGGATCTTGAGCAGGGCCTCGCGGTCGAGGTTGTGCACGGAGGTGATCACGGGGAGGCGGCCGATGAACTCGGGGATCATGCCGAACTTGACCAGGTCCTCCGGCATGACGTCCTCGAACTGGTCCTTGGCCTCCAGCTCCCGCTTGGAGCGGATGGTGGCGCCGAAGCCGATGCCCTTGGCACCCGCCCGGGCCTCGATGATCTTCTCCAGTCCGGCGAAGGCGCCGCCCACGATGAACAGGACGTTCGTCGTGTCGATCTGGATGAACTCCTGGTGGGGGTGCTTGCGCCCGCCCTGCGGCGGCACCGAGGCGGTGGTGCCCTCCAGGATCTTCAGCAGCGCCTGCTGGACGCCCTCGCCGCTGACGTCCCGGGTGATCGACGGGTTCTCGCTCTTCCGCGCGACCTTGTCGATCTCGTCGATGTAGATGATCCCGGTCTCGGCCTTCTTGACGTCGTAGTCCGCGGCCTGGATCAGCTTGAGCAGGATGTTCTCGACGTCCTCGCCGACGTAGCCCGCCTCCGTCAGCGCCGTCGCGTCGGCGATGGCGAACGGCACGTTCAGCATGCGGGCGAGGGTCTGCGCGAGGAGGGTCTTGCCGGAGCCCGTCGGGCCCAGCAGCAGGATGTTCGACTTGGCCAGCTCGATGGCGTCGTCGCGGCCCTGCGCACCGCCGTTCTCACCGGCCTGGACCCGCTTGTAGTGGTTGTACACCGCGACGGACAGGGCCTTCTTGGCGGCCTCCTGGCCGACCACGTACCCGTCGAGGAACTCGTAGATCTCGCGGGGCTTGGGAAGCTCCTCCCAGCGCACCTCGCTGGTCTCCGCGAGCTCCTCTTCGATGATCTCGTTGCAGAGATCGATGCACTCGTCGCAGATGTACACACCGGGCCCTGCGATGAGCTTCTTGACCTGCTTCTGGCTCTTGCCACAGAACGAGCACTTGAGCAGATCGCCGCCGTCACCGATGCGTGCCACGGTGTGCTTCCCCTTCGCCTGGGAGACGCCTGGACACCTGCGGTCCAGCGGCTCCTGGTGCTGCCTTATGTCGACGGTACCTTGCCGGGCCCCTCGTTCGGGCCCCCCTTGGCACGGTTCACTTCGTCGTGGACCGCGCCACTCCGTGCCAAGGGGCGGCAGACGCTGCCCGTTCCGCGTCAGCGGACCGCGGCGTTGTTCATCTTCCGGGTCGAGATGATCTGGTCGATCAGGCCGTACTGGAGCGCGTCCTCGGCCGTGAGGATCTTGTCGCGCTCGATGTCCTCGCGGATCTTCTCGACCGGCGTGGTGGAGTGCTTGGCCAGCATCTCCTCCAGCTGCGAGCGCATCCGGAGGATCTCGTTGGCGGCGATCTCCAGGTCGGAGACCTGGCCGCGGCCGGTCTCGCTGTAGGGCTGGTGGATCAGGACACGGGCGTTCGGCAGCGCCATGCGCTTGCCGGGCGTGCCGGCGGCCAGCAGGACGGCGGCGGCGGAGGCCGCCTGGCCCATGCAGACCGTCTGGATGTCCGGCTTCACGAACTGCATCGTGTCGTAGATCGCGGTGAGCGCCGTGAAGGAGCCGCCGGGGCTGTTGATGTAGACCGAGATGTCCCGGTCGGGGTCCATCGACTCCAGGCACAGCAGCTGGGCCATGACGTCGTTGGCGGAGGCGTCGTCGATCTGGACGCCGAGGAAGATCACGCGCTCCTCGAAGAGCTTCGCGTACGGGTCGTACTCGCGGATGCCCTGGGAGGTGCGCTCGACGAAGCGCGGGATGACGTAGCGGGACTCGGCCGTGGGGCCGGTGTACTGGGCGCGCGCGCGGTCGTAGAGGCCGCTGCCGGGGATGTCGTTCACGGTGTCTCCTGGAAAGGGGCTGAGGCGGTCGGCTGGGGGCTGGCTGGGACGCCTGGGCCCGGTGCGGACGGTGAGGCCCGGCGGGCCCGGCCGAGCCCGCCGAGGGCCCGGCGGACGGGGGTCGGGCGCGGGCCCCGGCCCGGTCCGCGTGGGCTGGGCTCGGCTCCCGCGGGCGCCCGTGGTGCGGCGCGGCCCGCGGGGGGCGGTCAGGCCCCGGTGCCGCCGCCGCCCGGCATGCCGGCGGCCGTGGCGATGACGTCGTCGATGAGGCCGTACTCCTTGGCCTCGAAGGCGTCGAACCAGCGGTCGCGGTCCGAGTCGCGGGTGATCTGCTCGACCGTCTGGCCGGTGTGCTGGGCCGTGAGCTCGGCCATGCGCTTCTTGGTGTGCAGCAGCCGCTCGGCGTGGATCTTGATGTCCGACGCCGAGCCGGCCAGGCCGGCGGACGGCTGGTGGATCAGGATCTCGGCGTTCGGCAGCGCGAAGCGCTTGCCGGGGGTGCCCGCGCTGAGCAGGAACTGGCCCATGGAGGCCGCCAGGCCCATGGCGATGGTCACCACGTCGTTCTTGATGTACTGCATGGTGTCGTAGATCGCCATGCCGGCCGTGATGGAGCCGCCGGGGCTGTTGATGTACAGGTAGATGTCCTTGTCCGGGTCGGAGGCAAGGAGCAGCAGCTGCGCGGTGATCTTGTTCGCGATGTCGTCGTCCACCGGCTGGCCGAGGAAGATGATCCGCTCGTTGAGCAGCCGGTTGTAGACCTGGTCGCCGAGGCCACCACCGATGGAAGGCTCGCCGGCGGCGGAGGGCATCAGATTCGTCACGTATCCACCTGCTCGTCTTACGACGGCGCCGGGCCGTCTCACGTGTTCTGCCGGGGGCCTGGGACTCCGGCGCGCGCCGCCTGCCTGGCGGCTTCGGGGACTCCCCTGCCCTCGTATTCATGGACCCTAACGCGCAGGTCCCTCCGGCGAATCCCGCGAAGGGGGGTGTTCGCCGGGGGCGTAGCGCCGCGCCGGGACCACAGCTCGCGGTACGGCCCGGAGCCCGCCGGGGAAACGCGGGAACGCCGGGGAAGCTCGGGGAGGGCCGGGGCGCGCCGGGGAAGGCCGGGGCGCGCCGGGGAAGGCCGGAGCACGCCGGGGTGCGCCGGGGAAAGGGGGACGGGCCCCGGGTCACGAAGTACCCGGGGCCCGTCCCGCGTCCTGCGGAGGGTGCCGTACGGCTCAGCCCTCGTTCTTCTCCTCGGCCTCGGCCTCGGCGGAGTCGGCGGCGGCCTCGGCGGCCTCCTCCGTCTCGTCCTCGTCGTCCAGGTCGACGACCTCGCCGTTGGTGTCCTTGACCGTGGCCTTCTCGACCACGGCGGCCAGGGCCTTGCCGCGGGCGACCTCGCCGACGAGCAGCGGGACCTGGCCCTGCTGGACGACGGCCTGGGCGAACTGGTCGGGGGACATGCCGGAGGAGGCAGCGCGCCGCATGAGGTGCTCGGTGAGCTCCTCCTGGTTGACGTTGAGCTTCTCCTGCTTGACGAGCTCGTCGAGCACGAACTGGGTCTTGATGCCCTTGACCGCGGCCTCGCGGGTCTCGTCGTCGAACTCCTCGGCGGTCTTGCCCTGGAGCTCCAGGTACTTGTCGAGGGTGAGGCCCATCTGGCCGAGCTGGTGGTGCTCGAGGTTGTGCTTGCGGGTGTTGATCTCGTCCTCGAGCAGCTTCTCGGGGACCGGGACCTCGACCAGCTCCAGCAGCTTGTCCAGGACGCGCTCCTGGGCCTGCGTGGCCTGGTCGTACCGCTTCATGTCCTCCAGGCGCTTGCGGCTGTCCGCCTTGAGCTCCTCAAGGGTGTCGAACTCGGAGGCGAGCTGGGCGAACTCGTCGTCCAGCTCCGGCAGCTCGCGCTTGGCGACCTGGCTGACCTTGACGGTGACCTCGGCCTCCCGGCCGGCCGCCGAGCCGCCCTTGAGCTCGGAGGTGAAGGTGGCCTCCTCGCCGGCGGACAGGCCCTTGACGGCGTCGTCGATGCCGTCCAGGAGCTCGCCGGAGCCGATGGTGTAGGAGACGTCCTTGGCGACGCCGTCCTCCAGCACCTCGCCGTCGACCTTGGCCTCCAGGTCGACCGTCACGACGTCGCCGTCCTCGGCGGCGCGCTCGACCGGGGAGGTGGTGGCGAAGCGCTCGCGCAGCTGCTCGACCGACTTCTCGACGTCCTCGTCGGTGACCTCGACGGCGTCGACCTCGACCTCGATGCCGGAGTAGTCCGGGATCTCGATGGCGGGGCGGATGTCGACCTCGGCGGTGAAGTTCAGCGTCTCGCCGTCCTTCAGCTCCGTGATGTCGACCTCGGGCTGGCCCAGCGGGCTCAGCTCGGCCTCGTTGACCGCGTCGGTGTAGAACTTCGGCAGCGCGTCGTTGACGGCCTCCTCCAGCACGGCACCGCGGCCGAACCGCTGGTCGATGACCCGGGCCGGGACCTTGCCCTTACGGAAGCCCTTCACCGTGACCTGCTGGTTGATCTTCTTGTACGCCGCGTCGAGGCTGTCCTTGAGCTCCTCGAAGGGCACCTCGACAGTGAGCCGAACCCGGGTCGGGTTCAGGGTCTCCACGGCGCTCTTCACGGTTCGGTCTCCTTGTGGCTGACTGCTTGGTTTCTGCCGGAGCCGGAGGTTCCGGCGGATTTCGCCGCCCGGCGGACTGCAGACACTGAGACACACGGGCGTGCAGCTTGCATAGTAACGGCAGCGGCTACACGGCCCAAAAGGCGACCACCAGGGCGATCGGGGGATGGCCCGGATGGCGGGCCGGGACAGGACCGGCGGCGGTGTGGTGAATGGTCGGGGTGGCGGGATTTGAACCCACGGCCTTCCGCTCCCAAAGCGGACGCGCTACCAAGCTGCGCCACACCCCGTCTGGTGCGAGACGTAGGGTACATGCCCCGGCGTCGCCCGGTCCGCCGCATTTTCCCCGCGGCGCGTGAAGGTCCGGTGTGCGCGGCGGCACGGGGTGTGCGATGAGGGGGGAGCACCCGCTACGATGCAGTGCAGTGCCGCGGTCACGAACCCGCGGCGCGTCCTGTGCGGGCGTAGCTCAATGGTAGAGCCCTAGTCTTCCAAACTAGCTACGCGGGTTCGATTCCCGTCGCCCGCTCCACACGGCCCGGGGCCGGGCCGGAGGATCTTCCTCCGGCCCGGCCCCGGTCGTTTTCCGGCCGCGCGCCTGCCCGGTCGGGCCGGCGGCGGGCGGCCCCCTCTCCCCCCTCCGGGCCCGGTCGAGCGGCGGCGGGGCGCGCCGACTCCCGGGCGGGGCCGCGCCCTCACCGAGGGGAGCGCCCGCTCAGAAGCTGATCGAGTTGATCGTCTCGGCTATCGAGTTCATGAAGCGGTTGATCGACGGGGCCATGCCGGTGGAGGCGAGGAAGAAGCCGAAGAGCACCGCGACGACCGCGGGGCCGGCCTTGAGGGAGCCCCCTCGCAGCAGCACCACCAGGATGATCGCCAACAGCAGCACCACTGACAGCGAAATGGCCACAACTGATCACACCCTCGGTCGGTCCGCTCTCCCGCCGGGGACGCGACCCGCGCACCCCCGCCCAGAACCATCGTGCCACCAACCGCGCTTCCCTATGCGGCGGCTGACGCACAGTCTGGCCGGTTTTTCCCTCCCCGCACACGCCCGCACGCGTGAAAAAGCGGGCGACGGCGCGCCGCACAGGAATTCGACAGCCCACCCGCACAGGGAATTCGATCATTTCGTTTCCGCGCCCACACAACACGTTCGCAGCCGCGCCGAATTGTGAGGAGAGCTCCACCGAACTCCACGTCACGCCCCGGCGAAGGCACACTCAATCGGACATTTCACCGGTGCCTCCCACCGACCTTATGGGGGAGAGAGTCACGAATAAAGATGACAAGCACTCCCGGCACGGCTTGTCGTCAACCTCTCGGGAGCGTGGGAGTCATCACACCCATGACGAGGTCAACGTCGTTGGAATAGCGGGTAGTCGGGCTCGATATCAGCAATGACGTCGCGACGACGTCGAGGGTTTTACGGAATAGCTCGGACGACGCTAGGGTGCCTCAGATGTTCTACGCTGCCACGTCCCCCGTAAGCGCAGCGAGGTTTCGGACCTGCTCGCCGACATCCCGGCGGGAGGGCCGATGACTGACTCGCTACGCCCGTACGGCAACCGCAGGACACCACTCCCCCCGGCGCAGTCGCCGGTTCCGGGAGTGCCGAGTCCGCGGCCCGCCCCGCAGAACCAGCGCGACAGCCGCGCGGCCCCGTCCCCGGCCGCGGGCGCCCGGCCCGCCGGGGCCGGCAGACAGCGCGACGCGTTCTTCGACAACGCCAAGTACCTGGCGATCGTGCTGGTCGGCGTGGGCCACGCCTGGGGGCAGATCCTCGACGGCAACCGGACCGTGGAGACCCTTTACCGGGTGGTCTACACCTTCCATATGCCGGCCTTCATCATCATCTCCGGCTACTTCTCGCGCGGCTTCGACATGAGCCCCAGACGGGTCAAGCGGCTGATCACCGGCGTCGCCGTTCCGTATGTCGTCTTCGAGCTCGCCTATTCGCTCCACAAGCGCTTCGTCGACCACGACCCCCAGCACGACATCAGCCTGCTGGACCCCACGTATCTGCTGTGGTTCCTGTGCGCGCTGTTCGTCTGGCGGCTGACCACTCCCATCTGGAAGACGGTCCGCCGGCCGCTCCCGATCGCGCTCGGCATCGCCCTGCTGGCCTCCATGACGCCCTCCATCGGCAACGACCTGAACATGCAGCGAGTGCTTCAGTTCCTGCCGTGCTTCGTGCTGGGCCTGATGATGCGTCCCGAGCACTTCCAGCTGGTGCGCCGCCGCTCGGTGCGGATCTGGTCGGTGCCGGTGGCCGCGGCGGCGGTGGCCGTGGGCTGGTGGTCGGTGCCGCGCATGGACACGGCCTGGTTCTACCGCAACACCACCGCGCAGAGCATCGGCGCCCCCTGGTGGACCGGGCCGGTCGTCACGCTCGCGCTCTTCGGCTGCTCCCTGGTGCTGACCGCCTGCTTCTTCGCCTGGGTCCCCGGCCGGCGCATGTGGTTCACCGCGCTCGGCGCCGGGACGATCTACGGCTATCTGCTCCACGGTTTCCTGGTGAAGACCGGCAACTACGAGGGCTGGTTCCACGGGTCCGTACTGGACCGGCCGGCCGGCGAGATCGGCCTGACCGTCCTCGCGGCCGTCGTCATCACGCTGCTGTGCACCGCGCCGGTGCGGCGCGTCCTGCGGTGCGTGGTGGAACCGGGGATGGAGTGGGCCTTCAAGCGGGACGCCGCCGAGCTGGCCAGGGAGCGCGAGAAGCGGGACGGGACCGGGCGGCCCGCCGAGCGCGAGCACCGGGAGAAGGTCACCGCGTAGGGCCCGCGTCCCCGGGACTCTTCGGGGCCCCGCCCCGCGTCCTGGCGGCCGGGGTCAGCGGCGGCTCGTCGGTCATGGGGCCGGTGTGCGGGCGCGCGGCGCCGGTGTCAGCCGCCCGCGGCCTGGGCCGTCGGGCCCTCCCGGCAGATGAGCAGCAGCGCCCGGTCGTCGTTGACGTCCTTCGCGACCGCCTCGATCAGGTGCCAGGCGGCGCCGTGGAAGCCGCCGGCGACGTAACGGTCCGCCTCGCCGGTGAGGCGGTCGATGCCCTCGGCGATGTCGCGTTCGGCGGTCTCCACGAGGCCGTCGGTGAACAGCATCAGCACGTCGCCCGGGCGCAGGGAGCCCTTGACCGGGTCGAACTGGGCGCCGTCGTACACCCCCAGCAGCGGGCCCTCGGCGCTCTTCTCCTCCCAGCGGCCCGTTCCCGCGCTGAGCTGGAGGCCCGGCGGATGCCCGGCGGAGTACAGCTCGTAGTCACCGGAGTCGAGGTCCAGGACCAGATGGATGGAGGTGGCGAAGCCCTCCTCCCAGTCCTGGCGCAGCAGATAGCCGTTGGCGGCCGGGAGGAAGGCGTGCGGGGGCAGGCTGCCCAGCAGGCCGCCGAAGGCGCCCGACAGCAGCAGGGCGCGCGAGCCGGCGTCCATGCCCTTGCCGGAGACGTCGGTGAGGACCACCTCCAGCGTCCGCCCGCCGTTGGTCCGGGCGGCGACCACGAAGTCGCCGGAGAAGGACTGGCCGCCCGCCGGGCGCAGCGCCATCTCCCGGTGCCAGCCCGTCGGCAGCTTGGGCAGCTTGCTCTGCACGCGGATGCGTTCGCGCAGGTCGAAGAGCATGGTGTGGCCGCGCCGCCAGGGCACGCCGACCCGGCTGCGGAACTGGGCGAGCAGCAGCCCGAAGAAGCCGCAGGCCGCCACCACCAGCACCACGCCCGGGGTGACCCGGGACGGGCCCTCGGTGTACGGGCCCAGCCGCACCGACTCCACGATCAGCGCGGCGGCCGCCGCCGCGTACAGGCCGAGCAGGCTCGCCGGGCGCAGCACCAGGCCGCCGACGACGACCGGCAGGACCAGCGCGGCCGGTGCGCACCACACGGGGTTGGCCATCGTCGTCAGCGCGATCAGGGGGATGGTCAGCAGCAGCCCGGCCAGCGCGACCCAGTCCGAGCCGTCGCCGCGGAAGTAGTCGACGGCGGCTTTGCGCACGCCGACGCGGACCCGGTGCCACCGCTTCTTCACCCGGGCCGTGAACGTCTCGGCCGCCGCGCGCCGCTGTCGTCCTGCTGCCATCAGTTCGGGACCCTATCCATCGGAGCGGCCGCTTGGCACGGGAGGTCCCGCTTGTCCCCCGTCCGGGACCCCGGCCCCGCACCGGACTTCGCCGCGGACCGCCCGGTGAACCTCCAGTGAACGCCACCGGGGCCCGCGGTGTCGCCGACCCGGGGAAAATGTCTGGCTCCTGTCCTGACGCACTGATAGGCATGGCGCATGGCGACTGACCACGCGAGGGGCGGCCCGGCGGGCCGGGCCGGGTCCGGGACCGAGCCGCGGGTGCTGCGCCCGGAGGACTGGGACCGGTGCTACGACACCCTGCTGCGGGCCTTCGGCGGGGCCGTCGAGTCGGACGAGGAGCGCGGGCTGTGGCGGGCGCTGACCGAGTACGACCGCTTCCTGGGCGCCTGGGACGGCGGGGAGGCGGTGGGGACGGCGGGGGCGTTCTCCTTCCGGATGACCGTGCCCGGCGGGGCGCTGGTGCCGGCGGCCGGGGTCACCATGGTCAGCGTGGCCGCCACGCACCGGCGGCGCGGAGTGCTGACCTCGCTGATGCGCCGGCAGCTGGACGACGTACGGGGCTGGGGCGAGCCGCTGGCGGTGCTCACCGCCTCCGAGCCGGCCATCTACGGGCGGTTCGGGTACGGCATCGGGAGCTTCCAGCTCGACGCGGAGATCGACACCGCCCGGGTGTCGCTGGAGGCGCCGGCCGGCACCGACGCCGTACGGCTGCGCTACGCGGCGCCCGCGGAGGTGCTGGAGGCGTGCGAGGCGGTGTACGCGCGGCTGGTGCCGCAGCGGCCCGGCATGCTGGCCCGGCACCGGCCGGGCTGGGAGCGGCTCGGGCTGCTGGACCCGGAGGGCGGGCGGGACGGGGCGTCGCCGCTCCAGTGCGTGATGGCCGAGCGCGGCGGGCGGACCGTCGGTTTCGCGCGGTTCCGGGTGAAGCCCGGCTGGGGGCCGTCCGGGCACGACGGCACGGTGGTCCTGGAGGAGCTGTACGGGCTCGATCCGGCGGCCCAGGCGGCGCTGTGGCGGTTCCTGTTCGGCATCGACCTGACGTCGACGCTGGTGGTGCAGGGACGGCCCGTCGACGATGCCTGGCAGTACCAGGTGTCCGACATCCGGCGCTGCCTGCCGCGCGTGCGGGACCAGTACTACATACGGCTGGTGGACGTCGGGGCGGCGCTGGGGGCGCGGACGTACCAGGCGCCGGTGGATGTGGTGCTGGAGGTGTCGGACGCCTTCTGCCCCTGGAACGAGGGCCGTTGGCGGCTGACGGGGGACGCCGAGGGGGCCTCCTGCGCGCGGACCCGGGACGCGGCGGATCTCTCGCTGTCGGTACGGGAGCTGGGGGCGGCCTATCTCGGGGGCGTGCCGCTCACGGCGCTGGCGGCGGCCGGGCGGGTGCGCGAGGTGCGGCGGGGGGCGCTGGCGGAGGCGTCGCCGGCGTTCGGCAGCGCGGTGGCGCCGTGGCTGCCGCACGGGTTCTGACGGGGTCCGGCCGCGGGGCGGCGACCGGTCAGCTCCGCTGGCACTGCGGGCACCAGAAGAGATTGCGGGCGGCGAGCTCGGCGGTGCGGATCTCGCCGCCGCAGATGTGGCAGGGCCGGGCGGCCCTGCGGTAGACGTACACCTCGCCGCCGTGGTCGTCGACGCGCGGCGGCCGGCCCATCGCCTCCGGGGTGTGCTCCGGGCGGACGGTGTCGATGCGGTTGTTGCGGACGCCCTCGCGCATGAGGGCGACGAGGTCGTGCCAGATCGCGTCCCACTCGGCGGGGGTGAGGTCCCTGCCCGGGCGGTAGGGGTCGATGCCGTGGCGGAAGAGGACCTCGGCGCGGTAGACGTTGCCGACGCCGGCGATGACCTTCTGGTCCATCAGCAGTGCGGCGATCGTCGTACGGCTGCGGCGGACGCGCGCGAAGGCGAGGGCCGGGTCGGCGTCCGGGCGCAGCGGGTCGGGGCCGAGGCGGTCGTGTATCGCCCGCTTCTCGTCGGGGGTGATCAGGGCGCAGGTGGTGGGGCCGCGGAGGTCGACGTACGCCGTGTCGTCGGCGAGGCGCAGGCGGACGGTGTCGGCGGGCGGGGGCGCGGGGGCGTCGCCGAAGGCGACCTTGCCGAAGAGGCCGAGGTGGATGTGGACCCAGTGGGCGAGCGCCGGGTCGAACGCGTCGGGCGCCGGGGACCGGCCGGGGGCGCCGAAGCCGAGGAAGAGGTGCTTGCCGTGGGCTTCGGCGGTGTGGAGGGCGGTGCCGTCCAGGAGGGCGGCGGCGTCGGAGAACTTGCCCTGGGGGCTGGTGACCCGCACCGTGCTGCCGGCGTAGGCGGCGGCGTAGTCCTGGGCCAGGCGGTGGATGGTGTGGCCCTCGGGCACGGGTGACTCCGTTTCTCGGTTCCTGCTCGCCGGCCGGCCAGGGGCGCCCGGGGCCGTGCCGGGTTCCGGGGCACGGCCGTGTGCCCCGGGACCGGGGGTACGGGGGCGGTGACCCGGAACCGCGTTCCGTTTCCGTTACCGCTGGGGGTGGTGGGCGGGGATCGGGGGCAGGTCGCCGGAGGTCTCGTAGACCGCGAGCATGTCGATGCGGCGGACGTGGCGCTCCTCACCGGTGAAGGGGGTGTTGAGGAAGACCTCGACGAACTTCGTCGCCTCCTCGGTGGAGTGCATGCGCGCGCCGACCGCCACGACGTTGGCGTCGTTGTGCTGGCGGCCCAGCGCCGCGGTCTCCTCGCTCCAGGCGAGGGCCGCGCGGACGCCCTTGACCTTGTTGGCCGCGATCTGCTCCCCGTTGCCGGAGCCGCCGATCACGATGCCCAGGGCGCCGGGGTCCGCGGCCGTCTTCTCGGCGGCGCGGAGGCAGAAGGGCGGGTAGTCGTCCTGGGCGTCGTAGATGTGCGGGCCGCAGTCGACGGGCTCGTGGCCCGCGGCCTTGAGCCACTCCACGAGGTGGTTCTTGAGTTCGAAGCCGGCATGGTCGGAACCGAGGTACACGCGCATGGTCCGAGTGTGACACGCCCGTTTCGGGGCAGGCGCGTCGGGTGTCGACCGGGAAAATGTGAGCCTCGTTACGGAAGCCCAGGGAAACCTCGAGTAACAATCCGGAATCAAAGGTTCAAGAAATTCTTGGCCTCGGATTCACTGGACCGTCTCGTGCACCGGTCGCGTACCGCTTGTACGGGCTCCTGTGCGGCGTCACACCCCAGACGCACCCCCTCGCACGGGAATCAGCTCCCCCGGCGCAAAGGAAATCCGTTCCATGACCTCGCAGCCGACCCTGAACACGGCCGGAAGCGGCCACCAAGGAGAGCCCGCGAAGCCCGGTGACCCCGGGGCCCAGGGCTCCGGAGCACACGATTCCGGCCTCCAGGCCGGGCTCAAGAACCGCCATCTGTCGATGATCGCCATCGGCGGCGTCATCGGGGCGGGACTGTTCGTCGGCTCCAGCACCGGCATCGCCACCGCGGGCCCCGGCATCCTCCTGTCCTACGCCCTGGTCGGCACCCTCGTGGTGCTGGTGATGCGCATGCTCGGCGAGATGTCGGCGGCGAATCCGACCTCCGGCTCCTTCTCCGCGCACGCCGACCGGGCGCTCGGCCCCTGGGCCGGCTTCTCCATCGGCTGGCTGTACTGGTTCTTCTGGGTCGTGGTGCTGGCGGTGGAGGCCACCGCCGGGGCCGTGATCCTGGAGGGCTGGATCCCCGCCGTACCCCAGTGGGGCTGGGCACTGATCGTGATGGTGGTGCTCACCGCCACCAACCTGGTCTCGGTCGGCTCCTATGGCGAGTTCGAGTTCTGGTTCGCCGGGATCAAGGTCGTCGCGATCGGCGCCTTCATCGTCATCGGCGCACTGGCCGTCTTCGGGGTGCTGCCGGGGGCCGACAGCGACCAGGCGGGCCTGGGCAACCTCACCGAGCACGGCGGCTTCCTGCCCAACGGGCCCGGCGCCATCCTCACCGGTGTGCTGCTCGTCGTCTTCTCCTTCATGGGCAGCGAGATCGCCACCCTGGCCGCCGGCGAGTCGGAGGACCCGCAGCGGGCCGTCACCAAGTCGACCAACAGCATCATCTGGCGGATCGGCGTCTTCTACCTCGGCTCGATCTTCGTCGTCGTGACCCTGCTGCCGTGGGACTCGGAGTCGATCACCGAGAAGGGCTCCTACGTGGCCGCCCTGGACTCCCTCGGGATCGGCAACGCCGGGCAGATCATGAACTTCATCGTGCTGACGTCCGTGCTGTCCTGCCTCAACTCCGGGCTGTACACCGCCTCCCGCATGGCGTTCTCGCTCGGCCAGCGGGGGGACGCGCCCAAGGCGTTCGCCCGGACCACCCAGCGGGGTGTGCCGCGCACGGCGATCCTGGTGTCGGTCGCGTTCGGCTTCGTGGCCGTCTTCTTCAACTACAAGTTCCCCGACTCCGTCTTCCTCTTCCTCGTCAACTCCTCCGGGGCCGTCGCGCTCTTCGTCTGGCTGGTGATCTGCTTCTCGCAGCTGCGCATGCGCAAGATCATCCAGGCGGAGGAGCCGGAGAAGCTGGTCGTGAAGATGTGGCTGTACCCGTATCTGACCTGGGCGACGGCCGCGCTGATCGTCTTCGTGCTGGGGTACATGCTGACCGACACCGAGCACGACGGGCGCACGACCATGCTGCTGTCGCTGCTCGTCGCCGCGATCGTGCTCGTCATCGCCTTCGTCAAGGAGAGGATCGCGCGCGGGCGGAGGGCCGAGGCGGCCCGGGTGGACTGACGTCCCTCCCGCGATCTCGGGAGCACCGGAGCACCGGGAGCACCGGGACGCAGAAGAACAGAGAGCAGGGGCCCGCGGCGTGTGCCGCGGGCCCCTGCTGCGTGGCGGGTGCGCGTGCGCCGGTCAGCGCCTGCCGGCCAGCTTCCAGGCGGCCGGCAGCAGGCCCATCGCCAGGGCCGCCTTCAGCGCGTCGCCGATCAGGAAGGGCGTGAGGCCGGCCGCGATCGCCGCGGTGGCGGACATGCCGGTGGCCAGGGCCAGGTACGGCACGCCGACGGCGTAGATGATCGCCTCGCCCAGCACCATCGTGCCGGCCGTGCGCCAGGCGGAGCGGTCGGCGCCGCGGCGGGCGAGGGCGCCGACGGCCGCGGCGGCGAGCAGCATGCCGAAGACGTAGCCGAGGGAGGGGGCGGCCGTCCCGGAGGCGCCGCCGGCGAACCACGGCACGCCCGCCATGCCGACCAGCGCGTACAGCGCGATCGACAGGGCGCCGCGGCGGGCGCCGAGGGCGGTGCCGACCAGCAGCGCGGCGAAGGTCTGACCGGTCACCGGCACCGGGGAGCCCGGCACCGGGACGGAGATCTGGGCGGCGAGGCCGGTGAGCGCGGCGCCGCCGGCCACGAGCGCGACGTCGCGGACGCGGGAGGCCGGAAGGAGGTCGGCGAGGACCTGCCCGGGGCGGGAAGGGGTTGCGGCTGCGGTGCTCATGGGGGTCTCCGCGGTGGTGTGGACATGTCGGGACGAGGCGACGCTATCCCAGGGCGCTGACGCCGATCACCGTCAGCGCTCGACAAAGGGTCGATCGGCGACTTGGTGGGCTCCGTACAAAGGGCGCGGGTTACACCGGATGCGGCGTGATACCGGTCACGAGCGGAGAGAGGTTCCGGTCGCTCCCGCCCCACCGGCCACGACTGTAGGCTTCCGCCAAACCGGCCACGCCCGCACGGGCGGCCCCGTACCGCCTGTTTCCCGCCAGGTGATCGGAGCCCTACCGTCCGCATCTGCGGCGTCCGTATGGTGGGAGCCCCCTGCCCACGAGCGGGCCGACCGCCCAGACTGTCGGCGTTTATGCCCGCCCCACCCTCTGGACGAGCCGCGCCCATGCCCAGCAGCACCACAGAGACGCCGCCGACCACAGGCGACGCGTCCCTCTCCCACGGTCTCAAGCAGCGCCACCTGTCGATGATCGCCCTCGGTGGCGTGATCGGCGCCGGCCTGTTCGTCGGCTCCGGAGCCGGCATCGCCGCCGCCGGACCGTCGATCGTCATCGCCTACGCCCTCTCCGGCCTCCTCGTGATGCTGGTGATGCGGATGCTCGGCGAGATGTCGGCCGCGTACCCGTCGTCGGGCTCCTTCTCCGCCCACGCCGAGCGGGCCATCGGCCCCTGGGCGGGCTTCACCGCGGGCTGGTCCTTCTGGGTGCTGCTGTGCACGGCGGTCGGCCTGGAGGGCATCGGCGCCGCCAAGATCGTGTCGGGCTGGCTGCCGGGCACGCCGGAGTGGGCCTGGGTCGCGCTGTTCATGGTCGTCTTCTGCGGCACCAACCTGGCCGCCGTGAAGAACTTCGGCGAGTTCGAGTTCTGGTTCGCGGCGCTGAAGGTCGGCGCGATCACCCTGTTCCTGGTGCTCGGTGCGCTGGCCATCGCGGGCGTGCTGCCCGGCACCGACTCCCCCGGCACCTCCCACCTGAGCGACTTCCTGCCCAACGGCGGCGAGGGCCTGGTCGTCGGCCTGCTCGCCTCCGTCTTCGCCTACGGCGGCCTGGAGACGGTCACCATCGCGGCGGCCGAGTCGCAGGACCCGGTCCGGGGCGTGGCGCGCGCGGTGCGGACGGCGATGTGGCGGATCGCGCTGTTCTACATCGGCTCGATGGCGGTCATCGTCACCCTCGTCCCGTGGGACTCCGCGGAGGTCGTCGAGAAGGGCCCCTACGTCGCCACCCTCGACACCCTCGACATCCCCGGCGCCGGCCAGCTGATGAACGTGGTCGTGCTGGTCGCGCTGCTGAGCGCGATGAACGCCAACATCTACGGCGCCTCGCGCATCGCCTACTCGCTGGTCGAGCGGGGCCAGGGCCCGAAGGCGCTGGGCCGGGTCTCCGGCGGGGTGCCGCGTATCGCCGTGCTGGCCTCCTCCGTCTTCGGCTTCGTCTGTGTGCTGCTGAGCTACTGGCGGCCCAACGACGTCTTCTCCTGGCTGCTGAACATGATCGGCGCGGTGATCCTGGTCGTCTGGATCTTCATCGCCGTCTCGCAGCTGCGGCTGCGCCGCCGCCTGGAGCGGGAGACGCCGGAGAAGCTGGTCGTGCGGATGTGGGTGTTCCCGTGGCTGACGTGGCTCGCGCTGGCGGGCATGGCGGCGGTCTTCGTGCTGATGGCCCGCGAGCCCGGCACCCGCGTGCAGCTGTACTCGACGGGTGGCATGACGCTGGCCCTGGCGGCCGTCGGCTACGCCTGGCAGAAGGCGCGCGAGCGCCGCTAGCGCGCTCGGCCCGGAAGGGCCCCCGCGCGCGCTCCTGGAACAAGGGAGTGCGGGCGGGGGCCCTTTCGCGTGCCCGGGCCCGCGCGCGGACCCTGTTGCTGCTAGCGTGCACTTGCAAGCCTGTTGCAATAAGAGGCCGGAGGGGATCCGCCATGCCTGTCTACTCGCTGCCTGAACTGCCGTACGACTACTCCGCACTGGCCCCCGTGATCAGCCCGGAGATCATCGAGCTGCACCACGACAAGCACCACGCGGCCTACGTGAAGGGCGCCAACGACACGCTGGAGCAGCTCGCCGAGGCCCGCGACAAGGAGGCGTGGGGCTCGATCAACGGCCTGGAGAAGAACCTCGCCTTCCACCTCTCCGGGCACATCCTGCACTCCGTCTACTGGCAGAACATGACCGGCCCGAAGGACGGCGGCGGCGAGCCGCTGGCCCAGGACGGCGTGGGCGAGCTCGCGGACGCGATCACCGAGTCGTTCGGCTCCTTCGCCCGCTTCAAGGCGCAGCTGTCCAAGGCCGCCGCCACCACCCAGGGCTCGGGCTGGGGCGTGCTGGCGTACGAGCCGCTGAGCGGACGGCTGATCGTCGAGCAGGTCTACGACCACCAGGGCAACGTGGGCCAGGGCTCGACCCCCATCCTGGTCTTCGACGCCTGGGAGCACGCCTTCTACCTCCAGTACAAGAACCAGAAGGTGGACTTCATCGAGGCGATGTGGCAGGTCGTGAACTGGCAGGACGTGGCGCGGCGCTACGAGGCCGCGAAGTCCCGCCTGAACGCGCTGCTGCTGGCGCCCTGACGCGCCCGTGAGTCGTCCTGCCTCGTGATCGTCTTCTCACCCTTCGCGCGGCGGGCGGAACAGAGGGAAGCCCCCGTGAGGACGTGACTCACGGGGGCTTCCCGCATGCGGGCGCCGCAGGGAGCGGGGGCCGGTGGGCGGGGCGTCCGGGGCGTGCCGGGGGCGGGCGACACGCTCCGCGCGCCTCCTTCCGGCCGGGCGGGTTCCGGGGGACAGTGACGCGCATGGGTCTTCCCAACAGACGGTGCCCCAACTGCGGGGACACCGACCAGGACTTCCGGCCGCTCACCGACGAGGAGCGCGCCTACGCCCTGACCCAGGTGCCCAAGGCGGATGTCGGCACCTACCGGCGCTGCGCCCGCGCCGGATGCCTGCGGGTGCAGTCCTACTTCAACTGGAGGTCCGGGTTCAGCCTGCCGGAGTCGTTCCGGGCGGCTGGCGGCTGAGCCCGGGGCCCGGCCGCCCGCCGCCCCGCGGGCTCAGTCGAAGACCGGCCCCTGGGTGCGGGTGCGCTTGATCTCGTAGAAGCCCGGGACGGAGGCGACCGCGAGGGTGCCGTCCCACAGCTTGGCGGCCTGCTCGCCCTTGGGGGCGGGGGTGACGACCGGGCCGAAGAAGGCGATCTGCTCGCCGTCGGGGCCGGGCACGGCGATCACCGGGGTGCCGACCTCCTGGCCGACCTTGTCGATGCCCTCCTTGTGGGAGGCGCGCAGCTGGGGCTCGTAGGGCGTGGCGTCCCAGTGGTCCATGAGGGACTCGGGCAGTCCGGCGTCCTTCAGGGCGGCGGCGACCGCCTCCTTCCCCGGGCCCTCGCCCCGGTTGTGGATGTGGGTGCCGAGCGCGGTGTACAGGTCGCCGAGCACCTCGGCGCCGTGCTCCTCCTGGGCGGCGATGACGACCCGGACCGGCCCCCATGCCTTGGTCGCGAGCATCTCGCGGTACTCCTCGGGGAGCTCGTCGAGCTTGTCCTCGTTGAGGACGGCCAGGCTCATCACATGCCAGCGGACCTCGATGTCGCGGAGCTTCTCCACCTCCAGCACCCAGCGGGAGGTCATCCAGGCCCAGGGGCACAGCGGGTCGAACCAGAAGTCGACGGGGGTCTTCTCCGACATGTCTCTCCTCATGAGGCAAACGATTCGGCAGCCGATCCCCCACGGAACGCTCCCGCTCGTCCCGGCCATTCCCGGCTGTCCGCCGTCCGGGCCGCATGGCAGGATCAGGGCTGTCCGCATGGTGGAACACGAGCCGAGGGAGTGCCGTCCGTGCCCGGTGAGAATCTGTCCCGTGACGAGGCCCGGGAGCGGGCCGCCCTGCTGTCCGTCGACGGGTACGAGGTGTCCCTCGACGTCCGCTCCGCGGTCGGCGCGGAGCACCGCGAGGGGCCGCGCACCTTCCGCTCCGTCACCACGATCCGCTTCCGCTGCGCCGAGCCGGGCGCGTCCACCTTCGCGGACCTGATCGCGCCGAGCGTGACGGCGGTCAGCCTCAACGGGCGCGACCTGGACCCGGGCGAGGTCTTCGACGGCTCCCGGATCGTACTGGAGGACCTCGCGGCCGACAACGAGCTGATCGTCGACGCCCGGTGCGCCTACTCCCGCACCGGTGAGGGCCTGCACCGCTTCGTCGACCCCGAGGACGGCGAGGTGTACCTGTACACCCAGTACGAGCCGGCCGACGCCCGCCGGGTCTTCGCCACCTTCGAGCAGCCGGACCTCAAGGCCCCGTTCCGCTTCGAGGTGCGGGCGCCCGAGCAGTGGACGGTGTGGAGCAACGGCGCGGGTGAGCGCGCCGACGGCGTGTGGCGGTTCGCGGAGACCAAGCCGATCTCGACGTACATCACCTGTGTCGTGGCGGGCCCGTACCACTACGTGACCGACACCTACACGCGGACCCTCGGCGACGGCACGACCCTGGAGATCCCCCTCGGCGCGATGTGCCGCAGGGGCCTGGCGCCCCACTTCGACGCCGACGACGTGTTCCTGGTGACCAAGCAGGGCCTGGACTTCTTCCACGACCACTTCGACTACCCGTACCCGTTCGGGAAGTACGACCAGGCGTTCGTGCCGGAGTACAACCTCGGCGCGATGGAGAACCCGGGCCTGGTGACCTTCCGCGAGGAGTTCATCTTCCGCGGGAAGGTGACGCGGGCGTCCTACGAGAGCCGCGCCAACGTGATCCTGCACGAGATGGCGCACATGTGGTTCGGCGACCTGGTCACCATGCGGTGGTGGGACGACCTGTGGCTGAAGGAGTCCTTCGCGGACTTCATGGGCTCCTTCTCGCTGGTGGGCGCCACCCGCTTCACCGACGGCTGGATCACCTTCGCCAACCGCCGCAAGGCGTGGGCCTACCGCGCGGACCAGCTGCCCTCCACCCACCCGGTCACCGCCGACATCCGCGATCTCCAGGACGCCAAGCTCAACTTCGACGGCATCACGTACGCCAAGGGCGCCAGCGTGCTCAAGCAGCTGGTGGCGTACGTCGGCCAGGACGCGTTCCTGGAGGGCGCGCGGCGCTACTTCAAGCGGCACGCGTACGGCAACACGCGCCTGGCCGACCTGCTGTCGGTGCTGGAGGAGACCAGCGAGCGGGACATGAGCGCCTGGGCGCGGTCCTGGCTCCAGACGGCCGGCGTCAACTCGCTGACCCCCCAGGTGCTGCTGAGCGCCGACGGGCGGATCGATGAGCTGGCGGTGGTGCAGGAAGCGGCCCAGTCGCATCCGGAACTGCGTCCGCACCGGGTGGCGGTCGGTCTGTACCGGCGCGGCGAGAGCGGCGCCCTGGAGCGGTACGCGCGCGCCGAGACGGACGTGGACGGGGCGCGCACGGTGGTGGCGGAGCTGGCCGGGGCGGACGCGCCTGAGCTGGTGCTGGTCAACGACGACGACCTGACGTACTGCAAGATCCGTTTCGACGAGACCTCGCTGGCCGCGCTGCGCGCCGGGCTGGGGGACATGACGGACCCCCTGGCCCGCGCCCTGTGCTGGTCGGCGCTGTGGAACATGACCCGGGACGCGCTGCTGCCGGCGCGGGAGTTCGTGGACCTGGTGCTGCGGTTCGCGGGCCGCGAGTCGGACATCGGCGTGCTCCAGATGCTGCACGCGTGGGCGCAGTCCGCGCTGGCGCACTACGCGGCGCCCGCCTGGCGCGAGACGGGCGGGCGGCTGCTGGCCCGGGGCGCGCTGCGCGAGCTGCGGGACGCCGAGCCGGGCGGCGAGCACCAGCTGGCGTGGGCCAGGTTCTACGCGCGGGCCGCCTTCGAGGAGGCCGACCTGCGGCTGTTGCGGGACCTGCTGGAGGGCACCGAGAGGATCGACGGACTGGAGGTGGACCAGGAGCTGCGCTGGGCGTTCCTGGAGCCGCTCGCGGCGCACGGCGCGGCCGACGAGGCGGTGCTCGCCGCGGAGCTGGCCCGGGACGACACCGCCTCCGGCAAGCGGCACCAGGTGCGCTGTCTGGCCGCCCGCCCCTCGGCGGCGGTCAAGGCGCAGGCGTGGGCGCAGGTCGTGGAGTCGGACGCGCTGTCGAACGCGCTGGTCGAGGCGACGATCGCGGGCTTCGCCCGGCCCTCGCAGCGGGAGCTGCTCGCGCCGTACGCGCCGAAGTACTTCGCGGCGATCGAGCGGGTGTGGACGGAGCGGTCCATCCAGATCGGGATGGACGTCGTCCGGGGCCTGTTCCCGGCGTTCCAGGATTCCCGGGCGACGCTGGACGCGACGGACGCCTGGCTCGCCGCGCACACCGGTGCCGCGCCCGCCCTGCGCCGGCTGGTGCTGGAGGCGCGGGACGATCTGGCGCGGGCGCTGCGCGGTCAGGAGTGCGACGCGGCGGCCGGCTGAGCTCTCCCCGCAGACGTGCGCCGAGCAACCGTTACGGAATTCGGGCAGTCATCGCCGTAACCCCTGGCTCCCGCCCGGGCGGACCAGGAGCTTTCGGCATCCGAACACCCGTCCTTCAGGGCGATGTTGTCCGTGTTTGTCGACGGACGTGTAACAGCGGTTCAAGGAGGGTCCGGGGACGGGAAGCTTGCCGGACATGAACCACGAAACCCCGCTCTCCCCGCGCCCCCTCCAGCAGTTCGTCCCCGGCTCCCGCCGGCTGCTGACCACGGCCCAGCTCCGCGCGCGCGGGGTCGCGGCCGCCGAGACGACCGCGCACTGCCGCCCGGACGGTCCCTGGCAGCAGATCCTCCCCGGCGTCGTGCTGCTCCACCCGGACCCGCCGACCGGCGAGGAACGGCTGCACGCGGTACTGCTGTACGTGGGGCGCGAGCGGAACGGCGGTGTCCCCTCCCAGCCCGGCCCGCGGGCGGGGTCCGGCCTCGGCGAGGCGGTGATCACCGGCCTGGCCGCGCTGGCGCTGCACGGTTTCGCCTCCACTCCCCCGCTGGCGGACTTGGAGGCCATCGACGTCCTCGTCCCCCGGCCGCGCCGGCTCCGTTCGGCGGGCTGCGCGCGCATCCTGCGGACGTCCGCCCTGCCCGAACCCGAGCTGGTCACGGTCCCCCAGGCTCCCGGTTCCGTCCGGGCGGGGGACGCCCACGTCCCGGTCGCGCCGGTGGCGCGGGCCCTGGCCGACGCGGTGGCGGAGCTGACGGACGCGAGCGTCGTGCGGCGGCTGCTGACGGAGGCCGTGCGCGGCGGGCACTGCGAACCGGCGGCGGTGGTCCGGGAGCTGACGGAGGCCCATCTGCTGAGCCGCCCGCACGTGGTGGACGCCGTGGAGTCCCTGCTGGCCGAGGGCCGGGCGATCGCGGAGGACCGGCTGTACCGGATGGTGCGCGAGTACGGCCTGCCCGACCCGGTCTGGAACGTCGGCCTGCGGCTGCCCGGCGGCCCCGACCTCGGCGGGGTGGACGCCTACTGGCCGGACCACGCGGTGGCGGTGGACCTGGACATGGGGGCCGCTCGGCACGGACATGCCACGTGCGGGATCGCCGGGGCGCCGGAATGCCCGCGCAAGCGCGAGCACCTGGAGCGGCTGGGCATCACGGTGGTGCGGCTCAGCCCCAGGCAGCTGCGCGACGCTCCGGAACATCAGGCGGCCGTCGTACGTACCGCGTTGATGGCGGCCGCGGACAGGGAACCCGCCGCGTATGTAGTGGCGCTGCCCCGGCTGTGACGGACCGGGGCGGCACCAGGAGGGGAGAGGAGGGGCCGCGGGGCCCGCCGCCCGGCGGTCCCTCCTCATCGCCGCGGTCACCTCCCGCAGAACTCCGCCTCGATCACCGCCTCCCTGTCGCCCGACCAGTCGCCGTTGAAGTTCAGGGCGAGCGCGTGCCGGCCGTCCCTCGTCGTCACCGCCTCCGACGAGGAGCCGTGGATGTCGCCGCCGTGGCCCCATACGGTCACCCCGCAGTCCAGCTCCCTCCTCATCAGGCCCAGGCCGTAGCCCTCGCTCTCGTCGGTCTCGTCCGTCCGGACGGTCGCCGTCATCGCGGCGAGCTGCGCCGGCGGCAGCAGCCGGCCCCGGAGCAGGGCCGAGTAGAAGCGGGTCAGATCGGCCGAGTCGGAGATCATCTCTCCGGCCGCCGCGGCGATGGAGGGGTTGAGCTCCGTGACGTCGTAGGTGCGGCCCGTCGCCGTCGGGGCCAGCTTGGAGTAGGCGCGGGCGCCCGGCGCGGGGACGGTGACCTGGGTGCCGGGGACCGAGGTGGCGCGCAGGCGCAGCGGCGCGATGATGCGGCGGCGGACCTCCTCGCCCCAGGGGCGGCCGGTGGCCTTCTCCACGACCAGGCCGGCCAGGACGTAGTTGGTGTTGGAGTACCCCCAGGAGGTGCCCGGCGCGAAGGCGGGCCGGTGGGCCATGGCGACGGCGACGAGGCGCTCGGGCGGCACCGTGTCGTAGCGGTGCCGCAGGAAGCCGTCCGCGAGGAAGTACGTGCGGGCGAACTCCGCGTCGGCGGTGTAGCTGAAGACGCCGCTGGTGTGGTTCAGCAGCTGCCGCAGGGTGACGCGGGTGCCGTCGTGTCCGTTGCCGCGCACCAGGCCGGGCAGCCATTCGTCCACCGTGTCGTCCAGCGAGAGGCGGCCCTCCGCCTCCAGCTGGAGCAGCACGGTGGCCACGAACGTCTTGGTGATGCTGCCCACCCGGTACCGGTCCCGCGCCGAGCGCGGCTCGCCCGTGCGCAGGTCGCCGGCTCCGGCGGTCGCGGTCCAGGTGCCGTGGCCGTCCCGGGCGGTGGCCGTCGCGCCGGGCACGCCGCCGGCCACGGCGGCCCCGAGGGCGCGGCGGGTCGCGTCGTGGCCGTCGCCGGCGGGTGCCGCCGTCGCCGTGCCCGCCAGCGCGGCGGTGAGCGCTGCCGTCAGCGCCACGGCGGTCGCCGTGGCGAGGGTGGTCCGTACCCGTACGGTCATGGGATGCCCCTGCTCTGGGTGCTGCTTCGCCCGAGGCCGTCGGGCGCGGTCGGGCGGAGAGACCGCCGGGGCCGCCGGAAAGGTTGCGGCGGCGCGCGGCGGTTGAGCGGGTTCCGGCCCTTCTCGCCGCGGCGGCGGCACGGTCCGGCGCGAGCCGCCGGGCGGCGGCCCCGGAAGGCTACTCCTGTGCCCGGCCGAGCCGTCCGGTCGCCGGCCGCTCGCGCCACAGCCGCAGCCCGGTGTCGACGAGCGGCACCCGGGTCAGGCCGGGGACGGCGGCCAGGTCCTGCCAGGCGGCCATGTCGGTGGAGCCGCCGACCTCGTACCTGAGGTCGCCGCCGGTGATCCGGGCCTCGTAGAGGATGCGGACGGCGTGCCGGTCCACGGCCGGCCGGAGGCGGCGGCGCGAGACGCGGCGCAGGGAGTCCACGCCGAGCAGGCCGGTGACCTCGACGCGGTACCCGGTCTCCTCCGCCACCTCCCGCACCACCGTGTCGTACGGGTCCTCGCCGTGCTCCACGCCGCCGCCGGGCAGCACCCATTCGGGGACGCCTCCGGGGCCCGGGGACCGGGCGAGCAGTATCCGGCCGTCCCGGACGCATAGGGCGTAGGCCGCCACCCGTACGTTCCCGCGCACGCCGGGACGTTAACCCGCGCGGGGGGCCGTGGGCGGACGGGAATGTCGTGGTGCGCCCCATAGATCCCCGATGGCGCATGGCGGAAGTACGCCACGGCCCGATCCCGCCTCGGTCAACTCTCCCCAAACATGGACCCCTTGCGTCAGGCTGAGCGGTCGTCCGGGATCGCATTCCGGACTCTCGCGACCATGGCCGATCGGCCCTGGTCGCACCCGATCGTTCCTTTACCTACAAGGGATGCCGATGACCCACACCCCCCAGCGCGAACCGATACCCGGCGCCAGACGCGTGGCCCGCACCGTCGCGGCCGCGGGCATCGTCGCCGCGCTCTGCGCCGCCGGGCCGATACCCGTGGCGTTCGCCGCCGACGATCCGGCCGCCTCCGTGCCGGCCGACGCCGCCGCCAAGACCGCCCACCGCAAACTCGGTTCGGACGACGCCGGCCTGCTCGCCGAGGCCAAGGCCGAGGGCGAGAAGAGCGTCACGATGATGGTCGCCACCGCTCCCGGGCAGACCGAGCAGGTCGCGCGGCAGCTGGACGCGGTCGAGGGCGGCACCGTGGGCCGCACCTACGACAAGCTCGGCTACGTCCGGGCCACCGTCCCCACCGGCAAGGCGGACGCGGCCATCGCCGCCGCCGCGAAGCTGTCCTCCGTGCACGGCATCGACCTGCGCGAGGAGATCTCGCTGGACGACCCGACGCCGGGCGCGGACACCGCCGGGGCCGCCGGCGCCCAGGCGACGGCGGCGTACCCGGCCCCGAACCGGAAGACCCCCGCCGAGAACCCGTACAACCCGTCCTTCGAGACGGGCGCCGTCGACTTCGTCGAGGACCACCCGAAGGCGGACGGCCGCGGCATCACCATCGGCATCCTCGACTCCGGCGTGGACCTCGCCCACCCGGCGCTGCGGAAGACCACCACCGGCGAGCGCAAGATCGTCGACTGGGTGACCGCCACCGACCCGGTCGTCGACGGCGACCGGACCTGGCGCCCGATGCTGACCTCCGTCTCCGGGCCCGCCTTCACCTACGGCGGCAAGAGCTGGCAGGCCCCTGAGGGCTCCTACCGGATCAGCACCTTCCTGGAGTCGTACACCACCGGCGGCGACGCGGCCGGCGACGCCAACCGCGACGGGGACACCACCGACTCCTGGGGCGTGCTGTACGACGCCGCCTCCGGCACGGTCCGGGTCGACCTGAACGGCAACCACGACTTCGGTGACGACACCCCGATGAAGCCGTACAAGGACGGTTTCCAGATCGGGTACTTCGGCACCGACGACCCGGCCACCGAGGTCGCCGAGCGCCAGCCGTTCGTGGTCGAGATCCGCGAGGACGTCGTCTACAACTCCGCCGGCGCCAAGGCCGACTTCGTCAACATCGGCGTGATCGAGTCCGAGCACGGCACGCACGTCGCCGGCATCACCGCCGCCCACGGCCTGTTCGGCGGGAAGATGAACGGTGCCGCCCCCGGTGCGAAGATCGTCTCCTCGCGCGCCTGCACCTGGTCCGGCGGCTGCACCAACGTCGCGCTCACCGAGGGCATGATCGACCTGGTGGTCAACCGCGGCGTCGACATCGTCAACATGTCGATCGGCGGCCTGCCGGCCCTGAACGACGGCAACAACGCGCGCGCCGAGCTCTACAGCCGGCTCATCGACACCTACGGCGTGCAGCTGGTGATCTCCGCGGGCAACTCCGGCCCCGGCGCCAACACCATCGGCGACCCGTCCCTGGCCGACAAGGTGATCTCGGTCGGCGCCGCCATCTCCAAGGAGACCTGGGCCGCCAACTACGGCTCGGTGGTGGAGAAGGAGTACGCGATGATGCCGTTCTCCTCGCGCGGCCCGCGTGAGGACGGCGGCTTCGCGCCGACCCTGGTCGCCCCGGGCGCCGCGGTCAACACCATCCAGACCTGGCTGCCGGGCGCCCCGATGGCCGAGGCGGGCTACTCGCTCCCGGCCGGCTACGGCATGCTCCAGGGCACCTCGATGGCGTCCCCGCAGGCCGCCGGCGCCTCCGCGCTGCTGCTGTCCGCGGCGAAGCAGAAGGGCATCGAACTGACGCCCGCCACCCTGCGCACGGCACTGACCTCGACCGCCGACCACATCAAGGGCGTGCAGGCGTACGAGGAGGGCGCGGGCCTGATCAACATCGAGGACGCCTGGGAGGCGATCCGCGACGGCGCCACGGCCCACGGCTACACGGTCAAGGCCCCGGTGGACACCGCGATCGACGAGTTCCTGAAGACGCCCGGGTACGGCACCGGCCTGTACGACCGCGAGGGCGGCCTGAAGGCCGGGCAGCGGAAGACGTACGAGATCACGCTCACCCGTACCTCGGGGGCGGACCGGGCGATCCGGCACGAGCTGCACTTCGAGAACAACGCGGGCGGCACCTTCCGGATCGTCGGCTCCGACGAGGTGCGGCTGCCGCTGAACCGGCCGGTGACGGTGAAGGTCGAGGCCGCGCCGGGGAGCGCCGGGCTCAAGAGCGCGATCCTGGAGGTCGACGACCCGCGCACCGAGGGCGTCGACAAGCAGGTCCTGTCGACCGTCGTGGTCTCCGCGCCGCTGGACGCGTCGCGGAAGTACACCCTCTCCGCCTCCGGTTCGGTGCAGCGCAACAGCACCCGGTCGTACTTCGTGACCGTCCCCGAGGGCGCGAGGACGCTGGAGGTGGCGATCGGCGGCCTGAAGGACAAGAGCCAGACCCGGTTCATCGCCCTGCACCCGTACGGCGTCCCGGTGGACACCACCTCCACGCCGAACTGCTACAACAACTACCTCGACGGCAACGGCTGCAGGCCCGACGTCCGCTCCTACGCCGACCCGCAGCCGGGCGTCTGGGAGATCGAGGTCGAGTCGCGCCGCACCTCCCCGCTGCTCGACAACCCCTACACCCTCGACGTCTCCGTCCTCGGCGCGGCCTTCGAGCCGGAGGTCGTGACCGTGCCCGAGGCGAAGGCCGGCACCCCGGCCGCCGCCTCCTGGACGGTGACCAACCGCCTCGCCGCCCTCGACGGCAAGCTGGTGGGCGGCCCGCTCGGATCGGCCGCCTCCGCCCGGCCGTCGATCGCCCAGGGCGAGACGCGGACCGGCACGGTCGAGGTGCCCGCGGGCGCGTCCTCGCTGGACGTGGCCATCGGGGGCGTCTCCGACGCCGCCGCCGACCTCGACCTGACCGTCTACGACCAGGACGGCAACGTCGTCGGCCAGTCCGCCGACGGCGACTCGGAGGAGTCCGTCTCGGTGCCGAAGCCCGCCGCCGGCACCTACACCGTCGAGGTCGTGGGCTACGCGGTGCCCGCCGGTTCCACCGCCTACGACTACCGCGACGTGTACTTCGCCGCCTCGCTCGGCACGGTCGCCGTCGACGGCTCGGCGCCGGTGCAGCTCGGCACCGGCGAGTCCGCGGCGGTCTCCGGCAGCGTCACCGCGCTGGCCGCCGCCCCCGAGGGCCGCGAGTTCTTCGGCCAGGTGCGGCTCGTCAACGCGCGCGGTACGGTCGCGGGCACCGGCAGCGTGAAGATCGGCACGGTCGTGCCGTAGGTCCGCGGACCCGGTACGGCATCGGGGCGGGCGCTCTCCGGGGCGCCCGCCCCTTCCTCATGCGCAGGAGGGTCCGGGGGACGCGGACCGGGCGGCGGTGAGGGCGGCGCGCTCGGGCGCGATCTCCCCCTCCCCCACGAAGAGGGCGTCCGGCACGGCCCCGTACCGGGTCAGGGCGACGAGCACCTCGCCGCCCGGGCGGAGCCGGGCGGGGGCGCCGTCCAGCGTGAAGACGGCCCGGTCGTCCCCCTCGGCCGGCCGGTAGGACCGCGTGACGTCCAGCGTCACCCGGTACCGGCCGGTGCCGGGCACCCGTTCCACCGCGGTGACCGTGCCCTCGGCCACCAGGGGGGCGCAGGCCAGGGGGCCGGGGCCGGGGCCGTCGTAGGCGGGCGCCCGCGTCTTGCCGCCGGCGTCGGCGGCACTGGCGCCGGCCGCCTCGTCGGCACCGCCGTCCGCCCGGACCAGCAGCCATCCCAGTCCGGTCACCATCGCGCCCGCGCAGGCGACGGCGAGCGTGCCGAGGGCCAGGGCGAGCGGGCGGCGCCGGGGACGGGGCGCCCGTACCCGGGCGGGACCGGGGACCGGCGCGGGGGCGCGGGCCGGGGCGGGCGGCTCCGCGAGCGCCTGAGCGATGGTCGCCAGCTTCTCCCTCAGCAGCGCCACGTCGGCCACCGCCGACCGGTGCTCGGCCAGCAGCGCGGGGTCCGCGCGGGCCCCGGGCGGCAGCGGCTCGCCCGTGATCGCGGCCATCAGCGGGTCGGTCCCGGTGCCGCCGCCGTGCCCGCCGTACCCCTCGTGTCCGTCGTATCCGCGGCGGCCGTCCCGCCCGTCGTGCTCGGCGTGCCCGTCCTGATCGGTGCGTCCGCCGTGCCCGCCCTGCCCGTCGTGTTCGGCGTGCCCGTCGTGCTCGGCGTGCCCGTCGTGTTCGGCGGTCATGCTCACACCACCTCGTCCTCGTGCAGGCGGGCGCGCAGGGCCCGTACCGCCGTGTGCAGCCTGCTCTTGACCGTGCCCTCGGGGACGCCGAGCTGCCCGGCGATGTCCCGCACCGGCAGGTCGGCGTAGAAGCGCAGGACGACGACCTGGCGCTGGGCGTCGGGCAGCTGGTCCAGGCCGCGGGCGACGGCGAGGGAGAGCAGGCTGGTGTCCTCCCCCGAGGGGTGCTCCGCCTGGCGCAGCGCGGCCAGGCGCTCCCCGATCCGCTCCTGGCGGCGCCTGGCCCGGTGCCAGTCCACGGCCAGGTTGGAGGCGACGACCGCCGCCCACGCCGAGACGTCCCGCGGCGCCTCCCGGCCGCTCGCGGCCCGCTCCAGCAACCGCAGGCGGACCTGCTGCACCCCGTCCGGCAGGTCCGCCTGCGGCACCCCGCCGAGCGCGAGCACCGCCCGCACCCGGCGTTCCTGCGCCGCGTCCAGGGGGTCGTCCCCGACGTCCCCCCGGGCGCGGCGGAGCTTCCCGCGCAGCACAGCCGTCCCTCCCCTCGCCGCGTTTTCCCTACGACGCCGCAGGCGGCGGAAACGTTCGGTCCGGGGTGGGGATCAACACCGAGAGGCATACGTCACATCGCCGTGTGCGCCGGTGGGCCCCGGGCAGGCGCGCGGCAGCACAGCTTGCGGCGCGGCGTCCGGTGCGGCTGAATATCTCCAGCTCAGCCGGGGTGCCGCCCGAAGTTCCGCAACCGCTCGGCGGTGCCCCGCGTCCCACTCCCCGGGCATCCCGGGCAAAGAAGTGGACAGCCGGGCCGGGCCTGGCCGCATGATGGAAAGGCCTCGGCCAGGCAACAGCCACGCATAAGACACGTAAGAGGAGTCACCGTGAGGGTCGGAATCGTCGGAGCCACCGGTCAGGTCGGCACGGTCATGCGCAGGATTCTCACGGAGCGGAACTTCCCGGTCACCGAGCTGCGCCTGTTCGCCTCCGCCCGCTCCGCGGGCAAGGACCTCGACGGTGTGACGGTGGAGGACGCGGCCACCGCCGACTACACCGGACTGGACATCGTGCTCTTCTCGGCGGGCGGCGCCACCTCCAAGGCGCTGGCCGAAAAGGTCGCCTCGCAGGGCGCGGTCGTCATCGACAACTCCTCCGCCTGGCGCCGGGACCCGCAGGTGCCCCTGGTGGTCTCCGAGGTCAACCCGCACGCGATCGCGGACCGCCCCAAGGGCATCATCGCCAACCCCAACTGCACCACGATGGCCGCGATGCCGGTGCTCAAGCCGCTGCACGCCGAGGCGGGCCTCCAGGCCCTCGTCGTCGCCACCTACCAGGCCGTCTCCGGCTCCGGCCTGGCCGGCGTGGACGAGCTGTTCGACCAGGTGCGGAAGGTCGGCGAGGACGCGCCCAAGCTGACCCACGACGGAGCGGCGGCGAACTACCCCGAGCCGCAGAAGTACGTGGCGCCGATCGCGTACAACGTGCTGCCGCTGGCCGGTTCCATCGTCGACGACGGCCTGAACGAGACCGACGAGGAGCAGAAGCTCCGCAACGAGTCCCGCAAGATCCTGGAGATCCCCGGGCTGAAGGTCTCCGGCACCTGCGTGCGCGTGCCCGTCTTCACCGGCCACTCCCTCCAGGTCAACGCCCGCTTCGCCCGCCCGATCAGCGTGGAGCGGGCCAAGGAGCTGCTGGCCGGCGCCCCCGGCGTGGCGCTCACCGACGTGCCGACCCCGCTCCAGGCGGCCGGCCAGGACCCCTCGTACGTCGGCCGCATCCGCCAGGACGAGACCGTCGAGCACGGCCTCGCCCTGTTCATCTCCAACGACAACCTGCGCAAGGGCGCGGCGCTGAACGCCGTGCAGATCGCGGAGCTGGTGGCGGCGGAGCTGTCCGCCGCGTAGTGCGCGCGGCCGGGGGCGGTCACCGGCCGCCCCGCCTCCCGCGTCGCGAAGGGCGCGGCCGACCCCCGGCGGCCGCGCCCTTCGCGTGCGCTCACAGGCCGGGCGCCGACTCCAGGGTGACGTCCGCGGAGAAGACGCGCCGGCCGCTCTGTTCCAGGGTCACCAGCACCCGTCTGCGGCCCTGCTCGTCCGAGGGCAGCGGGTCGGCCCAGACCCAGCAGGGCTCGTCGAACTCCGCGTACCGGATGAACTCGGCGTCCATGGCGACCACGGTCGCGGGCCGCGTGCTCAGGGTGTGGGCGGCCTGGCGCGCGGCCTCCAGCAGGAGCATGCCCGGGGCGTGGTCGACGGGGTGGTCGAAGAGCACGGGGTGGGTGAGGTCCACCCGCAGCCGCCACCGGCCCGGCGTGTCCGTCGGGGAGAGCACCACGTCCTTCTCCCTGACCCGCGCCACCTGTTCCGCCGCGACGGCGGGCCCGGTGGTCAGGGCCCGCTCACGGGCCAGGTCGAGGTCGGCGTAACGGCCCCGCAGCCGCTGGTACACCGCGCGCGGCTGATTGTTGAAGCGGGTGGTGGCGGTGCCCAGCCGCTGTCCGCCCAGCGTGATGTCCACCGCCATCGTCAGCCCGGCCAGCCGGGTGCCCCGCCGCACGATGTCCGAGCAGGCGACGCGCAGTTCGAGCTCGGCGGGGGCCGTGGTGGCCACCAGGGCCCCCGCGTTCAGCGTGAAGCGCAGGTGTTCCCATGCCTGCTGGTGGCCGAAGGGCACGCCGTAGGCGACGTGGGACAGCAGGGGCACGGACTGGCGCACGGTCTCGCAGAGCAGCAGCGGGTCGTAGAGCCCGTGAGCCGGGTGGTAGAAGGCGTGCTCGCGCGGCCAGTGCGCGGTGACGGTGTAGGTGTCGGCGCCGAGCGGGCGCCAGGTGGACAGCAGGACTTCGGCGCCGTTCCTCTTGTGCACATGGCTCTGGTGCACGGCCAGCGCGGGCGTGCGGTCCTCCAGGCTCCGCGGCTCCCGCACGGATTCCCGCTGGAACACTGCACTCATGTCAGATCTCCCCCCAAGAGCTCCACCAAGTGCCCACAACATAAAGAGCGTTCTTTTTTTCTTGGGCAAAGAGCAAGTAAAGAAACTTCATGGTGTTCACCAAGTCGGTGGGGTGCGTTCCGGATGCGCGGCGCGGTCGGGGTTGCCAGAGACGGCCGGGCCGCCGATAACATAAGGATCGTTCTACTTTTGAAGGAGCTAATCGATGGCGGGCGGCGTGAAACAGGAGCGTGCGGTACAGACCCGGGAGTCGCTGCTGCGCGCGGCCGCGGAAGTCTTCGACGAGTTCGGGTACTCCGGGGCGAGCATCAACCGCATCCTGAAGCGCGCGGGGCTCACCGCCGGGGCGCTCTACTTCCACTTCGATTCCAAGGAGGACCTGGCACGGGCGGTGATGAACAGCCAGCCCGAGACCATCGTCCCCTGGCTCGACTCCCGGGGCCTGCAACGTCTCGTGGATCTCACGCTCAACTGGGCCCGCCGGCTCCAGGTGGACCCGCTGCTGCGGGCGGGCGTCCGGCTCACCAACGAACAGACCTCGTTCGGTCTGCAGGATGCCAGCCCCTACCAGCAGTGGGTGGAGATCATGGCCGAATGCCTGCGGGACGCGCACGAGCGCGGCGAGCTCCAGGCCGGGGTGGAACCCGGTGAGGTGGCCGCCTTCGTCGTCGAGGCGTGTACCGGCATGCAGATGTTCTCGGCCGTCGTCAGCGGCCGGAAGGACCTGATGGAGCGGGTCACGAGGATGTGGCGCCTGCTCCTGCCCGGCATCGCGGTGCCGGCCATCGTGGCCCGGACCGAACTGGGCGCGGAGCGCGCGCGGACCCCGCTGGACTGACCCCGGCGTCCGCGGATCCGCTCCGGTTCGCGTCCGGCTGCGCCGGCCGTGCCGAACAGGTCCTCCCCGCAGCACGACCCGCGTCGGTGCACGTCGACGTCGTACGACGTCTGTCGAGGGCGGCATGGAGATCGAGGAGGTGGCGGCGACCCGCCCCGAGGCCGTCGCGAAGATCGCCATCGACGCGAT
>NZ_JBFAWY010000057.1:0-31838 GCF_040680575.1 Streptomyces sp. NPDC052020
GCAATGGCTGCACACCTACAATCACCACCGCGGACACACCGCGCTGAAAGGGCAACCACCCGCCAGCCGCGTCCCCAACCTCGCGGGTCAGTACACCTAGCCCGCCGGCCCAGCCGGTGCCCAGAGGGTAGACCTTGCCGCCCTTGACCCGGTCGTCGCCGACCGCGCCGGACTTGATACCGGAGGTGTCGTAGGCGTGCGCGTGCACGACCCAGCGGGCGGCCTCCGCGAACGACAGCCGCTCCACCATGGGCATCCGGGCGGTGAAGAAGGGCTCCCCGTTGGGCACGTCGGCCACGATCCGGTTCAGGGGGAACACCTCGTCCTTCGCCGTGCGCAGCCCGGCGGTCTGGAAGAACGGCACCTCGGGATGGAGCAGGTCGAAACGACCGCGGTGGGTGTCCAAGTACGCTGCGACGGGCGCGAAGCAGTCCGCCTCGCTCCACAGGTCCGCCCAGTCCTCGATGTCACGAGGGCCGTCGAGAGCGTCGTGCGCGACGGCCAGCAGCAGCCGCACCAGGGCGAACTCCTGGGTGGCCAGATCCCCGACCACCCGGCGCAGATCGCCCGCCTGGGCAAAGACCTGCCGCAGCGACAACTCGTCCTGGCTGCCGTCGCACCTAAGCACCCCGATCCACGGCCGGTCCGTCAGATCGAACGACGGGGCCGTGCTCCTGCCCGGCCCGGGCGGCGGTTCAGTCACGGACACGGGTCACCTCCAGACCATCCAGGCGGCTGTAGCGGAGAAAGAAGCCTGCCAGGCGGGTCTGACAGTCCTCATCCAGCGTGAGAATCAGCTGGCCGGAAAGCCACGGGCAGTCCTTGCCCTGCCAGGCGGGCAGATACAGCTGCTCCAGCTCTTTGATGGCCCGGTCCATGGTCTCGGCGTAGGAGAACTGGAGAGGCAGCCGCAGCCCGCAACCAGCCGCCGTACGAGCCGCGAACGGCGTCGGCGTCTGATCCTGCGGCAGCTCCAGACCCCCGCGCCGCCGGCCCTTCCGGTCCGCCTCCAGCCAGGGCAGGGTGACAAGGCCCCCGTCGGCACGCCGCTGCACGACGACCACCTCCACACTCTCCCGGCTGTCCCGCACCTGGGCCCGCCCGGCCCGGCTGTCATCGGCGTCCCCCACCCCCGCCGCCACCCAGCCGAACAGCGGCTTTCCCGGCCGCCCGACCTCACCGAGACGGAACACGGCCGCCCGCCCGGCCTGACCGGCTCGGTGCTCGTCGAACTGCACCCGGGCCTCCTCCAGCGCACCAGCCCAGTGCTCCGGCCCCACCGGCCCCTGCCCGTACGCCCCCTGCACCAGCACACTGATGTCCGACGGCAGCCGCACCGGGCGCTCCCGCCCGCCCACCAGGTGCGGCAGCAGCACCGCCGCCGACCGCAGCAGCGCATACCGCCCGTACACGGCGACCGAGCCCCGCACCGGATCAGGCACCTCCACCGTCCCGTCGCCCCAGTCCGCTCCCGTGAGCAGGCAGCGGGCCCTGCGCAGCCGCTCGGGCCGCTCACTCTGGCCCTGGCCGCGCCGATGGCGGTGCAGCCGGCCCATACGCTGCAGGAGCAGGTCCACCGGACACAGATCGCTCACCAGCAGGTCGAAATCCACATCCAGGGACTGCTCCGCCACCTGGCTGGCCACCACGATGTGCCGCCGGCCGGGCCGCCCGGCCGCCTTCCCTGGCGGGCCGAAACGCTCGAGCAGATCACGGTCCTTCGCAGCCCGGTCCAGGTCGACGAAACACGAATGCGCGACGGTGACGTCCTCGTCACCGAACCTGTCCCGCAGCACACGGGCGGTCTCCAGCACCCGCTTGACCGTGTTGCGCACCACCAGAACGCACCCGCCTCCGGCGAGTTCCTCCTCCAGCCGGACGGCGAGGACGCCCATGTCGTCGGCGAGCCGCTCCACCTCGACGTCCGTGGCCCGGCCCGACGCCTGCGGGCAGCGCACCACCGGAGTACCCCCGGGAACCACAGCGGTGAGCAGCGGGTACGCATCCCCTTCCACGCTCTCTCCGGCTGCAGCGCCGGCACCGTCCCCCGCATACGCCCGCAGGAGCTCACGCCGGCGCGCGGCGGGCAGCGTCGCCGACAGCACGACCACCGGCACCCGGTAGGCGCCCAGCCACGACAGCACCCGGTCCAGGTACACACTCATGTAGGTGTCGTAGGCGTGCGCCTCGTCGACGACGACGACCTTCCCCGCCAGCGCGAGATGCCGAAGCGCCAGATGCCTGCTCTTCAGCCCCATGAACAGCAACTGGTCCACGGTGCCCGTCACGAACGACGCCAGCATCGCCTTCTTACGGCCCCGCAACCAGGCATGCGCCACCAGCTCGGCCCCCGCACGACGCCCCGCGTCATCCGGCTGCCGCCGGGACGAGATCGGCTCCCCGTCCACCTCGACGGCCGCGACCCGCCCCGCACGAGCCATCAGCCCGGCGAAGTCCTCATTGAGCGCCGCCTTGGAATGCGCCAGGTGCACCGACTGGCGCCCGCTACCCGCCCCGGGCAGCCGCCTCATCCACTCCAGCAGACGCGGGAACATCGCGTTACCGGTAGCCATCGTGGGCAACGCGAAGAACACCCCGCCCGCACCCGAACGCGCAGCGGAAACCTCGGTCACGGCGAGCGCCGCCTCCGTCTTGCCCTCCCCCATCGGCGCCTCGACGATCATCAGCCCCGGCGCCTCCATCTCCCGCGCGAGCTCCACGGCCGCCTCCTGCACCGGACGCACCCTCGCCCCCGCGGGCAGATCGAACCGGGACACGAACAACTCCTGCGCACTCCCGGCAGGCTCCTCAGCCCGCCACGGCTCCGGCAGGTCCAGACCCCGCCAGGCCGCAGCAAGACGCTCCTCGCCACTCCGGGACGCACCCTCCGGGAAATACGGGAACATATCCGGATTGCTCGCGATCCAGTCGGAGACGATGACCAGCGCGGTCAGCAGCACCTGCACCGGCTGCGACAGCTTCACCGCCCGCCACGCCTTGAGCCGCTCCGCCACACCGAAACGCTCAGCGCACGCATCGAGGAACTCGGTCTGCACCTGCCGCCAGACACGACCGCTCGCACCCGGGGTGCGCAGCAACTCCTCATGCTCGTAGAGGGCCTTGATCTGCCCGTACTCGGGCGGCACTCCATGATGCCCGCCCACGGCGACCGTGAACTGCCCGGCCCGAGCGGACACCCACCCGTACCGCTCCTCCAGCCACTCCCCCAGCAGCACCTGCCCGGCCAGCCCATGCGGCGCCAGTCGGCGGTCCGGCCCGAACGCCTTCGCCGAACGCATCTCCAGGCCCTGGCCACGCATCACATCGGCAAGCTGATCAACCTGACAAGCGAACGCGGGCGTCGCCTTGCCGATGTCGTGAACCCCGGCAAGCCACACCGCCAGCACACGCGCGTCCGCCTCACCTTGCGGCAACGCCTCGGCCACCAGCCGGCGCACCCCGGCAGGCAACCACCGGTCCCACAACAGACCGGCCACCGCGGCACTGTCCTCCATGTGCCGCCACAACGGCAGCCAGCCCTCGCTGTCACGATCGTGCTTGGCCCACACCGACCGAGCCGGCCCCCCAAGCCGACACAGCATGCCGGAGGCACTCCCCCCACTGTCCATGACGGATTGATACAGGCAGAACAGGGCCTGGCGTACCCGAATGCACGAATCAGTGGATCTACAACAGGACAGCAATCCAGAAGCGTAGGCTGAACGGTTCACTGTCAGAAACGAGAAGCGAGAAGCCCCCTGTGCGCGTTTCTCTGAAAGTCTGCGAAACCGCGCCTCCGCGCCAGTAAACACGCAGGTCACGGAGTGTGCCCCCGCGCCCGCGGGGATGGTCCCTCCCCATGACCGGATGATCATTGAAAAAGCGGTGCTCCCCGCGCCCGCGGGGATGGTCCCGACAGCGAGGGTTACCACGAGCAGGACGTGCCGTGCTCCCCGCGCCTGCGGGGATGGCCCCGCGATGGGATCCTCGTCGGCCTGCGCTCATACTGCTCAGCAGTGCGGACGCTTGCCCGTTCACGAGATCCGTCGAGACGATCCCCGCAGGTTCGGGGAGCAGGCCAAGCTCCTGCGCGAGCTGGGCGACGACACGGGACCAGCCCCACGGGTGCGGAGAGCAGTCGTACGGGTGTCTCGACCGGTATCCCGGTCGGACGCCGGGGCGGGGACCATCCCCGCAGTGCGGGGAGCAGACACCGAGCCGGCGGCCGCGTCGACGTGCCTCGGGACCATCCCCCCCGGGTGCGGGGAGCAGCGTCAAGCACGGGCCTGGGACGGGAGGCTTGTGGGACCGTCCCCGCGGGTGCGGGGAGCAGGACCAATGGCGGGACGCGGCGACCGGGGAGCCGGGACCATCCCCGCAGGTGCGGGGAGCAGCCGAGCAGCCTCGTTCGTGTCGTCCGGCATCAGGGACCATCCCCGCAGGTGCGGGGACCAGTCCGGGTCCGTGTCGGGGGTGTTGAAGCGGGCGGGACCATCCCCGCAGGTGCGGGGAGCAGCGACCAGGCCGGACCGCTCGCGCCGGCGGAGGGGGACCATCCCCGCAGGTGCGGGGAGCAGTCGATGAGGTCCTGGGCGTCACCGACGAGCTGGGGACCATCCCCGCAGGTGCGGGGAGCAGTCCGGTCCCTCCACCGCCGCCAGCCGCTGAAGGGGACCATCCCCGCAGGTGCGGGGAGCAGGAGGTGACCGACCACGCCTTGGTCCTCGCGACGGGACCATCCCCGCAGGTGCGGGGAGCAGATGCGCTACACCCAGGTCCGCACCGGCCGGAAGGGACCATCCCCGCAGGTGCGGGGAGCAGCCGGTTCCGACCTTGTCGAGGTTGCCTCGGAAGGGACCATCCCCGCAGGTGCGGGGAGCAGCGCGTTCACCGTCGTGCGGTTTTCCGCGCACGGGGACCATCCCCGCAGGTGCGGGGAGCAGACTGGCTGACCTGCGGCTTCTTTGGAGCTGGAACCGGTTTCTGGGCACTTTCTCCGATACCGGCGAATAGGGCATACGGGGTTTACTCGCATTAGAGGTGCTCCCCGCGCTCGCGGAGTAGTCCCGCGACCGTCGTACCGATCGCCGCGGTGCCCGCCTGCTCCCCGCGCCCGCAGGGACGGCCCCGGCTTGCCGCTGCCCTGGTACGTGAAGCCGCCGCGTCCGCGTGCATGGGACAGATCAGGTGGGATTCAGCGGCGTGATGCCGGTGGCCGTGTACAGCCCGGGCTCCAGCGACAGGACCGTCAGCGGCTCCCCGTTTTTGATCGCGTGCCAGGCGATGGCGGCCGCGTGAGCCACCGGCCAGTCCACGCCTTCCCAACCCATCGCCTCCACAGCGTGTGCTGCGGTGAACGGCACACTCTCCGCGAAGCGGAGGGACGCTGCGTGTTTGCCCGCACCGGTGATCTGCTGCTCGGCCGCAAGGATGGACGACGAGGGGATGATGACCCGGCCGGTACCGCGCGAGGCCTCGATGTACAGGCCGGTCAGGAAGGCATTGGCACGGTACAGAGCGCCCAGAGCAGTGTGGTCTAAGACCGCTGTCACATTCATGCGGCGGCGTCGTCCTGGTGGGCGCGGATTTTCGCCCAGGCGTCCCGGCCGGTTTGCTGGACTTGCCGGGTGTATTCGACGCCGAGTTCCCGGGCTGCCTCGGCGGCACGCTGTTCCCGCTCGGCCTCGGTGAGTTCGCGGCTGGCGAGCTCTTCCAGCAGTTCGGTGATGGTGGTGCCGCGCTCTTCGGCGAGGATGCGCAGCCGGTCGCGCACTTCCTCGCTGGTCTTGATGCTCGTCGGCTTACTCATACGTCCGATTCTACCGCCGGTAGAACCACAGTCGGGCGGCAGTCGCACTTGGCTCCTTATGCTTTCCGGCAGCCCTGCGAAGCCCGGGACTGCTCCCCCGCGCTCGCGGGGATGGTCCTCCGACGGCGAATCCCGGCCGACCGCTCCCCGCGCCCGCGGGGGATGGCCCCGAGCAGGGGCGGCACCCATGATCAAAGTCCTCACCCGGACCACTCATTGATCACGACTCGATACACGCCCCTAAGGCGGCTGGAACTGCGAGGGCGCGGTAGCGACAGGAGGGCGGGCCCAGCGGCGGGCGCGGCTGCCTGGGCGTGCTGGGAACTGGCCTGGCCCATCCCGCGGGTGCGGGGAGCAGTGTCCGAGGGGGACGGCGTGCCGTCCTGCCGCGGGGCCATCCCCGCGGGCGCAGGGAGCAGGGCCGCGAACTGGACGGACAGACCTGGGACCAGGGACCATCCCCGCGGGTGCGGGGAGCAGACCAGCAAGGGCCGAGAGGCCACGCAGTCCGTGGGACCATCCCCGCGGGTGCGGGGAGCAGAGGGCCTCAACGATCAGCCGCCGGTCGACCATGGGACCATCCCCGCGGGTGCGGGGAGCAGCGCTGATGCAGTCGGGCCTTGGTGCCGCGCGGGGGACCATCCCCGCGGGTGCGGGGAGCAGTGCTTCCGCAGAGCGAGGAGGACGACCGCAAGGGGACCATCCCCGCGGGTGCGGGGAGCAGGCCGACAAGCAGGCCCGCTTCGGCACCGCCCGGGGACCATCCCCGCGGGTGCGGGGAGCAGCCGCCCGATCCGGTCACCATCGATCGCGCCTCGGGACCATCCCCGCGGGTGCGGGGAGCAGGTCTCGGCCATACAGCGGTGGATGCGGCTCTCGGGACCATCCCCGCGGGTGCGGGGAGCAGCTGCTGCTCGGTCAGCTGCGGGTTGCCCAGCGGGGACCATCCCCGCGGGTGCGGGGAGCAGTGACCTGCGGATTGAACAACCAGCCGCGCCGGGGGACCATCCCCGCGGGTGCGGGGAGCAGCCGGCTACCTCACCGCCCACCAGACCGCCCGCGGGACCATCCCCGCGGGTGCGGGGAGCAGGCCGGGCCGGCCGCCATCGGAGCACTCGCCTCGGGACCATCCCCGCGGGTGCGGGGAGCAGACTGGCTGACCTGCGGACTTTCCGAAGCTGGAGTCAGTTTCTGGGTACTTTCTCTGATACCGACGAACAGGGCATAAAGAATTTGTCTGCCATTAGCCTCTCGCGACGTGTCGACGTCACGGACCGGGCCAGCCTTCCAGCCGGCCCAGTGTGTCGAAGGTGCTCCCCACTGTCCATGACGGTTTCATACAGGGAGACCAAGGACCGTGCGCATCCGATCCGCAAAAGATGGATCTCCAGGAAACCCGTGCCGTACGTCGGGGCATCGGGGGTGGCGTCCAGGCGCCGGTCTCCGCGTCGAACCTCACCGCCTGGACGTGCCCGGTGAACTCGAGCGCGGCCACGGCGAGGATGTCGTCAACTGGGCGAGGATGTTGCCGCCAGCCGCAGCGGGCGACCATGCCGAGCTGGGTCGTCATCATCGTGATCACCGCACCAAGCGCGAGCGGCTTACAGTCGGCTCTGCTCACAACCGTGCCGGTGCGCCGCTGCGGCTTCTCGTTGCGGGCGGCCCCGTTCTTCCCTACTGCTTCCCGGCCGCGATCAGGCCTGGCGTGCAAGGTCAACGCCGCGCAGCTTTGTGCTCACGCGACCACCGCCCCGGCTGCCTCGCTGTCAAGGGGCCAGGCGGCGAGTTCCGGCAGCCGGTCCGTCCACAACGCGGCCGCAGCCCGCCCGGTGCGTGCCGCCGTCCGCTCGCGTAGCTGCTCCAGCCGCGCCGCGAGCAGGTACTCCGCGGTGCGCTCCCGGGCCGCGTCGGCGGCCTTCGTCGCCGCCGCCGCGACGACGTCTGCGCCGTTCGGGTTGTGCTGGAACCAGGGGCGGTTCTGCTGGGCTTGTAGGCCCGCCGGGCCTCGGCTTCGGCCTCCTCGGTCCGGCCCAGCATCGTCAGAGCGTGGTCGTGGTGTTCCTGGACGGACTGCTGTGCGGTCTGGAATGCGGCGAAAGCGTACGCGTCCTCGGCGGCCTCCGGGTCGGCCTCCAGGGCGGCCACGTCGGTGATCTGCAGGACCTCCTGCCATGCGGTGACGATGCTCTGGCCGATGGCCGTGCGGACTGCGGCGGTGACGGCCGCGACACTGGCCGGGTCGGTCAGGTCGGCGGACCAGGTGGCCGCGATGAGACCGGCCTCGCTGATCAGGGTCTCGGTCTGACGGCGGTGGTCGCAGAGCTCACACAGCCCGGCAGCCTGGTCCCGGCCGCAGACCTGGCACGGCAGGGCCTGCCGGGCCGCCTCGGCTGCGGCCGCTGCGGCACGCTCGCGCTCGGCCCGCTCCTGGGCCGCCGCGCGGGCGGCATCCCGGCGGGCCTGCTCGGCAGCAGCTTGCTCCCGCCGCCGCGCGAGGTTCTCCGCCTCGAGAGCGGCCTGCTCACGCAGCCGGTCCTCCAGGATCCGGCGACGCTCATGGTCGCTCAGGCCGGGCAGCTCACGGTCAACCTCGGCCGCGATCTTCGCGCGCCGGGCGCGGCGCAGGTGGATTACGTTGTGGCAGTTCTCGCACTCACCGCCGGTGTCCAGCCGGATCCCGTCGTCACAGCGTCGGTCCGAGCAGGCCTGGCGCTGCACCAGGCCCCGCCGGATCAGCCACCCGTACCGCGTGGAGACCAGGGCCTCGCCGCCGGTCTCCGCCAGGCGGTCGGTGAGCCGGCCGGCCAGCAGCCGCGGCGCGGTCTCCGGCTGCTGCAGAAGGCCCGCCAGTCTGCCCAGCTCCGTCTTCGCGGCCGCCTGGACCTGGTCCTGCTGCCACCTGGACAGCCGCTCCCACAGTCCTGCGGCCGGCGCCAGAGCCACCCGCAGACGAAGATCATCCGGAAGCCCCACCCGCCCCTGCCGCTGCGCCTTCTCCCAGCCCACGGCCTTCAGCCGGTCACCGGCCCCAGCACCGGCAGCACGCTGCCCATCACGCCCTTCGAGATGCTGTTCAGCTTCTCGGTAGCGCCAACTGCCTTGAGGAGCCGTCTGGTTGGAGCGAAGAGGCGTGGACCGCTGTGCGAGTCCGCACTGTGAGCAGGGCCCGTATGCAGTGGCTCTTGATGGAAGGAGAGATGACGCGGTGGGTCGACCAGAGAGGCCGATTCCGGATCCGAGCAGTCCGCTGGGCAGACTTTCGGTTTCCTTGCGCAATGGGCGTCGGGAAGCGGGATTTTCCTATGCTGCGCTGTCGGAACGGACGCGGTCCATCAGCCCGGGAACCTTGCAGCGCGCGGCCTCGGGGGCTGTCCTGCCCAGGCGGGAAGTGGCACAGGCTTTCGCGCGTGCGTGCGGCATGAACGTCGCTCAGGTCACCCGGCTGTGGCATGCCGCCTATCACGGAAGCCTGGGCGGAAGCAGCACCGGCTGGACCAGAGAGCCGAAGCCACGCCCCGACCTCGTCAAGGACCTAGCCGGCCTGTGTGCTGCGCTGGAGGAGTTGCGGCAGGCCAACGGGGCGCCGTCGTTTCGGATGATGGAGCACAGGGCGCGGGCCGACGGCAAGGAGCTGTCGCGCAGCACCGCCTTCCGCATTTCACGTGGCACGGTGCCCGCGTCCACCGACTGTCTGGAGGCATTCCTCGTTGCTTGCCAGGTGCCGCCGCCGGACCGGACAGTATGGTTCGACGCATGGCTCCGGGCGCAGCGGCAGGCCGCCAGTGCCCGCCAGGATACGAAGGAGCTCCAGCAGCTCGAGTCGGTGGTCGCCGACACCGGCCGCGGCAAGGTGTCGCAGGAGACTGCCGTCAGGATGCTGCGGAAGGCCGGCTTCGATGCCCTGGAGCGTTACCGGCGGTTCGACGCGCCGTGGACGGTTCAGTGCCTGCAGTGTGGCGCCACGTTCCGTATCCGGCTGTCTGATGTCGTTCTGGCGCGGGCCACGTGTCCGGACTGCCCCAATCTCACCGAGCACGTGCGGGAAGCCTGGGCAGAACTCCTGACGAACCCGTCCGGCCTGCTCAGCCGCCAGCTCCTGCGCGCACTGCGGGCCGCGACGGTACTGTCGGCCCGCCTGCAAGCGCGACCACCTCGACGTGCCCGTGTTCGTGGCCGACCGCACCACCCTGCGCATCCTGCAATCCAGTGCATGGCATCCCGCACGGGCCCGGCGCAGGGCTGCGGTGTGGGAGACGTCGGCCTGGCGGCGGCGCTCGATGCGGGCCTGCTCGGTCGGGGCCGGCTGGTCGTCGGCCACCGGCTCCGGCTCCGGGAAGGCCCGGAGACTGAGCGCCCGCATCGCCGCGGTCGGCTGCTCTACTGCCGTTGCGATCGAGGGGTCGATACGGCTGGGAGGCGCGACGGCCTGGTGCGCGGCGAGGGCCTGGTGGAAGCCCGGCGCCCTCTCTCGCGTCTTCACCGGGGCCGGAGGAGCGTCCGGTGCGGTGGTGGGCGTCTGCGCGGCGGGCCGGGGGTCCGGGGCGGCGCCGACGGCCAGGACCCGGACGCTACGCACGGCACCGGTGCCGGCCGACTCGTTGGCCGCAGCGATGACGCGGGCGCTGATCAGGCGGAGCTGGGTGGCGTAGGTGGAGGAGTCGGGACGCAGGTCCAGCCGCTCGGACGTCGGGTGGCAGGCGGTGGCGGTGACGTGGGCGTCCAGGCCGGGCGCGATGGCGGCGGCGATGGTAGGCCACTGATCCAGGACGCTGCCGCCGGCGGCCGGCATGTCCCAGGCGCGGTCGGCCATCAGACCCTGGAGCACCGTGGCGAAGCCCTGGGGGTCGCGCCCGTCGGGCCGGACCGGGGATCGGCGTCGGGCGGGGGCGCGGTCCCGGGTGGCGCCGCGCCTCTCGGCGGCGCGCGCGGCGTGCAGGGCGACCCGCGCGAGGTCGATACCGGAGGCGCCCGCACCAACACCGTCAGGTTGGAAACAGCTCACTGGCGGCGCGGCCGTGACACCGGAGGCAGTGTGGCCGCGCCGGCGTAGCGCCGGGGGCGTGCACCGGTCGGCTACACAACAGCGGGAGGACACTCACAGGAGTGATCTGCCGCTTGCCTGGTGAGTCGGTGGGGAAACTGCCCTGACAGAGACCCGGTTTCATCTATGGGGAAGGAGTGGTCTGCCATGAACGCGGAGAATGTGCAGAACGAGGTGGAGGTCTACGTGCCTCCGTTCCTGGTAGAGGTGGGCACGTTCGCGGAAGAGACCCGGGGCTGGGGTTGGGAGACTCCCGAAGGGTGGGGCACCTGGACGTGGGGCTGACATGCCCACCGCGTGCGGCCGGCGCTGGTTCGTGGTCCTCCCGGACCGGGAACCGGCGTCTGCCGTCGCCGCGTCGCTCGTACCATACGCCTGCCGCACGCTGACCCATGCTTCGGGGCGCCCCTGGCTGGTCGGCTGCTGGCCGGCCGACCAAGAGGCGACGACGCGGGCGGGAGCCATGCGGTTGGCGGCCCTGGGCCCCAGCGACCTGACCTCGGACGTTCTGGCCGCGTGCGGCACCGCGGTGGACGGGGCCGCAGGAAGCTACCACCTGCTGGCCTCCGATGATGGCGAGGTGTATGCCCGGGGCACGGCCACCGGGACCCGCCGGTTGTTCACCGCTGTCGTCGGGCAGGTCACGGTGGCCGCCGACCGGGCCAGCACGCTGGCGTGGCTGACCGGAGCGGAGATCGACCGGTCACGGCTGGCGCTGCGCACGCTGCTGCCCGCCTTCCCCTTCCCGTACGAGACGGTGTCGATGTGGCGTGGCGTGATCCCGGTACCGCCGCAACAGGCCCTGCGGCTGGGTTCGGACGGCGGGGTGCGCAGCGAACGATGGTGGCATCCCCCGGCATCCGATCTGCCCTTGGACGAGGCCGCGCCGTTGCTGCGCGCGGCACTGTGCGCGGCGATCGCCTCCCGGGTACGCCCGGGCCAGGTGTGGGGCGCGGACCTGTCCGGCGGCATGGACTCCACCAGCGTGTGTTTCCTGGCACACCAGGCGGGCGCGGATCTGGTGGCCGTCACCCTGCAATGGTCCGCGCCCACCAACGAAGACGCCGGCTACGCACGCATAGCGGCCGGCCACCTGCCCCGCCTGACACACCTGGTGTACCCGTCGGCGCAGCTGCCGCTGCCTTTCAGCGGCACGTCCGACCGGCGGCCGGCGGGTGAGGAGCCGACGCCGGTACTGCGCTACCGGGCCACACAGGAGCGCCTGGCCAAGGTGCTGGCCGGACACGGTGCCCGTCGGCGGCTGTCCGGCCACGGCGGGGACCACATGGTGACGCCTCCTGCCGCCTACGTGCACCCTCTGCTGCGCCGAAGCCCCCGCACCGGTGTGGCCCATGCTATGGCCCACCGGGCCCTGCGCCGCTGGCCTCTGCCGGCCACCGCCCGCGCCCTGCTGTCCGATCTGTCGCTGCCGCGCTGGCTCCAGCACCAGGCCGCCGCTTTGGAAACCGTCAGGCGTGACCGTGCACCCGATTTCGGCTGGGGCCGGCCGCCGGCCCTACCGCCCTGGGCAACCGGCCTGGCGCGGGAACTGGCCGCCTCCTCCCTGCGCGAAGAAGCAGCCGACCGCACCGAGCCGCTGGGACCCGACCGCGGGACGCACGCTTGGATCCACGAAGCCCGTCTGGCCGGGATCGACGCCGCCCATTTCGCGGACGCCGGAATGCACGCCCGGCTGCCCGTCGAGGCCTGAAGTTTCCCCGTGATCTCGGACACGTGATCGTTATGCCGCGAGGGCGTGCTGATGCCGCTGCCTGGTCTTGGCCGGGGTGAGGTAGCCGAAAGTCCGGTGCCTGCGCAGGCGGCGGCGGTTGTAGAAGGTCTCGATGAAGGAGAAGACCTCGGCGCGGGCGGCGGTCCGGTCGGGCCAGGTGCGGGTGCCGATCTCCTCCTTGAGCAGGGCCCAGAAGCTCTCCGCGGCAGCGTTGTCGAAGCATGATCCGGTGCGTCCGCAGCTCTGCCGCAGCCCCAACTTCCCTATTCGTTCCCGGAACTGGGTCGACGTATATTCACTGCCACGATCGCTGTGAACCACGCAGCCGGGCTCCAGTCCGCCCCGGCCGTGGGCCATGTCGAGAGCGTCGACGACAAGCTCGGCGCGGTGGTGGTCGGCCATGGCGTAGCCGACGACCTCGCGAGTGGCAAGGTCCAGCCAGCAGGCGAGGTAGAGCCAGCCCTCGGCGGTGGGCAGGTAGGTGATGTCGCCGACGAGCTTGGTCCCGAGGCGCTCGGCATGGAAGTCGCGGCCGATCAGGTCCGGGGCCGGCTTCGCCTTCACATCCGGCCGGGTCAACGAACGCCGCCTGCGCCGGGTGACGCCGCGGATGTCGCGCTCACGCATCACGCGGGCGACGCGTTTGCGGTTCACCCGCCGGCCCAGGCGGCGCAGTTCGGCGTGGATGCGCGGGACACCGTAGGTGTGGCGGGAGGCGACGTGCAGCACCGTGATCTCGTGCGCGAGCGCGTCGTCGGCGGCCTGCCGGGCATGGCGGGCGGCCTCGCCCTCGCGCCAGGCGTAGTAGGAGGAGCGGGCGACCTTCAGCACCCGGCACAGCAGGACGATCGGGTAAGTCGCCTTCTCCGCATGGATCAACCGGTACAGCTCGTTCACCGGTCGTTATCCTTCACGAAGAAGGCGGTCGTCGCTTTTTTCAGGATCTCGATCGTCTGCTGCTGTTCGCGGACTTCCTTGCGCAGCCGCTTGAGCTCCTCGCGCTCGGCGCCGGTCAGCTCACCGGACTCGCCCTCGCCCCGGTCTGCCTTCGCCTTGCGGTACCAGCCGCGCAGGGACTCGGAGCTGATGCCGAGCTCCCGGGCGACGGCGGTGACCGTCTTGCCCGAGGAATCGACGAGCGCGATCGCGTCCCGCTTGAACTCCTCGGTGTACCGCTTCGTGTACTTGCTTCCCACCTGGTGCTACTTCCTCTGGAACCTCAAGATCCCAGTCTCCAGGTGTCCACAATCAAGGGGAAGCTTCACAGCACGCCTCACCCACTATCACGCACCAATTCGTAATCACCCGACGCGGCGTCGCCCACGGCTCCGGATTGGGCAAGGTGCGCTGGGTGGTCGAGCGCGCGTTCGCCTGGCTGCACCAGTTCAAACGGCTCCACATCCGCTACGAGCGACGCGCCGGTCTCCACCAGAGCCTGCTCGAACTGGCCTGCAGCCTCATATGCCTGCGTCGCCTGCGAACCTCCTCCTGAGGCGATCAGCTGGCCACGCTGAACCACCCCGGCCGCACCTCGGTCAGAAAGGGGTGCAGCGACCGCACCGCGGACCGCAGGTCCTGATCCGTGACGTCAAGAGGCTCCGGCAGGCTCAGCCCGTACCGGCGCAGCCGCCAGAGGTCGAAGACTTCACTCCCGTCGGCCGCGAAGTCCACATCGACCTCAGCGCCGTTGCCGCTGACGAAGCGGCATCCTGCCCCATGAACCATGTAGGTGTAGGTACCGATGTGCCCACTCCGGCTGATCCGGTGCGAACGAGCCAGGCCAGAGACATCAACCAGTCGCTCAAGCGAGGGGATCACGCCCCTCACGGCCTCGTCGATCGCGTTCAGCGCGCGGACGTAACCGAGCACGAGGTCCCGCGCAGCCCCAACCCGTTCCATACGGCGTCATCCCCTGAGCCCGTGGCTGAAGGGATTGTTTCACGGGCCGCCAGCGTCTCCACGGGACGGCATTCTGAAACGATCAGTAAGTGTTAAGCCAAGCTTCCCCTCACCATTCCGGCGCTTCCCGCGTAGTTGCACATGCCTGGGCGATCATGCAGGTAACCGGAATCCGACGTGCACTACTGGGATAACGCCGCGTGGCGGCACCCGCCCGAGTGCTGCCGCTCATACGTTGTCATTGCAGCATCTCGCCGGCTTGGATGACAACACGTCCTTCCGAATCAAGCGTAATGCTGGCGATTTCATAGTACTTCCCCTCTCCAGCGTAGATGCAGGTGGGAGGATTTTCGCTGCACCCGTAGGGCACGTAGGGCGACGAGTTAATCCACCCCTCCATTAGCCACGCGAGAACCTCATCCAAAGGCCACCAGCTATCAAAATCTACTGCAGCAATCGGGAGGCCGTGCTCGCATGGCGTGTTAACGCCCCCTGGCTGGTATCTCCTGCCGTCAATCAAGACATGCGACCTTGGAGTGTCACTCTTTCCCGAATCGCGATACTGTTTCCAGGTTTCAACCATCTTCCAGTACGCCAGGCTCGTTTCCATGGAGTCTGCTCCTTACGCCCCGCCCACCCCGAACGGGTTCCTCATGCTCAGTCTTCGCATCTGTCGAGCCGCTGCAACTGTTGAGCGGCCAGCCGGGCGAGTGACGCCGCCAAGCGACCTAGGTCCCGCCGGTCTCGTTGAGCCGGCGGGGTGGTGGTTTTTGTCGAGGTAGCCGAGAGCGTTCGAGATGGTCCGGTCGTCGTTGCTTGCCCGGTAGGGGTGGGAACCGAATACGCAGGAAGGGGGCCGCCGCCGGAACCGGCTACGCGCGCCGGGTCGAGAGCCAGGTGTCGATGACCTCGGCGACAAGGGCGGCGCCGCGGCTGTTCTGGTGGATGTGGTCGGTCGTGAGCACGAGACCCCGGCGCCGCGAGATCGTGTCGAGGCTATGGCCCAGCAAGGCGCGCCGGACGAGGACGCTGACGCTCGCTGCGGGTGTCGGGTCCCGGTAGGGGATCGGCGGCGGGTCCGCCTGGCGTAGTTCCTCGGTCTGGCGTTCGTGGAGCGGGAGGTAGGTCGCCTGGTTGGTGGTGGCGACCTCGGCGATCATGCGGCTGTACGCCTGTGATGCCCGCGCCGCGGGTCCGTCGAGTTGTTGGCCGAGGACCGGGATGGACAGCAGAGCGATCGTCGCGTCGGTCTGCGTTCGCAGCCGTTCGACGACGGCTCCCAGGCACTGCTGGAACCAGCCGGCCGACGGGCGCTCGGGGAGTTGTTTGCGCTTCATGGCCCGCTCGACGGGGTAGTCGGCGAGGCTCGCTCGGGCGTCGTTGGTCCCGATCAGCACGGTGATCACGTCGGGTGGGTCCGCGACGACGGCATCGAGGCGCCGTGAGAGGTTGTGGGCGAAGTCGCCGTTGACGCCGAAGCGGGCGAGCCGTACGTCGCCGGGAGGTCGGCGTCGTTCGAGAAGGTCCAGGTAGTCGACGCTGAATTGCGCGCGGGTGAGGCTGTCGCCGAGGCACGCGACACGGGTCGTCATGGTGTTCGCGGGCCGGACGTGCCGGCGTGCTCGGTCGGGCGGGCTTCGGTCCGGGGACGGTGGTCGGTGCCGAGGCCAGCGGTGATGGTCAGGATGGACGCCGGTCCCGCCATGTCGACCGCGTGCCATGTCCCGGCCGGGTTGACGGTGGCCTCGCCCGGCCCGAGCACAACCCGGTCGGGCACTCCGTCCACATCGCGGGTGACCGTCACCGACCCGCTGAGGCAGACGACCAGTTCGTCGCCGGCGGGGTGGCGCTCCCAATGGTCGCCGAGGCCGTCGCCGTCGAAGATCGTCACCATCCGACCCTCGGCGCCGTCCGCCGCGACCGCGGCGCTGTAGGCATGGAGCACCTCCGGGTCCCAGGCGAAGCCCTCGACGGGTTTCGCTCTCGACCCCAGCCCGAGGTGCACGGGGGTGGTTCGCAGGTCGATGGCGTTGGGTTCGTGATTGACGAGTCTCATGCCGACGATCGTCACAGGACGGCTATAGGGTGGTCTTGAAGAAAAGGGAACGGAAGCCGACGTGATGGGCGGCCGGTCGGCGACTACCCAGTCCCGAGCAGGACTTCGCCGCGACGCCATGCTGTCGGCGATCGGCCCGTGAACTCGCTCCAGTCCCGGACGAGATGGGCCTGGTCGGCGTAGCCGGAGACGGTCGCCACTTCGGCCCACGGAAGCGGGTCGTGCATGGTGGCCAGTTCGTGCGCGTGCTCGAAGCGCAAAACCCGGGCGAAGGTCTTCGGTGACAGGCCCACCTCACCGCGAAACCGCTCGGTGAGATACCGACGGCTCCAGCCCAGTTCTGCGGCGACCCTCCCAACCGGGACACGGCCCCGCGCGGCCAAGAGGCGGCGCCAGGCCTCGGCCACCTCGGGGCGCACCCGGGACACGGGGTCGCCGCCGACGCCACGGCCGACGGCTCGCAGAAGCAACTCGTCCAGCGCGGCGAACCGCGCGGCCCATGTCGTCGCCGCGCGGAGCCGGTCGACCAGCTCGACGCCGAGCGCTCCGAGAAGCTCGTCGAGTGGGACCAGTCGGTGGGCGAGATCAGCGGCGGGCATGCCGTAAACAGCCCGGGCCCCGAGCGGCGTCAGCGACACCTGCACGCCTTCCTGGCGTCCGTCGTGGTGGATCGCGACGGAGCGGCGCATCAGACCGCCGGCCACGCTGTCGAATCGGGTGACCGGTGACCCGTCGTCGACGCCTGCCGCCACCTCCAAAGGACCGGACAGACTGATTACCGCAGTGAGCACGCGGCTCGGCGGACCGCAGTGCACCCCCGCCGGGAACCCACGAAGATCGAAACCGACATACGAGCCGACGTAGCGCCGCAAGGCGGGCGCCGGACGTGCATAGATCCTGGTGGCCGTATGGTCTTCCACCCTCGCAGTGTACGAACCGGCGGTTACTGGTGTGCTCTCGTATTCAGCTGTCGCCAGTCCCCGAGGAACCCAGCCCGCTGGTGATCGTGCGTGGTTCCCGGGGGCGTATCGGCTCCATGCGCCGCCGGTCTCGTTGCGGAGTCGGGTGGTGGTCTTGTCGTGGTAGCCGAGAGCCTCCGCGACGACGGGGGCGGGCATCTCCAAGAGTTGCTGCCGGATGGCGGCGCCGCGGGCGGCTGCGGCTGGGACACCGATCTTGTTGAGGAGCGCGGACAGGTGGTCGGGGCGGAACGGCTGGCCCGCGCGACGGCCGGGGAGAAGCCAGCGGGAGGCCGGGTTGGTGGCAGTGCCCATGTTGCCGCGGTTCGCGATGTGCTCCAGCAGCAGGGAAGCGAGCGGTGCAGGGACGGGTGAGGCCGGTTCCCCGATCCGTAGAAGTACGGCGTCTCCGTCCCGGACCACGTCGTCGACGGTGAGCCGGACCACCCGGGTCAAAGGCTGCGCGTAGAGGAGCACGATGACGCCGGCGACGCGAAGGTGCATTGGTATCTCCTGGTCGGCCAGCAGCCGCCCCAGGGCGTCCAGACGCTCGTCCTCGCTCAGCGGGGCTCGCCGGGTGGTCTTCATCGCGGGTATGGAGACCGAGCGTCGGCAATGGCGGCTCTGCATGGCCCAGTTGAGGAAGGCCCTCAGACAGGTGCGGCCGTGCTCGCTGTTCTCTGCCCACCAGGCGTCGATGTCGATCTGGGAGCAGGAGGCGAGGGTGGTGTTCCGCTCGCCGAGCCACTGGAGGAAGGAAGTCGCGTGTTTGACCTGATCGGCGGCAAAGCGGCGGACGCTCGGTGTGATGTGACTCTGTTCGGCGCGGGACCGCAGTCGGGGCAGGACGCGCCAGGTCGCGAAGAGCCGGATCGTCGTGACGTGCTCGGGGTCCTCGATGTCGGCCAGATGGCCGTGGAGCCAGCGTTGGAAGGAGCAGATGTACTTGTCGACCGCAGACAGGACGCCGCTTGCCATCAGGAGTTCTTCCAGGTGAGCTGCTGACCGCCAGGGCTGGAGTTCGTGGAAGGCGTCGTGGGTCAGCGGGATCTGGCCGAGGCCGAGCTGCCGCAGTCTCTGCGAGGCGTTTCCCGGCTGGTCGCGGCGCAGGGCCAGCCAGGCCAGCCCGCTGCTGGGCTTGTCCATCGCCACCAGCAGGTCGAACAGCGGGACCAGCTCGGGGCGAACCCGACCGGTGCCGTCGTCGAGGAGGGCGGTGAGCCGGTCGGTGAGCGTGCAGCGTTCGCAGAGCCGTCCACCCAGGAGCTTGCCCTCGAAGCCACACCGGGAGCAGCCGAAGGACTGGGAGAAGCCGGCGCAGGTCGTGCAGATCGCGGCGCCGTCGCCGGGGCGGAGTCCGGGAAGGGCACGGTCTTGGCCGCATCCTGGGCAGGTGCCGCGTGTGCGGACCGCGCGGTCCGAGCAGTTCCGGCAGACGTATCCATCGGGCCAGTGGCCGGCCTTGTGCTTGCGGCGGCCGCAGCGGCAGCACTCGGCCATGAACCAGCGTTCGTACTGCTCGTCGGTCGCGTAAGTGCGGCTCATGCGTCGGGCAGGATGCGGGCGGCGCGGGGCCGCAGCTTCGCGACGTTCGCGGACGGGGCGGGCAGGTCACCGGTGGCGGTCTTGCGGACGCCGGCGTTTTCGGCGGTGGTGGCCACCAGGTCTGCCGGGGTGCAGGACAGGATGTCGCAGAGCGCGGCCATGACCTGCAACGACAGGCGTTCGGGGGTGCCGGAGACCAGCCAATGAACCTGGGAGGCGGACAGGTCGATGCCGCGTTCGCGCAGCAGCGGCACCAGTTCGGTCGCCGTGAAGATCTGGTGCTGGGCCATGACCTCGCGCAGCCGCCACGTGTAGCCGACCTTGCGTTTCATGCTTGCCTCCCGGCCTGGGCGGCTTGCCAGCTCCACCGCTGTCGAGGTGCCGAGCGTCCGGGAGACCTTCAAGCCCGGTGAGTACAGCACGACAGGCCGGCCCTCACGGTGGTCGACCGGGGCAACCGCGGCCGCCTCCGTGCGGATGCCAGCCCAGTCCACCTGGCCGGGCTCGGCAAGATTGAAGGAGCCGGATTCGTCCACGGAACGCGCGACGCCGGCAGGCATGTACGGCTGACGCGAATACCCCTTCGCCCGACGGGCCGGATACCAGATGCTGACCATCAGCTCCCGGGCCCTGTCGGCGGCCCAGGGGTCTCGCCGATCACTGTCGACGAGATGGAGCTCGGTGCTCCCGACAGGCTGCGGTCCCGTCGACTCCGGCAACTCGAACCGCACACCCGCATGAGCAAGGGGCGAGGGCGGAGCGGAAGGCGCGGCAGAGGCGGCAGCCCCCGCCGCGATGACCAGGCAAAGGGCAAGAGGCACGCTGGTCTTCACGACCGCTTGAATTCGCATGGCGACCAATCTCCGCCCTGGCAGGCGCTCAGGGCATCCGTCGCCAGACGGACTCGCCCCTGACATCCCCCCAGTAACTTTTCATCAACTCGTCAGGGTCGGCTCTGCGTCGGGAATCTTGAGGCAACCACGTTTCCCAGCGCCCGGTGCCACGCTCGGCACCGGGCGGCTGCCGGCCGCGACCGACGCCGGCGCCTGGGGGCATAGGGGCGTTCGCGCACCCGGTACACCAGCCCCAGCACCGCGCGGCGCGCCTTGTCGACGATGGCACCAGGCCCTGGGCTCCTGCAGTTGCCTGAGTTGCCCAGCAACCCCAGCGAACAGCCCCGCGTGCCCCTGCCCGGACGTCCTGTGACAATACGTCTGCCTTGGTGACAACTATCGTGCTTCGGGTGCGACACGAGGTCGCTCCCGGTGAGTGAGTGAGACCCAACGAAGGGGGTGGACACCTGGTCGAACTCCGAGTCTGTATCCGGACTCGTCCCCGCGCTCACATGCGTCGCTGGCAACGGCGGGGTGTGAAGCTGAGCGTTCAAGCCCAAGAGCGACCCGGCCATCGGGGAGCCACAGGTGAGGGGAAGGCTGGACGGGCGAACGAGAGTGAACCCCTTGATGAAGCTCCGTGACGATAAGACTGCGCGATGGCATGCGGGCGGCAGTCACAGGACCCGGTGCTGCGAGGCACCAGGCGAACCTGGATCCGAAGTCCAGGAAGCGGATACCGCCGGTCCCGGAGTAGAAGGGGCGCCCGCCCCAGCCGCATCTCACGGGTGCGGAACGTGGCAACCCCGTCGAGGTCCGGACAGCACGCCTGTCCGGTAGGCCGACCGCGAGGAAGGCTCAACTCCTCGGCGGGAGAAGGAAGACCCAAGAAGCGAACGCCGGTCGGCCGAAAGGCCAGGGGAAACCCGGGAGTGCTGGAACCTTCGTCCAGCCCGGAACAACCCGCCGGATACGGGCCTGGTGGCCCGGCCCGAAAGGGAGCCCACGTGGGTCTGGTGAGCTTGTGAAGGCTCTCCTCCAAGGACGTCGGAACTGATGGACAAGTTAGGTACTGGGGGCGCGAAGTGGGGGCAACGGTCACGGCCGGTCTCTCGGCGACCGCGGTGAACGGACCTGAGGGCGGGGACCTCGACTGGCACGGCATCGACTGGGTCGAGTGCGAGGACAACGTACGGCGGCTGAGGCAGAGGATCTTCAAGGCGACGCAGGCCGGGGACCTGAGGAAGGTCCGCAACCTGCAGAAGCTCATGCTGCGAAGCCGCAGCAACACGCTGGTCAGCGTGAAGCGGGTGACGCAGCTGAGCGGTGGCCGCGAGACGGCCGGCATCGACGGAGAGACAGCTCTGACCCCTCAGGCGAGGGGCCGGCTGGCGGCCGAGATCCATCGGTCGTCGACCCCGTGGAGGGCCAGGCCGGTCAAGCGGGTGTTCATCCCGAAGGCGAACGGGAAGCAACGGCCGCTCGGGATCCCGGTCATCCGTGATCGGGTGCTCCAGGCCCGCGTGAAGAACGCGCTGGAGCCCGAGTGGGAGGCGCGGTTCGAGCCGAGGTCGTACGGCTTCCGGCCGGGCCGCAGCTGCCAGGACGCGATCACGGCGATCTTCTGGACGGTGAAGGGCAAGGACCCGAAGCGTCTGACACCTGGCCGTCGTCATCGACGTCGACCACGGCCAGCGGGCCGTTCTCGAACCGCCCGTCCGTGGCCGCCGTGGTGGCCGGCCGCTTCGCCGCCTTCTTCGCACCCGGACGCCGCGACGACGCCGACGGCCTGGTGCTGCTTGCCGCCGGACGCGACGGCGGGGCGCCGGCGGGCGCCGGAACCGGCTCGATTGCCGGGGCCGGGCTGGTGAACGCTTCCGGGACCGTCGGCGCCGGGGCAGTGGCGGGCGCGTCGGCGGGCGGGGCGGGGAAGCGTGCGGCGAGGCCCTCCAGGAGTCGGGCGTAGGCGGCGCGCTTGGGCGGCCGCGGCTCGGTCACGCCCGCCTCCCAGTTCCCGATGGTCTCTCGTCGGCTCTTCAGGGCCTTCGCGATCTGTTCCTGGCTCAGTCCGGCGGCTTCGCGCAGACGCTTGCGCTCCTCAGGCGGCGGTAGGTCGTCCTGGGCGACCTCTTCCAGCAGTGCATCGACGGCGCTGAACAGCTCGTTCTCAGTGGGCACAGAGCCCACCTCCATACCACACCATACCTCAATCGCTCATTGAATTTCACGCTGGATTGCATGTGGATTGCTCATCGCGGCTATGGTCTTGGCGGAACGATCTAGCGAGTGCGGAAGCCGATGAGGCTGGAGGGCCCGTGGAAAACCTGGACGCCTGCGCCGTGCTCTCGGCCCGCGAGAGCCAGGACGTCCTGGGGGACGTGATCCTGCCTGCGGCCACCGCGAGCGCCGTGCCCCAGGACCGTCCGGTCCACCGGCTCAGTGGTGGGCGCCGGTGCCGGTGCCGCCCGCTCGGCCCGGCGGATCCTCAACGCCGCGTAGGAGCGCGGGAGTTCCGCCATGGCCAGGCCGGTGAGGAGATACAGCAGTACGGCGATCAGCAGATAGCCTGGCCAGGCCAGCCACCGCCCGTTCTGCGGGCCGAGGAAGGGCAGCAGCATGCGGGCGGCGGGAGCCAGCACGCCGGAGAAGAGCACCGCGCCGGTGGCCCACCTGCGGGCGCGGGTTCCGGGGCGTGTGGTGTCGCGGACCAGCCGCACCCAGAAGTAGCAGTGCAGCAGCGCGGAGGCCGCCACCATGGCCGCGTAGAGGCCGAATCCCAGCACGGGTGTGTGGCCCAGCTTATTTCAGCAGTGCGCGTGTCCCGCGCTGGTCATGTCTCTTTCGTCAGGTTCAAGGCGGAGAGTGGTGTTGCGTTGTTCCGGGGCCCATGTCTCGATGAGGAACCTTGCGAATGCCACCCTTTGCGGTGATTGACAAGTGTCGCGGTCGACTCCTGAGGCTGCTCTCGACTGTGGCTGAGCGGTTGAGTTGGTGCGTCTCGCCAACTCAACCGCTCTACATGCGCAGCATTACCCGAAGCAGCCGGCTTGCCGACTGGTGGCGGACGCCACCGGCTCACTTCCGCAAGTAAGTGGGCCGCCGGTCAGGCCAGCCAGCCGACTTCGCCTCTTGTATCCGGTCGGCGAAGAGTTGACGGAAGTAGCTCGGCCCCCAGTCGCGATCGGGGTAGTTCCAGTACGTCGCCCAGATGAACCACGACCTACGCTTCGGTTCGGCTATCTCTGCAGCCACCGCGTCCAGGTCGTCCAGGAGCTGGAGTACCTCAGCATGGGCAGACAAGTACATGTCGCGGAGGCTGACGCCTCGCACATCGCACTTCTGAGCAGTGCCATTGCCGTGCCAGCGGGTGCGTAGGTCCATGCTGATCAGCCACTCAACAGGCGTCCTCCCGCCCTTGCTGCGATTGCACGTTCTGCACACTGGCACCAGGTTGCATAGCTCATCAGCTCCCCCTTCCGCGAACGGGATCACGTGATCCATCGTCTGCGACGCTCCGTTGCAATAAACGCAACGTCCCCCATTCGCCGTGAGGACACACAGCCACTCCCACACTCGGAAGCGTCGCCGCCTTCTGTTCAGTTGGTACCTCCGCTATTCCATGTCAGGCATTCGCCTCATTGCTGTCCTGCACACCCTATCGAGCGCCCTCGCCGCCAACTCGCGCCCTCACTCGCCAAATGAAAGGCTCAGTCACACTGAAGTCACCATTCGACGCTGAGTTACCCACCCGTCACAGGACCTGAAGGATCCGGGCCGGATCTGCCAGATATGCGCATTTGATCATGCGCTTGAGCAGCCTGGTACCACGCTTCATCACTTTGATACTCCGGCACTCCGGCATGGAAGAGGCGAGCCCATTCGGCAGCCTGCGAATGAATCGCCCTCATTCCATCGCCAGGAATTAGCCACTTAAGACCCGGATTATTACGATAAAAACCGCCGTAGATGATGGAGAGTGGACTACCATTCGCTGGATAACCGTACTTTTGGCGATAAAGCGGCCTCAAAGGGCCTTCGCCTCGCACGATCTTCACAACTTGTCGCCACTCGATGCTGTCACGATTAAAGTCGTCTTTTCTGTAAGTCACGGGGACATGGTCACAGTGAACCTCGCCAACGATCCGTCCTTGATTGCCCAGTTCCAAGGGATACTCCAGGACAGTGGTGAACGAATCCGGATCTTGCCAGCTAAAGAGACTCTTGTCGCGCCTGAGGATTTTCCGGCCGTTGCATAGAAAATCGATCCCGTAATCAGTCGAGTGAGTATAACGCTGGACGCCAATCCATCCCCAAATTTTCCGCCGCTGTGTCACGAGATTGGTATCTCCGCACTCCGAACAGACTTCCACGTAGGAAGGTTGACGTGTTGGCAGCCGAGGCACAGCGCGGCATCGCTAAGTGGAACGTCTATCTTCACCATAGTGCCGACATTTCCTCTGCGCCTAGACACCGAGCGGGTTTCCCCCCAGACACAGGGTCGGCGGGGTTGCACCCGACGCCCGTTCACCTCGATCACTAGCTTGCCCGATCGGATCGGATAGCTATACAGATCTCCCAAATTCCTGCGCAGCATGTCTCCCTTGGACGATCGCCAAGGTTCCCGCATGCCTCTGATCGTGATTTCGGTGCCGTGATCGTCCGACTCGATCTTTTCCTGCGTCATTACCGGTAGGTCCCATCCACCACTTCGGCTCATGCTTGCGAGGTCGATCGTAAGTACCGTCCACGCAGGGCTCTCAACCCTGGCGCTTCGGACTGTAATGTGCCGCCCTAGCCGTGCGGTGGCTATGTTGAAGCCCAGGCCCAACCCTTGTTGCCTGGCGCCCCCCACCCAAGAGAGTGTCACGGCCCGCTTCAGAGTCTCGTAGTCCATCCCTGGGCCGTTGTCCCGGATGACAACTTTGTCCTGCCGGCGCTGCTTGGCATCCTTTTCAAAATCGATCGATACCCTAGACACTTCTCCCAGCGACTCGTTTTCTGCCGCGTAGGCGTCAATGGCGTTATCCACTAGCTCGGCGAAACAATTCGTCTCGCTCATGTCGATGTCCCCCAGAGCACTTAGAACTCTGGGAGATGGTGTGAGGAGTACCGGGTCGTGCGACCGCGTCCAGCCGGTACCGCGACTGGCGCGAGCCCTCCGCCAGGCCGCCGACCACGCAGACAGATCACTTTCTCCATCCAACGTTTGAACGAAAGAAAGCAGCATTTCCTCGCGAGGCTGACGCTTACCCCGGAGAACCTCGCTCACCGAGGTTTTCGGTAACCTCCCCAGACCTGCCCGCAATTCAAGTTTCCGCAAGGTTAGCCCGCTTATAGCCAGCAGCACTTGCATTGCCGAGCGCAGGTCCCTCCACGTGTTAATTGCTTGAGGGTCAGGTCGTGCCGGCACCGGCGAAGGACGGCCTTGCGCCGAAAGCCACAAATCTTCTATTTCTTCTACCTTTGCCCCGCACGCACGCGCGATCGCCTCTGCGACTTCCCACGGGCAGCGTTTACCAGTCAGGGCTCGATGCAATGTGGACTTGCCGTACCCGGTCATCATGGACAGCTGCCCATAGGAGAGTTCAGCTTGGCGGCGCGACAGATCAAGCTGTCGCGCCACATCGTTCAAGCTGCGAACTGGAGCCGTCGATGCCTCAACGTGGCGCTCCATCGATCAACTCGTCGGGCGCTCTGGGACTTCGACCGAGGTGCCAACACGACGAGAAGTCCAATCAGGGCAGACACCATGCTGATCACGGCCGTCAGGTCCAGGACACGAACCGGCTCACCGATCCACCGGCCGGGCGCGGTAGTGGCGATGACCGCCCCGTCGGGGCGGTCCGGGGTCGGCTGGGCCGCGCACTGGCAATGCGCCGCCGCCCAGGTGTCATGCCGGGCCACAGCCAGAGCGGCCGGGAGGTCCAGCTCGAGGACCGTGATGCCCGGCAGCGCGGCCAGGTGCTCCGCCGTGCCCGGGCGGGCACGGTCGGGCTTCCACGAGCGCACACGCGGGGGCGTACAGGTACCAGCCGGCCTGGGCGTGGGCGCGGTGGATCAGGCGGGAGGCGAGGACGTTGCCCTGGCCGGCCGCGGCCATCGCGGTGTCGTCTGCCTCTACCCCGAGATCAACTTCGGCGGGCAGCCCTGGGTGCGCCGGGCTGCGGACGGCAGCGTGAAGGACCTGCCCTCCGCGATTCGGGACCGCGGCAGCTCGGTCCGCAACAACTCGACCGCACCGCCCGCGTCTACGAAAAGCGCAACCCCACCGGCCGCTGGGTGTGCGTCACCCGCAGCGGCGGATCCATCCACGACCTGCGCAGCTACAACCTCAACGACCAGACCCGCTCCCTGAAAATCAACCGGGACGACTGCGGCTGAACCTGGCACCGGACGCTCCCATGAAGCCTTCGCGATGTGTTCCTAGCTCAGTCCGGCGGCTTTCCGCAGACGCTTGCGCTTCCTCGGGCGACGGAAGGTCTCTGGCGGACAGACAGACCGTGGCGGTACACGTCACCACGTCCTCAGCGTCGGACGTGCAGATGGCCGTCCGCCATCACCAGTCGGACGCGTCGGAGTGCCTGGAGATCACGTAGCGGATCACCCGCGACGATCAGAAGGTCCGCCCGGAGCCCGGGGAGAAGACGGCCCGTGACCTCGCTCAGTCCGAGCGCATCCGCCGCTTCGTAGGTGGCCAGGTCGACGATTTCCGTCGGCGTACAGCCCAGATAGGCGAAGAACTCCAGGCTGGACACGAAGTCGTCGAAGACCGCACGGCTCACGCCCGCGTCCGTACCAGTGAGCAGCCGCACCCCCCGTTCGCGCATCCGGCGGATTCCGTCGAACATTTCCTTCGCGCGCTCAGCGCCGAAGCGTTCGGCGAAGCCGCGCCAGTCAGGACTGGCCGCCGGGCAGACCCGGATGTCCCGGTCGACGATTTCGTCGACGACGTCGTCGAGGAGCCGAAACCCGTCCCGGTCGATCCATGTGCAGTGCTCGATCGTGCTCACGCCGGCCTTCACCGCCGCGACGATGCCCGCGGTGCCGTGCGCATGTGCCGCCACCGGCAGTCCGGCGCGCGCCGCCTCCTCTACGACGACGCGGAGCTCTGCGGTTGCGAACTGGGGTGCCCAGATCGGCGGCCCCCCCTTGGTGATCCCGCCACCAGTGGCCATCACCTTGATGAGGTCGACTCCCTGCTCCACGTTGCGGTGGATCAGTTCCCGGATGGCGTTCTCCCCGGAGACCTCCCCGCCCAGGAACCAGCAGTGCCCGCCCGGTCCCGTCAGGGGAGTGCCGGCCGCCAGGACACGGGGGCCGGGCGCGCGGCCGACCGAGACGGCGTCGCGGAACGCGGTGACCAGTCCGTTCCGGTCCCCCAGGTCCCGCACGGTGGTGACGCCTGCGTCCAGCAGACCGAGCGCCCGCTTCGCGATGCCTTCGGCGACGCTGGTGTCGTCCGCCTCGCACAGTGCGGAAACCGGGTCGGGTCCGGCGTCCAGAGCGAGGTGGACGTGTGCGTCGACGAGCCCCGGCAGCAGCGTGCCTTCCGGATGGACGTGGCGGGCGATGCCGGCGGGGGCACGGGACTCCACCTCGGCGCTCGGTCCGACGTCCGTGATGACGCCGCCTCGGACCAGCACCGCTCCGTCCTCCAGCACACGCCCGTACGGGCCGGTCACCACGCGCCCGGCCGAAATCAGGCTGTCCATCGGTACCTCTCGTTCAGGAATGTGCGGTCAGGGCTCGGGAGAGCCGGGTCAACTGCTTCACGTCGTCCTCCAGTCCACTGCCGTCGTTCTCGGGCAGGGCGACCGGGACCGCCTGTGACGGCGCGTCGCCACCCGAGGTGTACGCCCGCAGCGCGCTGCGCAGATGACGCGCCGCGACTTCGGGTGGGAGCGGCGTGCTGGTATCGTCCGTGGCCGCCTCCAGCGCCAGGTAGGGGCTACTGGTGCGCTTCCAGCTCAGCCAAGTGGTCGCCCGGCTTCGAACCGAGGTTGCCGCCTTGCACCAGCACCGCGCCCAGCAGTGTGCGGCGCCGCTCAAAGACCAGCAGGCGGAACAGCTCAGCGAACCGGGCCGTGTCGACCCCGCTGTCGAGGAGATAACAGGACGCCGCCAGCAGCGTCCGGTCCTCCTGATCCCGGGCCACCTCCGCAAGCAGGTTCCGGACCGCGTCGCCTTCTCCGACACGAGCTGGACGTACGCCCGACGTCTCCCCCTTGCGTGCCTTGACCCGCCCCATGTGTCTCTCCTCGGTGTCGGTGGTGCGTAGTTTCCGGAGAAGCAGCTCCCCGTCGTTGCTCCCGTCAAGAATCGCCTCGGCCCGGCGGTTGCGTGGAGATCCCGCGAATATTCCTGCGGTCCGGATCAGCGGGGCGGGTCGGATTTCCGACCCGCGGCCCGCTTGGTGGTCAGTCGAGGTCGGTGGTGCCGGTGGCGGCGCGCGGCCGGTTGCGGGCCCACTTCTTGAGGTCGCGGGCGCGGTAGAGAAGTTCGGCGCCGCGCTTGCCCGCCGTGGCCGGGGGAGGTGGAGTCGTTGGCGCGGGCGAAGCGCAGCGCGGCCAGGGTGATGCCGAGCAGGTGGTGTTTGGCTGCCTCGCGGAGCCCCACCGCCTGGTCGTCGTCGACCACGGCCGGGGCCGGGGTCGCCGGCGGCGTCGCCGTGGCGTTGGCCGCGAGCCCGCCGGACGCGGTAGCCGGGTTCCGGGCGTCAGCGGACCGGACTCCGCCCGTGGGCGGCTCGGAGGCGGGCGGGAGTTCGCCGGTGCTGGTGGGTGGGGTGTCGGCGAGGGAGTCAGCGGGCGGCCCCAGCATCTGCACCGGGACGGAGCCGTCGGCGGCCGTCTTGCCGGTGGTGGCCCACTCGCGGGCTTCGGGCTCGGTGAAGAACAGGATCTGCGTCTCGCGCGTGGATCCGCCGGAGACGACCTGAGCGCGGCCGCGGTGCTTGGTGGACTTCGGCGCCGGGTGAACTTCCGGGGCGAGCATCCGCCAGGCATTGACGCTGTACGTGGCGAGGATGCGGGTGGAGAACTGCTCGCGGACCTCCGGGCCTCCGAGGGCGCGGGCGGTGGCGGACTGCGCGACCAGGAGGACGTGCATGCGCTGTTGGCGGCCCATGTAGAGGAACTCGTTGAGCGCGTCGATGGCCGGGGAGACCTTCGGGTCGCCGGACTCGCGGATCTTCTCCCAGTAACGGGCCAGCACCTTCATCGTGGCGTTGACCTCTTCGAGGAGGATCAGCAGCCGCGGGCCGATAGCCTTGGGGTCGGCGTCGATGCCCAGTTCGTCGGCGACGCGGGTGCGGCGCCGGCCTTCCAGGCCGAGGGCGATGAGCTGGTCGTGGATGTCGGCGATGTCGCGGCAGTAGGTGACGCCGTTGATGCCGTGGGCCCACGGGTGGGAGATCCGCTTGGTGTCGAGGACGATGACGCGCGAGCCGTGGTGGAGCATCTGGCAGGCGATGCACCGCAGGGTCACCGACTTGCCGCCGCCTGTACTCGCGTTGACCAGGATGTGCGGGGACTCGGCGTCCAGGTCGACGGAGACGATCTGCCCGCCGGCGCCGAACCCGATGATCGGCGCGGACTCCTTGGCCTTGGCTACCAGCTCCCGGGTCTTGGGGTCTGTGAGGAGGGCCTTCGCCGGAGGCTTGCGGGTCTTCTTCACCAGCACGTACGGCTTGCGGCCCTCGGGGTGCCAGGAGAACGTCACGCCTCCAGGGCGAGCTTCTGGGTGATGAGGTCGGCGACGACGTCGCGGGAAAAGCCCAGATGACGGGGCAGGTCGATGCGTATCTCCGCGTCGTCGTCGCTGAAGTTCTTCGGGACGTGGAGGTAGCGGCGCGGGTCGGTCTGCTCCGCCAGTCCGAGCGGCCGGTGGATCGCGTCGTGCAGCGGCTGGACCCACTCGCGCATCAGCTCCCGGCGCTCGCGGGTGAGGACCATGTACGCGGCGGCTGCCCACGGTCAGGACGGAGGCCGCGCCGATCCCGCCAGGCTCCAGTGCGGCGAGCGCCGCCTCCCGGTTCTCCCACAGCTCCTGAACGGTCTGCACGGTGGCGTCCAGGTCCTTGGTGGCCAGGTAGCCGCTCTCTGCGACCCCGGCCCCCAGCACGACGTGGAAGGACAAGCGCCACCACCCGGGCTTGTAGGAGCGGCGCCGCACCTTGCCCTCCACCTTCAGCAGCACCCGGGTGCCCGCGCGCCAGAACGTGGCATCGGTGCGCTTCACCCCGTCCAGGTCCCGGCCGGCCAGGACCCGGCCGATCCCGCGCGCGAGGGAGTCAGCTTCCTTCTCCAGCTGCTTGTCGAACTTCGTCTGTGCCATCGGCCGTGCCCTTTCGGTGTGCATCCAGGCACCTCACACCCGGAAGCGGACACATCCCTTCTACGGCCGCTGGCCTGTGGATAGATTCCGGCGATTCGCGGGCCGGGAGCGGCAGCCTGTGGACGACTTTCCGGCCGGAAAATCCGCCAGCGCTCCGCCTGTGCGGCGCGGTCGGTACAACGGTGAGGAGAGACCGACCGGGGAGAGGCTGCATGACCGAACACGACGACGACGCGCCCGAGTTCAAGGCCGCGGTGGAGCGCGCGAAGCAGTACGAGGCGATGGCCGCCCGGTACGTCAAGAAGGCGTTGGCGGGCGAGGCGGGCGCGGCGCAGATGGCGCAGACGTTCGCCTCGCTGGCGGCCGTCGCCCGGATGGAGCGCCTGGACTGGCGTATGCGGGTGCTGGGCGACCAGCTCGGCGACGTGAAGAAGGCGATGGACCGTCTTCGCCTCAAGCTTCCCGAGCGGTGACGTCCATCAAGCTGGCGCCGGCGGTGCTTACCGTGGGGTCGTGACCACACTCTCCGATGACGCAGCCGAGCCGGTGCCGGTGCGGGTCATGCTGCCCGCCGACCCGCTGCTCGGGCACTCGGAGCAGGAGGTCGTGGCGCGGCTGTGGAGGCGGCGGCAGACCGAGACAGGCGGCTGTACCTGGTGGGGTTGCCGTCGTACCGGGACCTTGAGGACGGCGGGGTGGAGGCGGCGGAGTACCGGGTGTGGGTCCGGGCTTCCGGCCATGTGCGGCCGGTCGGCGGCGTCGACTACGACCAGGTCCCCACCGAGCCTCTCCCGTCGGCGCCGCCGACGTCGGTGGTCCGCGAGGTGCTCGGGGAGCGCCGGCCTTCGGGCTGGGTGCTGGCGAAGGTGCATGGGGGGCGGGGTCCGGCCCGGGGTGTGCTGCACGCGCCGGACTGCGAAGAGGCTCCGCAGGGCGCGCCGCTGCTCGATCTGGAGCACGCGCTGGACGTCGCCGAGAACCCGGGGACGCGGTTGTGCACGCTGTGCGGGTGTGCTCAGGAGCTGACGCCGATGCTGAGCGGGTTTGACCACATCGCCGGCTCCTGACCCGCCGTGGTACGGAACGCCGGTCATCTCCGGGGCCTGGGGGCGCCCCCCGGCAGGCCCGTCGTGCTCGCGGCGGCCAGAAGGCGCCCGGTCAGCGGACGCCGGCCGCGGCCCACCCGGCCCGTACCTGTTCCAACGCCTCACGCACGGCATCCGCGTCGGGCGGGGGCCCGGCGTGGCCGGGTGGCAGGCCGAGTGGGTGGAGTGCCGCGGCGGCCAGCGTGCGCACGGCCGGGATGTCCGGTATCAGCATGGCCGCGACACGCTGCAGGTCCTCGGTGATCTGCTCGACGGTGCGGTCGAGGCCGTATCCGAGGTCGTCGAGCAGCTCGCGCAGGTCGGCGGCCTCGGGCTCGCGGGCCTGCGCGCGGCGGAAGGCGGCCAGGACCTGCCCGAGGTAGTCCAGCTCCCATCCGGGCAGGAACAGCACCCTGACGGTCTCGCCCCCGCCGTCTGCGGGCTCTTCTATCTCGGCGGCCAGACGGCCGATGACGGAGGCCGCTCCCTCCAGGACGCCGACGGACAGCACGAATCGGTCCCCGTCGAACCGGTCGGAGGCGAC
>NZ_JBFAWY010000058.1:0-27954 GCF_040680575.1 Streptomyces sp. NPDC052020
GGCGTTGCGGGGGTGTGGGGGGTGGGGGCGTCGCCGGCGGCGGGGCCGGGGGGCGCGCCCCCCGGGGTCGGGGGGGGGGGGGGCGCCCCCCCCCCCCCCCCCCGCCCGGTTTGGTCAGTCCTCCGCGGAGTCCTCGTCGTCCCCGCCGGCCGCCGGCGGCTTCGGCGGCCTGGTCCGGCCGCCGGGGTTGTCCCGCAGATACGACGTGCCGGGCGGGCCGGGGGGACCGTCGCCGCCGTCCGCCGTGGCGTGCCCGCCGGACGGACCGCTCCCGCCGTCCCGGCGCCGCAGATACCGCTCGAACTCCCGGGCGATCGCCTCACCCGACGCCTCCGGCAGCTCCGCGGTGTCCCGGGCCTCCTCCAGCGTCTGGACGTACTCGGCTACCTCGCTGTCCTCGGCGGCCAGCTGATCCACGCCCACCTGCCAGGCGCGCGCGTCCTCGGGCAGCTCGCCCAGCGGGACGCGCACGTCGATCAGGTCCTCCAGGCGGTTGAGGAGGGCCAGCGTCGCCTTCGGGTTCGGCGGCTGCGACACGTAGTGGGGCACCGCGGCCCACAGCGACACCGCCGGCACCCCGGCGTGTGTGCACGCCTCCTGGAGGACGCCGACGATACCCGTCGGGCCCTCGTACTTGGTCTCCTCCAGGTCCATGCGGCGCGCCAGGTCGGGGTCGGAGGTGGTCCCGCTGATCGGGACCGGGCGCGTGTGCGGGGTATCGCCCAGCAGGGCGCCCAGGATGACCACCAGCTCCACGCCCAGCTCATGGGCGAAACCCAGCAGCTCGTTGCAGAACGAGCGCCAGCGCATGGACGGTTCGATTCCCCGGACCAGCACCAGGTCCCGCGGCTTGTCGCCGCCGACCCGGACCACCGACAGCCTGGTCGTCGGCCACATGATCTTGCGGACGCCGCCGTCCAGGAACACCGTGGGGCGGTTCACCTGGAAGTCGTAGTAGTCCTCGGCGTCCAGCGCCGCGAACACCTCGCCCTTCCACTCCCTGTCGAGATGCGCGACCGCGGTGGAGGCGGCGTCGCCGGCATCGTTCCAGCCCTCGAACGCGGCCACCATGACCGGGTCGATCAGCTCGGGAACCCCCTCGAGCTCGATCACCCAGTGCCTCCTTCCGACGTGCCCTCGCTTGACGTCCCAACCTTACGGCGTGCGGCGGGGGCGTCCGCAGCCCCCTCGCACCCCCTCGCACGGGGGAGTGACCCCATCACTGCCCCGGCAACCACCTCGGAACACCCGGGCGGACACGTCGGCCCGGGGCGGCCGCAGACCGCGGCGAGGCTTACGGGAAGGGGCGGTTCCGACGGTGCGGAGCCGCCCCTTCAGGGGGTGGCCGGCGGTGTCCGCCGCCGGGTGCCCGCCGTCGGGCGTCTACTTCTTGTCGAGCAGGTCCCGCACCTTGGCGCGGATCTCGTCCGTGGCCAGGCCGCGGATCGTCAGCGTGGTGCGGCGGCGCAGCACGTCGTCCGGGGTCTGGGCCCACTCGTGGTCGCGGGCCCAGACGACCTGTGCCCAGATCTCCGGGGCGTCGGGGTGGACGCGCTCGGCGAGCTCCGGGTCGTCGTTGGCCAGGCGGGCGATGTCGAACGCCAGCGAACCGTAGTGGGTGGCCAGGTGCCGGGCGGTGTCGGCCGCCATGCGCGGGCCGGGCGCGGGGCCGTCCACCAGGAGCCGGTGGGCGACCGCGCGGGGGTTGGCGACACCCGGCAGCGGCAGCTTCCTCGGCAGGGAGGAGACCGGCTCGAAGTCGTCGCCCAGCGGGTGGCCCGGCAGCGACTCCAACTTCCTCATCACCGTCCGGCCGATGTGGCGGAAGGTGGTCCACTTGCCGCCCGCGACGGACAGCATGCCGCCCCGGCCCTCGGTGACCACCGTCTCGCGCTTGGCCTTCGCCGTGTCGCCGGGTCCGCCCGGCAGCACGCGCAGACCCGCGAAGGCGTACGTGATCAGGTCCCGGTCGAGCTGCTGGTCGCGGATGGAGAACGCGGCCTCGTCCAGGATCTGGGCTATGTCCTTGTCGTTGACCGCGACGTCCGCCGGGTCGCCCTCGTACTCCTCGTCGGTGGTGCCGAGCAGCAGCATGTCCTCCCAGGGGAGGGCGAAGGTGATGCGGTACTTGTCGATCGGGGTCGCCAGCGCCGCCTTCCACGGGGAGGTCCGCTTCAGCACCAGGTGCGCGCCCTTCGACAGACGGATGGACGGCGCGGCGTTCGGGTCCTCCATGCGGCGCAGGTGGTCGACCCACGGGCCGGTCGCGTTCAGCACCAGCCGGGCGTGCACGCCGAACTCCTCGCCGGACAGGCGGTCCTTCAGCTCGGCGCCGGTGACGCGGCCCCGGGTGAAGCGCAGGCCGGTGACCTCCGCGTGGTTGAGGACGACGGCGCCCGACTCGACGGCCGCGCGGACCGTCATCAGCGCCATCCGCGCGTCGTTCATCTGGTCGTCGCCGTACACGGCCACGGCCCTGAGGTTCTCGGTGCGCAGCTCGGGAACGTCCTGCCGCGCCTTGGCCGGCGAGAGCAGATGGCCGACGCCGTCGCCGAACGCCGACAGCGCGGAGTAGGCGAAGACACCCGCCCCGAGCTTGGCCGCGCCGTGCGGGCCGCCCTTGTACACGGGGAGGTAGAAGGTGAGCGGGTTCGCCAGGTGGGGGGCCACCTGGCGGGAGACCGCGCGGCGCTCGAAGTGGTTCTCCGCCACCAGCTTCACCGCGCCGGTCTGCAAGTAGCGCAGGCCGCCGTGGAGCAGCTTGGAGGAGGCGGAGGAGGTGGCGCCGGCGAAGTCACCGGCGTCGACGAGGGCCACCCTGAGACCGGACTGGGCGGCGTGCCAGGCGGTGGAGATGCCGAGGATGCCGCCGCCGATCACGAGAAGGTCGTACGACGCCTTGGAGAGCTGCTCCCTGGTCTCGGCGCGGCTCGGGCGGGAGCCGGAGGCCGGGCGCGTCCCCAGGGCAGGCACGGACGGCAGGGCGGACTGAGTGGTCATGTCGGGTTCTTAACTCCTCGTCGGCTCTCGTCAGCCTTCGTCGGCGATCCAGCCCATGGTCCGCTCGACGGCCTTGAGCCAGTTCTTGTACTCACGGTCGCGGGTGGCCGCGTCCATGCGGGGCGTCCACTCGGCGGCCCGCCGCCAGTTGGCGCGCAGGTCGTCGGTGCTGTTCCAGAAGCCGACGGCGAGGCCGGCGGCGTAGGCGGCGCCGAGGCAGGTCGTCTCGGCGACCATCGGGCGCACCACGGGCGCGTCCAGGAAGTCCGAGAGGGTCTGCATCAGCAGGTTGTTGGAGGTCATGCCGCCGTCGACCTTGAGGGCGGCCAGCTCGACGCCGGAGTCCTTGGTCATGGCGTCGGCGATCTCCCGGGTCTGCCAGGCGGTGGCCTCCAGGACGGCGCGCGCGAGGTGCGCCTTGGTGACGTACCGGGTCAGGCCGGCGATCACCCCGCGGGCGTCGGAGCGCCAGTACGGGGCGAACAGTCCGGAGAAGGCCGGGACGAAGTACGCGCCGCCGTTGTCCTCGACGGACAGGGCGAGGGTCTCGATCTCGGCGGCGGTGGAGATGAGCCCCATCTGGTCCCGCATCCACTGCACCAGGGAGCCGGTGACGGCGATCGAGCCCTCCAGCGCGTAGACCGGCTTGTCGTCGCCGATCTGGTAGCCGACGGTCGTCAGCAGCCCGCTGTAGGAGTTGATGAGCTTGTCACCGGTGTTCATCACCATGAAGGTGCCGGTGCCGTACGTCGACTTGGTCTCGCCCTCGGAGAAGCAGGTCTGCCCGAACAGGGCCGCCTGCTGGTCGCCGAGCGCGGAGGCGACGGGGACGCCGCCGAGCAGCTCGCCCAGCCGACCGCCCTTGATCTCGCCGTACACCTCGGCGGAGGAGCGGATCTCGGGAAGCATCCGGGCCGGCACGCCGATGGACTCGCAGATCCGCTCGTCCCACCGCATGGTGTGCAGGTTCATCAGCAGGGTGCGGGAGGCGTTGGTGACGTCGGTGACGTGCCGGCCGCCGTCGGTACCGCCGGTCAGGTTCCAGATGACCCAGCTGTCCATGGTGCCGAAGAGCAGGTCGCCCGCCTCGGCGCGCTCGCGCAGGCCGTCGACGTTGTCGAGCAGCCAGCGGGCCTTGGGACCGGCGAAGTAGGAGGCCAGGGGCAGCCCGGTCTCGCGGCGGAAGCGGTCCTGGCCGACGTTGCGGGCCAGCTCCCGGCACAGGGCGTCGGTGCGGGTGTCCTGCCAGACGATCGCGTTGTGGACGGGCTCGCCGGTGTTCCGGTCCCAGACGAGGGTGGTCTCGCGCTGGTTGGTGATGCCGATGGCCTTGATGTCGTCGCGGGTGATGCCCGCCTTGGCGACGGCTTTGGCGACGACCTCCTGGACGTTGGCCCAGATCTCGGTGGCGTCGTGCTCGACCCAGCCGGGCCTGGGGAAGATCTGCTCGTGCTCCTTCTGGTCGACGGAGACGATCCGGCCGTCCCGGTCGAAGACGATGCAGCGGGAGGAGGTCGTGCCCTGGTCGATCGCCGCGATGAAGGGGCCGGCGGTGTGGGCGTCGGTCACTGTCTGCTCCTGGAAGTTCCGTGGTGGTGGGGCTTGCGTGTACGGCGCGTGCCGTGCGGCTCGGAGTCCGTGCCCGGTGGGCGCGGGCGGCACCCCTAAGCGAACGCGGCGTTGTACACGCCCGCGGCGATCGCCGCACCGATCAGCGGACCGGCGATCGGGATCCAGGCGTACCCCCAGTCGGAGCCGCCCTTGTTGGGCAGGGGCAGGAGGGCGTGCACGATGCGCGGGCCGAGGTCGCGGGCGGGGTTGATCGCGTAACCGGTCGGCCCGCCGAGGGACAGGCCGATCGAGACGACGACGAAGGCGGTGATCAGGGCGCCCAGGGTGCCGAGGCCGTCGCCCCGGTCGTTCAGGCCCTGGGTGAGGATGGCGAGCAGCAGGACGAAGGTGCCGATGATCTCCGTGGCGAGGTTCTGCGCCGCGTGGCGGATCTCGGGGCCGGTGGAGAAGACGCCCAGCACCGGGCCGGCGCCCTTCTCCTGCGCCTCGACGGCCTTGGCGGCGGTGTCCTGCGCGCCCGGACCGCCGACGATCTCCTGGTCGGTCAGGTGCGCCTGGAACTGGCCGTAGTAGGCGGCCCAGACCAGGGCCGCGCCGATCATGGCGCCGAGGATCTGGCCGGCCAGGTAGGTCGGGACGTTGCCCCACTCGCCGTCCTTGAGGGCGATGCCGAGGGTCACGGCCGGGTTCAGGTGAGCCCCGGACAGGGGTGTGGAGATGTAGGCCGCGGTCATGACGGCGAAACCCCACCCGAAGGCGATGGCGACCCAGCCGGCGTCGCGGGCCTTGGAGGCCTTGAGCGTGACGGCGGCGCAGACCCCGCCGCCGAGCAGGATGAGCACGGCGGTACCGATGGTCTCGCCGATGAAGATGTCGGAGCTGGACACCCGCGACTCCTTTGTCCTTCGTCCAGGGGATGCCGTACCCGGGTCCCTCCGGGTGTTCCGGCGCCCTCGGGGTGAGAGCGATGGCGGCCCTTGGCGTTGTCACACTCTAGCGCCTATTGCCGGTAGGTGTTCGACAATGCCGACCGATGGACGGGAGTCTTGCTTCGACGTCACTCATGCGTCAAGGGTTCTGTTGCCGAAACCGCGATCGTTACCGATCGGCCGGTGTGGTCGATCTCGTGGGGGTTCGCGACGGTGCGGGGCGGGGTGTGGGCGGGTGTGCCGGTTCCGGGCAGGCCGGCCGCCGGAACGCCGCCCGGCGTTGCGGTCCTCGTCGTCGCGCGCGGACGCGTCTGTGCGCGCACGCGTCTGTGCGCGGACGTGCCGGTGTGCGGAGGGGGCGGTGTGCGGACGCGCCGGTGCGCGGAGGGGCCCGTGCGCGGGGCCGGCCGCGGGCCGGTGTGTCTCAGAACCGCCCGGCGCCCAGATCCCGCGACACCGCCCGGGCGCAGTCCCGTACCGCCGCCACCAGCTCGGGGCGCAGTTCGCCGTCCCGGCACAGCCGCTCGACGGCGCCGGTGACGCCGACGGCGCCCACCGGCATCCGCCGCCGGTCGTGGATGGGGGCCGCGATGGAGGCGACGCCCTCCCAGGTCTCCTCGATGTCCGCCGCGTAGCCACGCGCGCGCGTGAGGCCGAGGATGTGCTCGAAGCCGTCCAGGTCGCAGACGGTCCGGTCGGTGAACGCCTGGCGCTCGGCCTCCGCCGCCTCGCTGCGGGCCACCGGGTCGTAGGCCGACAGCACCTTGCCCAGGGCCGTGGAGTGCAGCGGCTGCATCGCCCCGATCTCCAGGACCTGCCGGCTGTCGTCGGGCCGGAAGACGTGATGCACGATCAGGACGCCCTGCTGGTGCAGAACGCCCAGATAGACGCTCTCGCCGCTGGAGCGGGCCAGGTCGTCCGTCCACACCAGGGCGCGCGCCCGCAGCTCGTGCACGTCGAGGTAGGTCGTGCCCAGCCGCAGCAGCTCGGCGCCCAGCTGGTAACGGCCGGACGCGTCGTCCTGCTCGACGAAGCCCTCGTGCTGGAGGGTGCGCAGGATGCCGTGCGCGGTGCCCTTGGCGAGGCCCAGCGAGGAGGCGATGTCCGACAGGCCGAGCCGCCGCTCGCCGCCCGCGAGCAGCCGCAGCATCGCGGCCGCCCGTTCGAGCGACTGGATGTTCCGTGCCATCGCCGTACCGCCTCCGTCCCTTCGACCGCCGCCTTCGCGGCATCGCTGCCGCCGTTCGGCAATGTCGAACACTACCGGTCGTTGCCGACCTGCCGCCAATGGTCGGTCGGGCAACGGTTCGCGCCGGCCCGTCCGCCGGAGCGGGCCAGCCCCGGTGTGACCGGTCGTGACCGGGGCACACCGGGTGGCCCGGGCGGACGGTGACCGGGCCGGATCGACCGGATACGGCTGGAAGGCGCCGGTCCCCTCGGGTGCGGGCTGCCGCCCGGGAGCCGGTCGCCGGCGCAAGGGTAGGCCAGTCGGCGCGGCGCCTCCGGCACTCCCCGGCCCCCGGGCCTCTCGGGGCGGCCCCGCCCGGCGCCTCGCCGGACCCGGGAGGTTCTCGGCGCCGCCCGCCCGCCCCGGCAGTCCCCGGCCCGCACCCCTGGGGCCGCCCCGCGCCACCCGTGGCCGCACCTCCGGTGGCCGTCGCGCCCGCGTCGTACCCCGCCCGCGCACGCCGCTCCCATGAGTGATCCACCCGTCTTTCCTCGTCCGTCCCGTGGACGCCCCTGACCATCCGCCCGCGGTCCCGGCTACCCTGGCCGCGTGCGCTTTCCCCCGCGACGTCCGCCCGGACGTATGCCGGGGGACGCAAAGCCGACAGCCGTCGCATCCAAGGGAGCCCCTTCATGGCCTCGTCGCCGTCCACCCCATCCACCGACACCCGGACCCGCGTGTCCGCCCTGCGCGAGGCGCTCGCCACCCGTGTGGTGGTCGCCGACGGGGCGATGGGCACCATGCTCCAGGCGCAGAACCCCTCGCTGGACGACTTCGAGCAGCTGGAGGGGTGCAACGAGGTCCTGAACCTGACCCGCCCCGACATCGTGCGCTCCGTCCACGCCGCCTACTTCGAGGTGGGCGTGGACTGCGTGGAGACCAACACCTTCGGCGCCAACCACTCCGCCCTCGGCGAGTACGACATCGCCCACCGCGTCCACGAGCTGTCCGAGGCCGGCGCCCGGGTCGCCCGCGAGGTCGCCGACGAGTTCGCCGCCAAGGACGGGCGGCAGCGCTGGGTCCTCGGCTCCATGGGCCCCGGCACCAAGCTCCCCACCCTCGGCCACGCCCCGTACACCACCCTGCGCGACGCCTACCAGCGCAACGCCGAGGGCCTGGTCGCGGGCGGCGCGGACGCGCTGCTGGTGGAGACCACCCAGGACCTGCTCCAGACCAAGGCCGCCGTGCTCGGCGCCAAGCGCGGCCTTCAGGCCCTCGGCACCGACATGCCGGTGATCGTGTCCGTCACGGTCGAGACGACCGGCACCATGCTGCTCGGCTCGGAGATCGGCGCCGCCCTCACCGCGCTGGAGCCGCTGGGCATCGACATGATCGGCCTGAACTGCGCCACCGGCCCGTCCGAGATGAGCGAGCACCTGCGCTTCCTCGCGCGTCATTCCCGCATTCCGCTGTCCTGCATGCCCAACGCCGGTCTGCCCGTCCTCGGCAAGGACGGCGCCCACTACCCGCTCACGGCACCCGAGCTGGCCAACGCGCAGGAGACGTTCGTCCGCGAGTACGGCCTGTCGCTGGTGGGGGGCTGCTGCGGTACGACGCCGGAGCATCTGCGGCAGGTCGTGGAGCGGGTCCGGGGTGTCACGCCGGTGGAGCGGGATCCGCGGCCGGAGCCGGGCGCGGCGTCGTTGTACCAGAGTGTGCCGTTCCGGCAGGACACCTCGTACCTGGCGATCGGTGAGCGCACCAACGCCAACGGGTCGAGGAAGTTCCGTGAGGCCATGCTGGACGGCCGCTGGGACGACTGCGTGGAGATGGCCCGCGAGCAGATCCGCGAGGGCGCGCACATGCTGGATCTGTGCGTGGACTATGTCGGCCGGGACGGTGTGGCCGATATGGAGGAGCTGGCGGGGCGCTTCGCCACCGCGTCCACGCTGCCGGTCGTGCTGGACTCCACCGAGGTCGACGTCATCCGGGCCGGTCTGGAGAAGCTGGGCGGCCGGGCGGTGATCAACTCGGTGAACTACGAGGACGGGGACGGGCCGGAGTCCCGTTTCGCCAAGGTCACGGCGCTGGCCAGGGAGCACGGGGCCGCGCTGATCGCGCTGACCATCGACGAGGAGGGCCAGGCCCGTACCGCGGAGAAGAAGGTCGAGATCGCCGAGCGGCTGATCGCGGACCTGACGGGGAACTGGGGCATCCGTGAGGAGGACATCCTCGTCGACTGTCTGACCTTCACCATCTGCACCGGTCAGGAGGAGTCCCGCAAGGACGGTATCGCCACCATCGAGGGCATCCGCGAGCTCAAGCGGCGTCACCCGAGGGTGCAGACGACGCTGGGTCTGTCGAACATCTCCTTCGGCCTGAACCCGGCCGCGCGGATCCTGCTGAACTCCGTCTTCCTCGACGAGTGTGTCAAGGCGGGCCTGGACTCGGCGATCGTGCACGCCAGCAAGATCCTGCCGATCGCCCGCTTCGACGAGGAGCAGGTCACCACCGCCCTCGACCTGATCTACGACCGCCGCCGCGAGGGCTATGACCCGTTGCAGAGGCTGATGGCGCTGTTCGAGGGCGCGACGGCGAAGTCCCTGCGGGCCTCCAAGGCGGAGGAGCTGGCCGCGCTGCCCCTGGACGAGCGTCTCAAGCGGCGCATCATCGACGGCGAGCGCAACGGTCTGGAGGCCGATCTGGACGAGGCGCTCCAGGCGCGTCCGGCGCTGGAGATCGTCAACGAGACGCTGCTGGACGGCATGAAGGTGGTCGGCGAGCTGTTCGGCTCCGGCCGGATGCAGCTGCCGTTCGTGCTCCAGTCGGCCGAGGTGATGAAGACGGCCGTGGCCTACCTCGAACCGCACATGGAGAAGACGGACGAGGCGGGCAAGGGCACCATCGTGCTGGCCACCGTGCGCGGTGACGTCCACGACATCGGCAAGAACCTCGTCGACATCATCTTGTCGAACAACGGCTACAACGTCGTCAACCTCGGTATCAAGCAGCCGGTCTCGGCGATCCTGGAGGCCGCCGAGGAGCACCGGGCCGACGTCATCGGCATGTCCGGGCTGCTGGTGAAGTCCACGGTGATCATGAAGGAGAACCTGGAGGAGCTCAACCAGCGCGGCATGGCCGCCGACTACCCGGTCATCCTCGGCGGCGCCGCGCTCACCCGGGCCTACGTCGAGCAGGACCTGCACGAGATCTACGAGGGCGAAGTCCGCTACGCCCGGGACGCGTTCGAGGGCCTGCGCCTGATGGACGCCCTCATCGGCGTCAAGCGGGGGGTGCCCGGCGCCAAGCTGCCGGAGCTGAGGCAGCGCCGGGTGCGGGCCGCCGCCGTCGAGGTCGAGGAGCGCCCCGAGGCCGGGCACGTCCGCTCCGACGTCGCCACCGACAACCCCGTCCCCGAACCGCCGTTCTGGGGCACCCGGGTCATCAAGGGCATCCAGCTCAAGGAGTACGCGTCCTGGCTGGACGAGGGCGCCCTGTTCAAGGGCCAGTGGGGGCTGAAGCAGGCCCGCACCGGCGAGGGGCCCACCTACGAGGAGCTGGTCGAGACCGAGGGCCGGCCCCGGCTGCGCGGCCTGCTGGACAAGCTCCAGACGGAGAACCTGCTGGAGGCGGCCGTGGTCTACGGCTACTTCCCCTGCGTGTCCAAGGACGACGACCTGATCGTCCTGGACGACGCCGGCAACGAGCGCACCCGCTTCACCTTCCCCCGCCAGCGCCGCGGCCGGCGCCTGTGCCTGGCCGACTTCTTCCGCCCGGAGGAGTCCGGCCAGCGGGACGTCGTCGGCTTCCAGGTCGTCACCGTCGGCTCCCGCATCGGCGAGGAGACCGCCCGGATGTTCGAGGCCAACGCCTACCGCGACTACCTCGAACTGCACGGCCTGTCCGTCCAGCTCGCCGAGGCCCTCGCCGAGTACTGGCACGCCCGGGTACGCGCCGAACTCGGCTTCGCCGGGGAGGACCCGGCCGCGATGGAGGACATGTTCGCCCTGAAGTACCGCGGCGCCCGCTTCTCCCTCGGCTACGGCGCCTGCCCCGACCTGGAGGACCGCGCCAAGATCGCCGACCTGCTCCAGCCCGAACGCATCGGCGTGCGCCTGTCCGAGGAGTTCCAGCTCCACCCCGAACAGTCCACCGACGCCATCGTGATCCACCACCCGGAGGCGAAGTACTTCAACGCCCGCTGAGGCGTCCGGGGAAGGGCGCGAGCCGCCCCGGCGGCCCGCGCGTCCGCCGGTGTGCCCCAGGGCACACGGCTCATATCAGGCGTTCCGTCCGCGCACGTCGTACACTGGTCGGTCCACCGCAGGCCGGCTCCCATCCGGGAGCCGGCCTGATCGTCCCTCAAGGAGGTACGTGGATGACCAGTACGGTGCCCGCGCTCGGAACCCTGCCCGGGACTCTCGGCCCCGCCCGGGCGGGGAAGACCCGGACCGCCGACGGCAGCGCCCTTCAGGCCGTGCTCCTCGACATGGACGGCACCCTGGTGGACACCGAGGGCTTCTGGTGGGACGTCGAGGTCGAGGTCTTCGCCTCCCTCGGGCACGCGCTCGACGAGTCCTGGCGCCATGTGGTGGTCGGGGGCCCCATGAGCCGCAGCGCGGGGTTCCTGATCGAGGCCACCGGCGCCGCGATCACCCTCGCCGAACTCACGGTGCTGCTCAACAAGGGCTTCGAGGAGCGCATCGAGCAGGCACTGCCGCTGATGCCGGGAGCCGCCCGGCTGCTCGCGGAGCTGTACGAGCACGAGGTCCCCACCGCGCTGGTGTCCGCCTCGCACCGCCGGATCATCGACCGGGTGCTGACGACGCTGGGCGCGCACCACTTCGCGCTGTCGGTCGCCGGCGACGAGGTGCCGCGCACCAAGCCCCACCCCGACCCCTACCTGACCGCCGCCGCCGGACTGGGCGTCGACCCGGCGGCGTGCGCGGTCGTCGAGGACACCGCGACCGGGGTCGCCGCCGCGGAGGCCGCGGGCTGCCACGTGGTGGCCGTGCCGTCCGTCGCCCCCCTCGCCCCGGCGCCCCGGCGCACGGTCGTGACCTCGCTGGAAGAGGTCGACCTCGCATTCCTGCGCCGACTGATGACGAAAAGGCGCTAGGCGTTCACCCGGCGTACGGCGCTGATAGGGCGGGAATTTCCGGGTACGCGTGTTCGGGAGACCGCGCGCGGAGATCACGCAGTGGTGTGCGCGGCAAAATTCCCGCCGCCGGATGAACGCCTTCCGGCGGGCCGCTCACCGGGCTATGTTGTGACGTTCGTCACGTGATGACGGGTCGACAAGGGGGTGTGCGTGTGCTGAGCGCCGCCTTCCGGGTGTTGCCGACGTGCCTATGTGTCCCGATTGGTGGGAGGCTGCACGAATCCTTCCCCTGTCGGGTTTTCGGTCTGTCCGCACCCGGTTTCGCTGCGTGATGAGACCTCAACTTCGGTGCCCGCGAACCGTACTGCGGGCGCGGACTAATCTCGTCGCGAGAACATCACCCCCACCCCCGTGATCCGCTGCGCCACCCCTGCATGCCGGATACACGGACCCGACAGTCCTGGAGTACCCCGAGCATGAACCGCAAGACTTTGGTGCTGCCGGCCGTCATCGGTCTGCTCGCCCCGGTGCTCGCCGCGTGCGGCGGGTCGGACGGCGGCAGCGGCGACGGTGACGCGATCGTCGTCGGCACCACGGACCGGTTCACCGCCTCGAAGGCTGCCCCGGCGCCCCTCGACCCGGCCTTCGCCTACGACGTCGGCAGCTGGAACATCCTGCGCCAGACTGTCCAGACCCTGATGGTCCAGCCCCGCGGGGAGGGGGAGCCGGTACCCGAGGCCGCCGAGAAGTGCGGCTTCACCGACACCGGCAACGAACGCTACGCCTGCACCCTGCGCGACGGCCTGAAGTTCGCCTCCGGCGACCCCGTCACCGCGGCCGACGTGAAGTACTCCATCGACCGCGCGCGCTCCCTGAAGACCGGCAGCGGTGTGTCGGGCCTGCTGTCCACCATCGACACCATCGAGACGCAGGGCGAGCGCGAGGTCATCTTCCACCTCAAGACCGCCGACGCCACCTTCCCGTTCAAGCTGTCCACTCCGGTGGCGGGCATCGTCAACCCCGACGACTACGCCAAGGACAAGCTGCGCGAAGGCTTCGGCGTGGACGGCTCGGGCCCGTACACCGTGAAGGCCGAAGTCCAGGACGACGAACTGGTCAAGGCCGTGTTCACCAAGAACCCCGGCTACAAGGGGACCTTGGCGGTGAACAACGAGAAGGTCGAGATGGTGTCGTTCGAGGACGCCGACGCCATGGGCCGCGCGCTGGACCGGGGCGACATCGACCTGATGGCCCGCGCCATGACGCCGGAGCAGGTCAAGGAGCTGTCCAACGCCTCCGACGACACCGTCGACCTGGTGGAGATGCCCGGCCTGGAGATCCGCTACCTGGCCTTCAACACCAACGCGCCGGAGGTCAAGGACAAGGCCGTCCGCCAGGCCATGGCCCAGACCATCAACCGCAGCGAACTGATCTCCAGGGTCTACGGCTCCCAGGCCGAGCCGCTGTACTCCCTGGTGCCGGCCACGGTCACCGGTCACTCCAACTCGTTCTTCAACGAGTACGGCGACCCGAGCGCGGACAAGGCCAGGACCCTGCTGGAGCGGGCCGACATCAGCCTCCCGGTGAAGCTGACGCTGCACTACACCACCGACCACTACGGCGCGGCCACCGAGCTGGAGTTCGAGGAGCTGAAGAGGCAGCTGAACGACAGCGGCCTGTTCGACGTCAGCATCGAGGGCACCCCCTGGAAGACCTTCCGCCCGGCCGGGCAGAAGGGCGAGTACGAGGTCTACGGCATGGGCTGGTTCCCGGACTTCCCGGACGCCGACAACTTCCTCGCCCCGTTCCTCGACGCCGACAACTTCCTCAGCTCGCCGTACGTCAACAGCGAGATCCGCGACACCCTCATCCCGGAGTCCCGGCGCGAGGCCGACCGGCTGTCCGCCGCGGAGAGCGTGACGAGGATGCAGGACATCGTCGCCGACGAAGTACCGGTGCTGCCGCTGTGGCAGGGCAAGCAGTACGTCGCCGCGCGGGACGACATCACGGGCACCGCGTACGCCCTGAACTCCTCCTCCACCCTTCAGCTGTGGGAGCTCGGCCGCGGAGTGAGCGGCTGACGCCTTCCCGCCGCCGGGGCCGTGGACGACGGCCCCGGCGACCCGACTCACCGACGACAAGGCACAGCACGTGAACCTGCGCAACCACTGGCCGGTCCTGCCGATCGTGGCGGGGCTCGCCTCCGGCCTGCTGACCGGCTGCGGTACGGAGAACGGCGATTCCGGGGCCGACGGCCCCTCGGTCGTCGTCGGCATGTCCGACGACGTCCTGGCCACCGACCCCGCCGCCGGCTACGACCCCGGCTCCTGGCTGCTGTTCAACAACGTCTTCCAGTCGCTGCTCAGCTTCCCCAAGGGAGGCACGCAGCCGGAACCGGAGGCCGCCGAGGCCTGTGCCTTCACCGACACGCGGGCCCAGGTGTACCGGTGCACGCTCAAGGACGGGCTGAAGTTCAGCAACGGCGACCCGCTCACCTCGAAGGACGTGAAGTTCTCCTTCGACCGCGTGCTGAAGATCAAGGACGGGGCCGGTCCCGCCGTCATGTTCACCACGCTCGACAAGGTCGAGACGCCCGACGCCAGGACGGTCGTCTTCCACCTCAACACGCCGGACGCCACCTTCCCCAGCAAGATCGCCTCCGGCGCCGGCTCCATCGTCGACCACCGCCAGTACGACGCCGACGGACTGCGCGAGGACGGCAAGGCGGTCGGCTCCGGTCCCTACCAGCTGGACTCGTTCGGTGAGAACGAGGCCGTCTTCTCGGTGAACAAGCACTACAAGGGCACCGCCGAGGTCCAGAACACGGGCGTGACGCTCAAGTTCTTCCACGGCGACCAGAGCAAGCTGAAGCAGTCCCTCCTGGACGGCGACGTCGACGTCGCCTACCGCGGCCTGACCGCGAGCGACATCGCGGACCTCCAGAAGGCCGGCGACGGCTCCGGCGTCGAGATCGTCGAGGGCAGCAGCGCCGAAGTCCAGCACCTCGTCTTCAACATGGACGACCCGGTCGCCGGCAAGCCGGGCGTCCGCAAGGCCATCGCCCACCTGCTGGACCGCGAGGCCCTCATCCAGGACGTGTACCAGGGCACGGCGACCCCGCTGTACTCGATCATCCCGGCCGGTATCGCCGGCCACAACACGGCCTTCTTCGACACCTACGGCGCCCGCCCCTCCAAGGACAAGGCCGCCGCCGCCCTGCGCGCGGACGGCATCACCGGCAAGGTCAAGCTGACCCTCTGGTCGACCCCGTCCCGCTACGGCCCGGCCACCGACCAGGAACTCCAGGCGATCGCCGGCCAGCTCAACGCGAGCGGCCTGTTCGACGCGGAGATGCAGTCCGTGCCCTTCGAGCAGTACGAGAAGGACATAGCCGCCGGCAAGTACGGCGTGTACGTGAAGGGCTGGGTCCCCGACTACCCGGACCCCGACAACTTCACGGCCCCCTTCTTCGGCAAGGGCAACGTGCTGGGCAACAACTACGCCGACAGCACCGTCACCGGCACCCTCCTGCCGCGCACCGCCGCCGAGAGCGACCGCTCCTCGACCGAGGAGGAGTTCGGCCGCCTCCAGGACATCGTCGCCGAGGACATCCCCGTCCTGCCCGTCTGGCAGGCCAAGCAGTACGCGGTCGTCCGCGACCACGTCTACGGCCTGGAGTACTGCCTCGACGCCTCCACCGTCTTCCGGTTCTGGGAACTCAGCAAGGACTGACGGATCGCCGCACACGGCGAAGGGCGCCCCCTGCCCGGCAGGGGGCGCCCTTCGCGTGTCGTACGGACCCGGCGGCGCGGGCCTACTGCGCCCCGGGGCGCACCAGCCCGCTCTCGTACGCGTACACCGCGGCCTGCACCCGGTCACGCAGCCCCAGCTTGGTCAGCACATGCCCCACATGCGTCTTCACGGTGGTCTCGCTGACGAAGAGATCGGCGGCGATCTCGGCGTTGGACAGACCGCGCGCCACCAGCTTCAGCACCTCCACCTCACGGTCCGTGAGCGTGTGCAGGGTGTCCGGCACCGGCTCGTCACCGGAGGGCAGATGCGTGGCGTACTTGTCGAGCAACCGCCTGGTGATGCTCGGCGCGAGCATCGCCTCACCGGCGGCCACCACGCGGATCGCCTGCACCAGTTCGGCCGCCGGGGCGTCCTTCAGCAGGAAGCCGCTGGCGCCGGCCCGCAGCGCCTCCACCACGTACTCGTCGAGGTCGAAGGTGGTCAGCACCAGCACCTTCGCCGGGCCGTCCCGGTCGGGGCCGGTGATCTGCCGGGTCGCCTCCACGCCGTCCATCCGCGGCATGCGGATGTCCATCAGGACCACGTCGGGTTGCAGTGCCCGCACCTGGTCGAGAGCCTGGAGGCCGTCACCGGCCTCGCCGACGACCGCGATGTCCTGCTCCGCCTCCAAAATCATCCGGAAGCCCGTACGCAGCAGCGGCTGGTCGTCGACCAATAGGACGCGGATGGCCACGTAAGTCTCCTTCGCTAGTCCGGCCCCATTCTGCCCTGCGCGCCTGGGCCGATCCCCCTCCGGGCGGCCGCCCGCCGCCCGGCTCAGCCGCCCGCACCGGCGGCGGCCGGGCGCACGGGCAGCGGATAGGGCGGGGGAGTGCCGCCGAACTCCGGGCAGTGCGCCCGGTGGTCGCACCAGCCGCAGAGCTTGGTGGGCCGCGGCCGCCAGTCGCCGGTCTCGGTCGCCTGCCGGATCGCGTCCCACAGGGCCAGCAGCTTGCGCTCGACCCGCTCCAGATCGGCGAGGACCGGGTCGTACGTCAGCACGTCACCGCTGCCCAGATAGACCAGCTGAAGCCGCCGCGGGACGACCTTCTTCAGCCGCCACACCACCAGGGCGTAGAACTTCATCTGGAACAGCGCGCCCTCCGCGTACTCCGGCCGGGGCGCCTTGCCCGTCTTGTAGTCGACGATCCGCACCTCGCCCGTGGGCGCCACGTCGACCCGGTCGATGATGCCGCGCAGCCGCAGCCCCGACTCCAGCTCCGCCTCGACGAACAGCTCCCGCTCGGCGGGCTCCAGCCGGCTCGGGTCCTCCAGGCTGAACCAGCGCTCGACCAGCCGCTCCGCCTCGGCGAGCCAGCGCGCCAGCCGCTCGCCGTCCGGGTCGTCCGCGAACAGCTCCACGACCTCCGGGCGGCTCTCGCGCAGCCGGTCCCACTGGGCCGGGACGAGCGCCTTCGCGCGCGGCGCCGTCCGCTCGGCCGCCGGGGCGTCGAAGAGCCGCTCCAGCACCGCGTGCACCAAGGTGCCGCGCGTCGCCGCCTCGCTCGGCTTCTCCGGAAGGCGGTCGATCACCCGGAACCGGTACAGCAGCGGGCACTGCATGAAGTCACCGGCGCGCGAGGGCGAGAGCGTCGCCGGCGGTACGGCGGCGGGCTCCGGGGCGGTGGCCGTCGCCCGGATGCTCCCGCCCGCCTCCGCCTCCGCCGCCGCCCCGGCCGTCGCGGAAGGCTCCCTCCGCGGGGCAGGACCGGCGGCGGTCTCCACGACACCCTCGATGCTCGTCTCCATGCCCACAGACCTTACGGCCCGCCACTGACAGTGACCCACCCGCGCCCGTGAGGCGTGCGCCGTGGGAGAAGCCAGGGGTGCCGGGGCGGAACGGGACGCGAGGGCCGCATACCATCGACACGAGACCCTCCCGCCCGCGAGGTGCGGGAGACGCTTCGAACGAGGGGACACCGTGGACGTGAGCGGCGGGAGCGGGCAGCCGCGGTCCGGCAGCGAGGAACCGGCCGAGCACCACGCGGGGCGGGGAGCCCCGGCCGCGGACCCCGCGCACCCCGGCCCGGCCCCGAGCGGCGACACCCACCCGGCACCCACCGGCCCCGCCGCGCCCGGACCCGCTCCGGACGGCGAACCGGCCCGAGCCGGGGAACCCACCGGGGCCGAGGACCGGCGCGGTCGACCGTCCGGGAACGGCGATCCTTCTGGGAGCGGTGTCCCGTCCGGGAACGGTGACTCCTCCGGCGACGGTGACTCGTCCGGTACGGGCGGACCGGCCCCGGACGGCGGGGACGGCGGCCCGGCCCGGGCCGACGCGCCCCCCGCCGAGGACGACGCACCCCGTACCGGCACCACGGCCGCCCCTGCCGCCGGACCCGGCGACCGGACGCCCACCCACGCCCCGCACGGCGGAGCGGTTCCCGAGCCAGAGCGCCGCGAGGACGCCGGGCGCGGAACGGACGGCACGCCCGGGCAGGAGCCGCCGGCCGCCGCCGACGGCGGTCCGGCCGCCCCGGTCCCCGGCGCGGCCCGAAGCGGCGACCACCATGCCCCCGCCGACCCCGGCCCCGGCGGCGACCGCGCCGACTCCGCGGTCGCGCCCGGCCCCCCGCCGCAGCGCCCGCCGGAGCCCGGCGGCGGGCTGCTGATGGGGCGGCCCTTCGGCGTCCCCGTGTACGTCGCGCCGAGCTGGTTCCTCGTCGCCGCCCTGATCACCTGGGTCTTCGGCGGACAGCTCGACCGCGTCCTGCCCGAGCTGGGCGCCGCCCGCTATCTGGTCTCCCTGTTCTTCGCGGTCGCCTTCTACGCCTCCGTCCTCGTCCACGAGCTCGCCCACACCATCGCCGCCCTCCGCTTCAAGCTCCCGGTCCGCCGCATCCAGCTCCAGTTCTTCGGCGGTGTCTCCGAGATCGAGAAGGAGGCCGAGACCCCCGGCCGCGAGTTCGTCCTGGCCTTCGTGGGCCCCCTGCTCTCCCTCGTCCTGGCCGGCGTCTTCTACCTGGCCCTGCAACCCGTGGAGCCGGGCACCGTCCCCGGCGTCCTGCTGGCCGGCCTGATGGTCTCCAACCTCATCGTGGCCGCCTTCAACCTCCTTCCCGGCCTGCCCCTCGACGGCGGCCGGATGCTCCGCGCCGTCGTCTGGAAGCTCACCGGCAGGCCGATGAGCGGTACGGTCGCCGCCGCCTGGGTCGGCCGGGCCCTCGCCGTCTGCGTCCTGATCGGCCTGCCGCTGCTCACCCAGTCCGGGGCCCTCGGCGCCGACGCAGTGGACAACGTCGGCATGGACACCGTCATGGACGCCCTGCTCGCCGCCATCCTCGCCGCGATCATCTGGACCGGCGCCGGCAACAGCCTGCGCATGGCACGCCTGCGCGAGCACCTGCCCGACCTGCGCGCCCGCGCCCTGACCCGCCGCGCCGTCCCCGTCGAGAGCGACACCCCGCTCTCCGAGGCCCTGCGCCGCGCCAACGCCGCCGGGGCCCGCGCCCTGGTCGTCGTCGACGCCGAGGGCAGCCCCCAGTCGATCGTCCGCGAGGCCGCCATCGTCGGCGTCCCCGAGCACCGCCGCCCCTGGGTCGCGGTCAGCGGGCTCGCCCAGGAGCTCACCGACGGCATGCGCGTCTCGGCAGAGCTGGCGGGCGAGGAACTCCTGGACGTCCTGCGCGCCACCCCGGCGACCGAGTACCTCGTCGTGGAGGAGACCGGCGCGATCTACGGCGTGCTGTCCGCAGCCGACGTCGAGCGGGCCTTCGTCAAGGCCATGGCCCGCCCGTCCGCCTGAGCCCGCCATGGTCGGCGGCCCCGCCAAAGGCCGGTAGGCTGGTCACATGTCCGAACCGACCGGTGCCGCCCGCCGTCGCGGGCCCTTCAAGGTCGGGGACCAGGTACAGCTGACCGACCCCAAGGGCCGCCACTACACGTTCACGCTCGAGGCCGGGAAGAACTTCCACACCCACAAGGGTTCCTTCCCGCACGACGAACTGATCGGCGCTCCCGAGGGCAGCGTTGTCCGCACCACCGGGAACGTCGCCTATCTCGCGCTGCGCCCCCTGCTCCCCGACTACGTCCTGTCCATGCCCCGCGGGGCAGCCGTCGTCTACCCCAAGGACGCGGGGCAGATCCTCGCCTTCGCCGACATCTTCCCCGGCGCGCGCGTCGTGGAGGCCGGCGTCGGCTCCGGCTCGCTCAGCAGCTTCCTGCTGCGCGCCATCGGCGACCAGGGCATGCTGCACTCCTACGAGCGCCGCGCCGACTTCGCCGAGATCGCCCAGGCCAACGTGGAGCGGTACTTCGGCGGCCCCCACCCGGCCTGGCAGCTCACCGTCGGCGACCTCCAGGACAACCTGTCCGACACCGACGTCGACCGCGTCATCCTCGACATGCTCGCCCCCTGGGAGTGCCTGGAGGCGGTCTCCAAGGCGCTGGTGCCCGGCGGCATCCTGTGCTGCTACGTCGCGACCACCACCCAGCTCGCCCGGACCGTGGAGTCCATCCGTGAGATCGGCTGCTTCAACGAGCCGACCGCCTGGGAAACCATGATCCGCAACTGGCACATCGAGGGCCTGGCCGTCCGCCCGGACCACCGGATGATCGGCCACACCGGCTTCCTGCTCACCGCCCGCCGCCTCGCCGACGGCGTCGAGCCGCCGATGCGCCGCCGCCGCCCCGCCAAGGGCGCCTACGGCGAGGACTACGCCGGCCCCAACGCGGACGGAGGCGCCGGCCGCTGAGCCGGCCGCTGCCGCCGTCCACGTACGGACGTGCCGCCGTCAACCTGAGGACGCCGTTGCCGAGTTCCCGCGCACACCCGGGAACTCGGCCACGGCGTCCTCGCGTTGTCACGGGGCCCGGACCGGGTGCGCCGATCCCGTCCCGGTACCCACCCCGCCGTTCCGCCGCACTGTGACGTATGGCACGATGCTGGCCATCCCACCGGCACAGCCCTCACAGGAGACACTCCTCGTGCAGCACTCCGCCGTTCCGGACCTGGCGCACACGCACACCCGCCCCGTCCACTGGATCGCCACCGCGGCCGCGGTCGCCGGCGTCGTGGCGCTCTCCTCGCTTCTGCCGCCCGACGCCGCCACGGCGGCGCAGGCCGCCGCCGGTTCCAGGACGAACGCCACCCGGGCGGACGCCGCGCCGCCCGACCCGGCGACTGTCACCTTCCCGCTGGAGTGCGGCCCGGTCGAGGCGGTGGTGCGGAAGAAGGCCACCGGCGACCTCGACGGCGACGGCCGGCCCGAGACGGTCGCCGTCGTCCACTGCGACGCCCCCATGGGCACCCCGCCCGACGGCGTGTACGTCCTCACCGGCGACGCCGGCGGCGGCACGCCCCGCGTGGTGGCCACCCTCGTCGACCCCCGCGAACGCCGCACGGCCACCGCCCTCGCGGTACGCGACGGCGCCGTCCTCGCCACCCTGCTCGGCTACTCGTCGGCCGATGTGCCCAGTTGCTGCCCGGACGTGACGGATGACGTGAAGTGGCGGTGGAAGAACGGCGCGTTCGTCCGCGCGGAGCCGTCCCAGGCCCGGACGGTGTGACGGGCGCCACCGCCGGGGGCCGGTGGCGGCATCGGGGTCACGCTGTGAGAAAACAAACAGTGATCGCCTTCTGTTCAGACCCGGTCACTCTGCGTCGGGACCGAACAGCTCGACCTTGTCCGAAACGCGACGTACGTGAATGCATTCGCCCGGACACTCCTTCGCGGAGTCGACCACATCCGTGAGAAGCGGCAACGGCACGGGCGTTGTCGCCCCCTTGCTCTGCAGAAGCTCGTCGTCCGCGCCCTTGACGTACGCCAGACCGTCGATGTCCAGCTCGAACACCTCGGGCGCGTACTGGGCGCAGATGCCGTCGCCGGTACACAGGTCCTGGTCGATCCACACCTCCAGTGCCTCGCCGTCGACTCCGGCCTCCTGCTGCACGCTCATCTCTCCTGCCGTTTCTGCGTCGGGCTGCACGGAATCCGGCCAGCTCTGACGGGTGTTGAACGGTTCGACCCTACCTCCGTCTGCTTTTCAATCGTGTTCTGTGGGTATTCCCCTGGCGTGAGGGAGAGCGCAAGGGTGAAGATCAGACACACCCCGACCGTCTTTGTGATCTAGGGGTTTCAATCGACACCCACCCAGGTAGGGTCTGGAAGCGTCCAGCTCCCCTTGGAGGAGGTGAGGACCGTGGCAGCCCACGACGACGACATGAACCGCGGCATCCGCCCGGGACGCGGGTCCGACGACCCGGACGGGCAGATTGCCTACCTTGAGCAGGAGATCGCCGTCCTGCGACGCAAGCTCGCCGACTCTCCGCGGCACACGAGGATTCTCGAAGAGCGGATCGTCGAGCTTCAGACCAATCTGGCCGGCGTGTCCGCGCAGAACGAGCGACTCGCCAATACGCTCCGTGAGGCCCGTGACCAGATCGTGGCTCTCAAGGAGGAGGTCGACCGGCTCGCCCAGCCGCCGGCCGGCTTCGGTGTCTTCCTGCAAGCGAACGAGGACGGCACCGCCGACATCTTCACCGGGGGCCGCAAGCTCCGGGTGAACGTCAGCCCGAGCGTCGACCTCGACGAGCTGAGGCGCGGCCAGGAGGTCATGCTCAACGAGGCGCTCAACGTGGTCGAGGCCATGGAGTTCGAGCGCGTCGGCGACATCGTCACCCTCAAGGAGATCCTCGAGGACGGCGAGCGCGCCCTGGTGCTGGGGCACACCGACGAGGAGCGGGTGGTGCGGCTCGCCGAGCCGCTGCTGGACGTCACCATCCGTCCCGGCGACGCCCTGCTGCTCGAACCGCGCTCCGGATACGTCTACGAGGTGGTGCCCAAGAGCGAGGTCGAGGAGCTCGTCCTCGAAGAGGTGCCGGACATCGGCTACGAGCAGATCGGCGGCCTCGGCAACCAGATCGAGGCGATCCGCGACGCGGTCGAGCTCCCCTATCTCTACCCGGACCTCTTCCGGGAGCACGAGCTGCGTCCGCCCAAGGGTGTCCTGCTCTACGGGCCTCCCGGATGCGGCAAGACGCTGATCGCCAAGGCGGTCGCCAACTCGCTGGCCAAGAAGGTCGCCGAGGTGACCGGACAGGCGGCCGGCAAGAGCTTCTTCCTGAACATCAAGGGCCCCGAGCTGCTGAACAAGTACGTCGGCGAGACCGAGCGGCAGATCCGCCTGGTCTTCCAGCGGGCCAGGGAGAAGGCGAGCGAGGGCACGCCCGTCATCGTCTTCTTCGACGAGATGGAGTCCCTCTTCCGCACCCGCGGCTCCGGTGTCAGCTCGGACGTGGAGAACACCATCGTCCCCCAGCTCCTCGCCGAGATCGACGGCGTGGAGGGCCTGCAGAACGTGGTCGTGATCGGCGCCTCCAACCGCGAGGACATGATCGACCCCGCCATCCTGCGGCCCGGCCGGCTGGATGTGAAGATCAAGATCGAGCGTCCGGACGCCGAGGCGGCCAAGGACATCTTCGGAAAGTACCTCACCGAGCGCCTCCCGCTGCACGAGGACGACCTCGCGGAGCACGGCGGCGACAAGGCGGCCACCGTCCAGGGCATGATCCAGACCGCCGTGGAACAGATGTACGCCGAATCGGAGGAGAACCGCTTCCTGGAGGTCACCTACGCCAATGGCGACAAGGAAGTCCTTTACTTCAAGGACTTCAATTCCGGCGCCATGATCGAGAACATCGTGGGCCGCGCCAAGAAGATGGCGATCAAGGACTTCCTCGAGAAGAGCCAGAAGGGCCTGCGGGTCTCCCACCTCCTCCAGGCGTGTGTGGACGAGTTCAAGGAGAACGAGGACCTGCCCAACACCACCAACCCGGACGACTGGGCCCGGATCTCCGGCAAGAAGGGCGAGCGGATCGTTTACATCCGCACCCTTGTCACCGGAAAGCAGGGCGCGGACACCGGACGCTCCATCGACACGGTGGCGAACACCGGTCAGTACCTGTAAAACGCAGGGCGGCTGCGGGTGCCCTCACCGGGTACCCGCAGCCGGCTGTTTTTCAGGCCCGCGGATGGAGCAGGCAATGACGCAAATGATCTCCCCACCAGCGCAAAGGCGTTCTAGGCTCTTCCGTACCGCCGAGTCGCGCAGTGCGGGGACGGGTACCGCACACGTGATCGAGCACCAGCGGTATCTGAGCGGTGTCCACGACCGAGGGCGCCGCCGGGCAAGGAGGGCCGCATGACCGTACGGCGAGTAATGGGCATCGAGACGGAGTACGGGATCTCCGTCCCCGGCCACCCGAACGCCAATGCCATGCTCACCTCGTCCCAGATCGTCAACGCCTACGCGGCGGCGATGCACCGGGCCCGCCGGGCCCGCTGGGACTTCGAGGAGGAGAACCCGCTGCGGGACGCGCGAGGCTTCGACCTCGCCCGCGAGGCCGCCGACGCCAGCCAGCTCACCGACGAGGACATCGGCCTGGCCAATGTGATCCTCACCAACGGAGCCCGGCTGTACGTCGACCACGCGCACCCCGAGTACAGCGCGCCCGAGGTCACCAATCCGAGGGACGCCGTGCTGTGGGACAAGGCCGGCGAGCGGATCATGGCCGAGGCCGCGGAACGGGCCGCCCAGCTGCCCGGCGCGCAGCCGATCCACCTGTACAAGAACAACACCGACAACAAGGGCGCGTCCTACGGCACGCACGAGAACTACCTGATGAAGCGGGAGACCCCCTTCTCGGACATCGTGCGCCACCTCACGCCGTTCTTCGTCTCCCGCCAGGTCTTCGCCGGCGCCGGCCGCGTCGGCATCGGGCAGGACGGGCACGAGCACGGTTTCCAGCTGAGCCAGCGCGCGGACTACTTCGAGGTCGAGGTGGGCCTGGAGACGACCCTCAAGCGCCCGATCATCAACACCCGCGACGAGCCGCACGCCGACGCCGAGAAGTACCGCCGGCTGCACGTGATCATCGGTGATGCCAATCTGTCGGAGATCTCCACTTATCTGAAGCTGGGCACGACGTCCCTGGTCCTGTCGATGATCGAGGACGGTTTCATCGCCGTCGACCTCGCCGTGGACCAGCCCGTGCGCACCCTCCACCAGGTCTCGCACGACCCGTCGCTGCGCCACCTGGTCACCCTGCGCAGCGGCCGCACACTCACCGCGGTGCAGCTCCAGATGGAGTACTACGAGCTGGCGCGCAAATACGTCGAGGAACGGTTCGGGGCGGACGCCGACGACCAGACCACGGACGTGCTGAGCCGCTGGGAGGACATCCTCACCCGCCTGGAGAACGACCCGATGAGCCTGGCCGGCGAGCTGGACTGGGTCGCCAAGCGGGAGCTCATGGAGGGCTACCGGCGCCGGGACGGCGTGGACTGGGACGCCGCACGGCTGCACCTGGTCGACCTCCAGTACGCCGACGTGCGCCCCGACAAGGGCCTCTACAACCGTCTGGTGGCCCGTGGCCGTATGAAGCGGCTGCTGGACGAGGCCGAGGTCGAGCGGGCCCGCACCAAGCCGCCGGAGGACACGCGCGCGTACTTCCGGGGGCGCTGCCTGGAGCAGTACGCCGACGACGTCGCCGCGGCCTCCTGGGACTCGGTGATCTTCGACCTGCCGGGCCGCGACTCGCTCCAGCGGGTGCCCACCCTGGAGCCGCTTCGCGGAACGCGTAATCACGTCAAGGAGCTCCTGGACCGCTGCCGCACGGCCGAGGACCTGGTCAGGGTGCTCTCCGGCGGCTGAGCGGCCAAGGGCCGGGTGTCCGGGCCTCCGCGCGCACGCACGGCGGGCGGATACGCGGGTACCAGCACGAAGGCGGCCGGGCGGGGTGGAAAACCCGGCGTCTGGGAATCATGAAGGCAGGCCCCGTGCGTTGGAGAAACTGCGGGGCCGATGTCGGACCCGGCTTGTAGGGTCTGATCTTGACCGAGCGAATTGTGTCGGGCGAACCGAGCGGGGTGAGGGTTATGGCGACCAAGGACACCGGCGGCGGGCAGCAGAAGGCCACCCGGTCCACCGAGGAGGTCGAGGAGCAGGCGCAGGACGCGCAGGCTTCGGAGGATCTCAAGGAGCGCCACGAGAAGCTCAGCGACGATGTCGACTCCGTGCTGGACGAGATCGACGACGTGCTCGAGGAGAACGCCGAGGACTTCGTGAGGTCCTTCGTCCAGAAGGGCGGCGAGTAGGCCGGTCCGGCCTACGGGCCCACGGCCGGCCGGGCGGGCGACCGGCGGGTGAGAGGTGCGTGAGGTGTCGCGCGCGGTGCGGTGAGGCCGTGCCGCGCGCGGCGCCGCGTCCGGACCCGTTGTGTCCCCTTCCGGGGTTCCCGCCGAGTATGTGGATCACTGCCGCAAGGGGGGTAGGGTCCGTGGCGTACCGTGCTCCAGCCGAACGCCGCGCTGGGGCAGTTTCAACGATCGGCCCGACAATCACAAGGCGGGCTGCTGCATACGTGGAAGGAATCGCGTGGAAGCCAACACTCGTAGCACCGGGCGTCTACCAGCTGCCTTCCTGACGCCGGGGTCCTCCTCGTTCATGGACTTCCTCGCCGAGCACCAGCCGGAGCTGCTGCCGGGCAACCGGCAGCTCCCGCCGGTGCAAGGGGTCGTCGAGGCGCCGCACGGCACGACGATCGTGGCCGTGACGTTCCCCGGCGGCGTGGTCCTCGCCGGTGACCGGCGCGCCACCATGGGCAATGTCATCGCGCAGCGGGACATCGAGAAGGTCTTCCCTGCGGACGAGTACTCGGCGGTGGGCATCGCCGGCACGGCGGGTCTGGCCGTGGAGATGGTGAAGCTGTTCCAGCTGGAGCTGGAGCACTTCGAGAAGGTCGAAGGCACCCAGCTGTCGCTGGAGGGCAAGGCGAACCGCCTGTCGACGATGATCCGCTCCAACCTCGGCATGGCCATGCAGGGTCTGGCCGTGGTGCCGCTGTTCGCCGGATACGACGTGGACCGCGGCAAGGGGCGCATCTTCTCGTACGACGTGACGGGCGGACGGTCGGAGGAGCAGAGCTTCGCGGCGACGGGCTCCGGTTCGATCTTCGCGCGCGGCGCCATGAAGAAGCTGTTCCGCGACGACCTGAGCGAGGCCGAGGCCACGACACTGGTGGTCCAGGCCCTGTACGACGCGGCCGACGACGACTCGGCGACCGGTGGTCCCGATGTCGCGCGCCGGATCTATCCGATCGTCACCGTGATCACCGAGGACGGCTTCCGCCGGCTCACCGACGACGAGGCGTCCGGGATCGCCCGGTCGATCCTGGAACGGCGGCTGGAGCATCCGGACGGGCCGCGGGCGGCGCTGCTGTAGGGGGCGCCTTGTTTCGCCTTGTTTGTTGTCAGGTGATCCAGTGACTTCGACTGAAAGGGACGGATAACCGGTGTCGACGCCGTTCTATGTCTCACCTCAGCAGGCCATGGCCGACCGGGCGGAATACGCCCGCAAGGGCATCGCCCGCGGCCGCAGCCTGGTCGTGCTGCAGTACACCGACGGCATCGTGTTCGTCGGTGAGAACCCGTCCCGCGCGCTGCACAAGTTCAGCGAGATCTACGACCGGATCGGTTTCGCGGCCGCCGGGAAGTACAACGAGTACGAGAATCTGCGCATCGGCGGGGTGCGCTACGCGGACCTGCGCGGTTACACCTACGACCGCGATGACGTGACGGCGCGCGGGCTCGCCAATGTCTACGCGCAGACCCTCGGCACGATCTTCTCCAGCTCGGGGGAGAAGCCGTACGAGGTGGAGCTGGTCGTCGCCGAGGTGGGGGAGACTGCGGAGCAGGACCAGATGTACCGGCTGCCGCACGACGGCTCGATCGTCGACGAGCACGGCTCGGTGGCGGTCGGCGGCAACGCCGAGCAGATCAGCAGCTACCTCGACCAGCGGCACCGGGACGGGATGTCGCTGGCGGAGGCGTTGCAGCTGGCCGTGCAGGCGCTGTCGCGGGACACCAACGGCAGCCAGCGGGAGATTCCGGCCGAGCGGCTGGAGGTGGCGGTGCTGGACCGGACGCGGCCGCAGAAGCGGAAGTTCAAGCGGATCACGGGGAGGCAGCTGTCGCGGCTGCTGGAGCAGGGGGCCGCGGGCGAGTCGTCTGCGGGCGGGACGTCCGCGGCCGAGGAGGAGCAGGAGTAGGAGTAGCGGCGGTTCCGGGGGTGCCCGCGGGGCCTCCGGTGGGGGTGCGGGATGCCGGCGGCTTCCTGTGCGGGTTCGTGCGTTGTGGTGCCTGCGGCGCCTCCCTGCGGCTCCGGTGGGGGTGCGCGGAGCGGCCAGGGTCGGGGGTGGGTCGGGCCGCGCCGGGGGGTGTCCGTCCTCGGAACGGCGCGGAATCGGTCGGTGACCAACGCACCCGGGTCGACGCGCCAACCGCTGCGGGCGGACACCCCCCAGGATCGGGAAGATCCGCCGGGTCGGGTCCGGGCCGCCGGTGGCGGAGCCGTCGTCCGCCGCGCCGTACAGGGCGTGCAGCGCGGCCAGG
>NZ_JBFAWY010000059.1:0-27410 GCF_040680575.1 Streptomyces sp. NPDC052020
GGCCGGCCCGCTGCCGGCCCAGGTACAGGGCCAGCGGTCGCTCGGCGACACCCCTGTGGCGCCGACCGCGGTCTCCGCGCCGTTGCTGCCCGGCCCCCGGCCGGGGGCCTCCCCTCCTTCCGCTTCTCCTTCTTCTCCCTCCGTTGCGGCCGCAGCGCGGCGACGGAGCGCCGTGGACCGCCCGTGCCGTGCCGGGGCGGCGGCTCAGGCGGCGCGGTCGAACGCCGGCAGGTAGCCGCCGGACTGGCCGGCCGCCGTCGGGTGGTAGGACTCTCCGATGTTCAGCCAGTTGACGCTGTGCAACCAGGAACTGCCGGAGCAGATCTCATGGCCGGCGAACGACGGACGTACGTCGCCGAACGTGAAGCCGTGGTTGGCGACGCGTTTGGCGATCGCCGTGTTCAGGTGGTCGGAGGCGTCGTTGATCGCCTTCCGCTTGGTCTCCGACAGGCCGAGGCAGGAGGTGCCGAGCTGGTAGAAGCGGGGGTAGCCGAGGACGACGACGCGGGCGTTGGGGGCCCGGTCGCGGATGGCCGTGTACACCTTGTCGAGCTGCCCGGGGAGCGTGGAGTCGACGTACGCCCTCGCGGTGTTGATGCGCGACAGACAGGAGCTGTCGGACTGGAGCACACAGGTCGTCATGACGTCGCCGAATCCGGCGTCGTTGCCGCCGACCGACAGGGACACCAGGCCCGTGGCGGAGCCGAGCGGGCCGAGCTGACCGGCGAGGACATCACCCGTTCGGGCGCCCGCGCAAGCGGTGAAGTGGAACGCCGAGGGTGCGTTGGCGGCGGCCCACAGCTGGGGGAACGCCTTGGTGCTGCGCTTGCAGTCGCCGCTGGAGGCGATGTAGCCGCCGGCGCCGACTCCGGAGGAGTAGGAGTCGCCGAGGGCCACGTAGTCGCCGGATACGGCGGTCTCGGACGCCTGCGCCGTCGCGGCGCCGGCGAGGGCGGTGCCGGTGGCGAGGAGGAGTGAGGCCAGGAAGCCGGCAATTCGGGAACGTCTCATGGAACCTCCCTTTAGCAGGATCTCTGCGTCAACCGTCGTACCAACGCGACGTGTTGTCGGGAAGCGTTCATGCCGAGAATGTCTACGATCATTCAAAAAGGAATGAAAAAGTGACGCAGTGCAGGCCCCGTCTTGACGGTGCGTACGGGGCTGCGCCACATTGAAGCCCGGCATCCGACGCTTCGGGGGGCAAAGTCGGCCATGCGCGGCATAGGTATCAGACGCGGCGTCATGGCGGCGAGGACAGGGGCGGTTCCGGTGTTCGCGCACCGGCCGTGCCCCGCGAACAGGTGGCCGATTACCGGCACATCACCAAAAACGTGAGACCTCGTTCCAGGTCTTGCCATACGGGTTCAAGCGTCAATACCTTCGGACAACTCACCCGCACCGGTCCCTCGGCACACGGCTCCAGGGGAGGGGCTCACGGACCGCGACGGACCGGGCGGGGCGCGGTAAGGGGGGCCGAGCTCGGTGACCGCACCAGGTGACCGAGCCGTGCCGCGCGGTCGGCTGCCGTTTTCCGGCGCCGGCAGGCTTTGCCAGCTCACCCGGCATGTGCGGAGATCCATCGTGTCGTGCCGTGGGTGAGAACAGAACCCCCCTTTCGAACCGGACACAGAGCCGGGCCGCCCGGGGGCGGGCGGCCCACCGGACGAGAGGGACCAGACTCATGAGCTCAGTGTTGCGGCCGGTGACCGCGGACCAGGATCCGTCGTCCGCCGGCCCGTCCACCACCGGCCCGTCCACCGCGGGGCGGTACCGGCCCGTCTCCTCGCACCTGGCCATCGCGCCGCCGGTGAGCGTGGTGATCCCCGCCATGAACGAGGCGGAGAACCTGCCGTACGTCTTCAAGACGCTGCCGGACTGGATACACGAAGTCGTCCTCGTGGACGGCAACTCCACCGACCGCACCGTCGAGGTCGCCCGGGAGCTGTGGCCGGACGTCAAGGTCGTCGAGCAGCGCGGCAAGGGCAAGGGGGACGCGCTGATCACCGGGTTCCAGGCGTGCACCGGCGACATCATCGTGATGGTCGACGCGGACGGCTCCGCCGACGGCCAGGAGATCGTGTCGTATGTGTCCGCCCTCGTCTCGGGCGCCGACTTCGCCAAGGGATCCCGCTTCGCCAACGGCGGCGGCACCGACGACATGACCTTCGTCCGCAGGCTCGGCAACGCCGCCCTGTGCGCGGTGGTCAACCGGAAGTTCGGCGCCCGCTACACCGACCTGTGCTACGGCTACAACGCGTTCTGGCGGCACTGCCTGGACAAGATCGGCCTCGACTGCACGGGCTTCGAGGTGGAGACCCTGATGAACATCCGGGTCGTCAAGGCCGGACTGAAGGTGCAGGAGATCCCCAGCCACGAGTACCTCCGCATCCACGGCACCAGCAACCTGCGGGCCGTGCGGGACGGGCTGCGCGTGCTCAGAGTGATCCTCCGGGAACGCTCCAACCGCCGCGCCCTGCGCGGCCGTACGCACTCACCGCTGCTCGGCGCGGTCCAGGGGAAGGCGTCTTGAGCGCTCCCGGCATCTCCGTCGTGATCTGCGCCTACACCGAGGACCGCTGGGCGGACGTGCTCGCGGCGGTCTCCTCGGTGCGGGCGCAGTCCCGCCCGGCCCTGGAGACCCTGCTGGTCGTCGACCACAACGAGGCGCTGCGGGAGCGGCTGGCCAAGGAGTACGAGGAGGCCGGCGGCGTGCGGGTGCTCGCCAACGCGGGCCCCCGCGGCCTGTCGGCCGGCCGCAACACCGGCATCGCGGCCTCCCGCGGGGAGGTCGTCGCCTTCCTCGACGACGACGCCGTGGCCGAACGGGACTGGCTGAGGCACTTCGCCGAGGGGTACGCCGACCCGCGGGTCATGGCCGTCGGCGGGCGCACGGTGCCGGTCTGGGCGTCGGGCCGCCGGCCCGCCTGGTTCCCGGAGGAGTTCGACTGGGTGGTGGGCTGTACCTACAAGGGGCTGCCGCGCGGCCGGGTCCGGGTGCGCAACGTCCTCGGCGGCAACGCCTCCTTCCGCCGCAGCGCCTTCGACGCGGCGGGCGGCTTCGCGACCGGCATCGGGCGCGACGGCGGCGAACGGCCGCTGGGCTGCGAGGAAACGGAGCTGTGCATCCGGCTCACCCGCGCCCGGCCCGACGCGGTCCTGCTCATCGACGACCGGGCGGTGATCCACCACCGGGTCCCCGAGGCCCGTGAGCACTTCGCCTACTTCCGCGCCCGCGCCTACGCCGAGGGCCTGTCCAAGGCGCTGGTGGCGCGCAGCGCCGGCGCGGACAAGGGGCTGGAGTCGGAACGCCGGTACGCCGCCCGCGTCCTGCCGGCCGGGGTGGCCCGCGGGCTGCGCGACGCCCTGCTGGCCCGGCCGGGCGGGGCGGGCCGGGCGGGGGCGATCGTCGCCGGGGTGCTCACGGCGGCGGGCGGCTACGTGGTGGGCAGCGTACGGGCGCGGCGCGGGGGCGCCACGCTCTCGGTGCCCCCGGCCACGGCGGCGGGGGGCACGGCAGGGGCGCGCGGCACGCCGGAGCCGCACGGCACCGCGGGGACACACGGCACGGCGGTGACACACGGCGCGGCGGAAACGCGCGGCGAAGGGGGCGCCGATGTGTGAGGAGCCCGTACCGATCCTCATGTACCACGCGGTCGCGGCCGATCCGAACGACGCCACCCGCGAGCTGTCGGTGACACCGGAGGCGTTCGCCGAGCAGATGGCGATCGTCGCCGAGCGGGGCCGCACGCCGGTGACCACGGCCGAACTGGCCGCCGCCTGGCGCTCCGGCCGCCCGCTGCCCGCCCGGCCGGTGCTGATCACCTTCGACGACGGCTACGAGGGCGTGCACCGCCACGCCCTGCCCGCCCTGGCCGGACACGGCTTTTGCGCCACGCTGTTCGTCACCACCGGGTGGCTGCGCGGCCCGCACGACACCGGAGAGGCCCTGGACACCATGCTCGACTGGGACCAGGTCCGGGAACTGGCCGGCGCGGGCGTCGAGATCGGCGGGCACAGCCACGGTCATCCGCAGCTCGACCAGCTCGACGACGAACGGCTGCGCTCCGAGCTGATCCTGTGCAAGGAGATCGTCGCCGGCCAACTGGGCGGCGCGCCGGAGTCGTTCGCCTACCCGTACGGCTACTCCGACCGCCGGGTGCGGCGGGCGGTGCGCGAGACCGGGTACACGCAGGCGCTCGCCGTCGGCAACGGGCTGGCGCGGCGGTGCCAGGGGCCGTACGCGCTGCGCCGCGTCACGGTGCGGCGCGGGACGCGGCCCGCCGAGTTCGAGCGGCTGATCGAGGGCCGCGCGATCGCCCGTACCTTCGCCCGGGACCGGGCCCTGACGAAGGGATACGCCGTGGTGCGCAGGTCGCGGCGGCTCCGCGGACGGGTCGTACGCGCCCGTGCCTGAGCCGGTTTCCGGGGCGCGGGCGCCGCGCGCGCCCCGGAAACCGGGTGCACGCGGCGGCCGGGTGCCCGATCATGGCGGTATGTCTGCGAACCCTCACGACGCGCTGCCGATCCGGCTCCACGTCGACGACAGCGACTCGCCTCCCGATGTCGTCGACGCGCTGTTCCTCGGCCGCTTCGCGACGGGCGAGCAGCCGTACTCGCACGCGGTGAACATCGACCGCGTACGGTCCGGGGCGACCCTGCTGCCGCCCGGCGCGCGGGTGCTGCGCGCCGCGCGCGACGACGACCGCAGCGCGACCCTCGCCGAGGGCGACGGCTGGACGGTGCTGGTCTCCCGCTGGAACCGGGGCGCCGACGTCACCGTGACGGCGACCAGCGCGGAGCTGGCGAAGAAGGTCCTCGACCAGGCGACGGACGGCGCGGCGGACGAGCCCGAACCGCAGCCGGAGAACGTCACGATGGGGTTCTGGTACGTCTCCCCGCGCCGCGGCCCGCACCGCACCACCCGGCAGATCACGGCGGGCACCTGGGAGGAGGTGCGCGCCAACTACACCGCGCCGGTCGCGGACGCGATGGACCGCCTGATGAAGACGACCCCCGAGGACATCGCGGGCCGGCTGCTGCTCCTGCACGGCCCGCCGGGTACCGGCAAGACCTCGGCCCTCAGGACGCTGGCCCGGTCCTGGCGGGAGTGGTGCCAGGTCGACTGCGTGCTGGACCCGGAGCGGCTCTTCTCCGACGTCGGTTATCTGATGGACATCGCGATCGGTGAGGAGGACGCGGGAGGCAAGGGCCGCTGGCGGCTGCTGCTCCTGGAGGACTGCGACGAGCTGATCCGCGGCGAGGCCAAGCACACCGCCGGCCAGGCCCTGTCCCGCCTGCTGAACCTGACGGACGGTCTGCTCGGCCAGGGCCGCAACGTCCTGGTCGGCGTCACCACCAACGAGGACCTGGAGCGCCTCCACCCGGCCGTCGTGCGGCCCGGCCGCTGCCTGGCCCGCATCGAGGTCGGGCCGCTGACCCGGCCGGAGGCGGTGGCCTGGCTGGGCCGCGAGGAGGGGGTCGGCCGCGACGGCGCGACCCTGGCGGAGCTGTACGCGCTGCGCCGGGGGACCTCCCCGGCGCAGCTGCCGGAACCGCGCGGCGGGGCGGACGCGGGGCTGTACCTGTAACCACGGGCGCGCCGCTCGCATCCGTCGCGGCCCGCGGCGACGGGCGCCCCGCTCGCTTCCGGTGCTTTGATGGTCGTATGACCCTGTATGTCGGAACATCGGGGTGGCAGTACAAGGACTGGCGGGGCGTGCTGTACCCGGACGGCTGTCCCCTGCGGCGGTGGCTGGAGGAGTACGCGGCGGGCTTCGCCACCGTGGAGAGCAACAACGCCTTCTACCGGCTGCCGTCCCCGGAGACCTTCGCCACCTGGCGGGAGCGCACGCCGCCGGACTTCGTCGTCGCGGTCAAGGCGAGCCGCTTCCTCACGCACGTCAAGCGGCTGCGGGAGCCGGAGGAGCCGGTGCACCGGCTGCTGGCCCACGCCGCCGGCCTGGGCGACCGTCTGGGCCCGGTACTGCTCCAGCTGCCGCCCACGCTGCACGCCGACGCGGGGCTGCTGGACGCCTGTCTCGCCTGCTTCCCGCCCGGCGTCCGGGTCGCGGTGGAGCCCCGTCACCCGTCCTGGTGGACGCCCGAGGTGCACGAGGTGCTGCGGGCCCGGGGCGCCGCGCTGTGCTGGGCCGACGTGCTGTCCCGCCCCGTGACCCCGCTGTGGCGCACCGCCGGCTGGGGGTACGTCCGCTTCCACCAGGGCCGTGCCCTGCCCTGGCCGCACTACGGCCGGCGGGCCCTGGCGGCCTGGGCGGCCCGCATCGCCGCCGCCTGGCCCGAGCCGGCCGATGTGTACGCGTACTTCAACAACGACCCGAACGCGGCGGCGGTGCGCAACGCGGTGACGTTCGCCGGGCTGGCGGGGTCGGCGGGGCTGACGGTCACCCGCACACCGGGGCATCTGGCGCCCGCCTGAGCCGCCGCCCGGCCCCGGCTCTACTCCCGCGCCCCGTACGCCGCCCGCAGGGCGTCCCGTACGGCCGCCAGCGCGTCGGCCTCCGCCAGCCCGAGCCGCCGGGCCCGCTCGGCGTAGGTCTGCGCGGCGGACGCCAGCTGCCGCTCGGCGGCCGAGCCCGCGGCGGCCACGAACGTGCCGTTGCGGCCCCGCGTCTCGATCACCCCGTCCGCCTCCAGCGCGCGGTACGCCTTGGCGACCGTGTTGGCGGCGAGCCCCAGCGACTCGGCCAGCCCCCGCACGGTCGGCAGCCGGTACCCCACCGGGAGCGCGCCGGACCGGGCCTGCTCGGAGATCTGCGCGCGCACCTGCTCGTAGGGCGGTACGCCGTCCTCGATGTGGATCCTCAAGGTCACGGGACGATTGTCCCGCACCCGGGAAAACCGGAGGCGCCCGGAGAGGTTCCCGCGTAGCGTGCGCGCCCATGACAGTGATCGTGCGTGATCTGCGCCCCGGCGTCCCTTCCGATCTGGAGGGCTTCGCCCGGGTCCGGCGTCTCGCCCTGCCGTTCATACTGGTCACGCCCGAGTCCGTGGTGCACGCGCTCGCCCACACGCACCCCGCCGCTCGCTTCCGGTCCCTGGTCGCGGAGGAGGACGGAGAGGTGATCGGCACCGCTCAGACGGGTCTCGCCCACGGCAGCCCCGAGCCCGGCCAGGGGTTCCTCAACGTCTACGTGCGCCCGGACCGCGTCCGGCGCGGCGCCGGCGGCCTGCTGGTCCGCACCGCCGAGGAGTACCTGGCCGGTCAGGGGGCAACGACCCTGTACGCCTGGGTGCTGGACGAGCCGGCGAACCGGGCCTTCGCCGAGGCGCACGGCTACGGCCGCCGGCGCTCGGCCCACTTCCTCCGCCTGGACCTCGCGGCCGCCGGCCTCCCGCCGCTGTCGCCTCCTCCCCCGGGCGTCGAGCTGCGCACCGCCGCCGACTTCGCGGACGACCCGCGCCCGTTGTTCGAGCTGGACGCGGAGACGACGTCGGACGAACCGAGCGACGTCGACACCGAGTTCACGGACTACGAAGCCTGGGTCGAGGAGACCTGGAAACACCCCTTGCTGAACCTGGATCTGACGACGGTGGCGGTCGCCGGGGGCCGTCCGGTCGCCTTCACCGCGGCTTACACCGGCGGCGGCACCCTCTCCCGCTCCCGGGCGCACCCGGTCGCCGGGACCGCCCCGCCCTCCGCCCCGCCCTCCGTCATGACGACCGCCATGACCGGCACCGCTCGCGCCTTCCGCGGCCGCGGCCTGGCCAAGCTCGTCAAGAACGCCGCCCTGCACCGGGCCCGGGCGGCCGGTATCACGGAGGCGTTCACGGGCAACGACACCGGCAACGGCCCGATGCTCGCCGTCAACGAGTGGCTCGGATACGAGGTGTGCGCCACGGAGGTGCGCCATGCCCGCCGGCTCGGCTGACCCGGTGCCCGGTCCGGGCCCGCTCCAGCGTCGCCGGGGACAGATCGACGCCGGTGACGGCGTGTCCCTGCCCGGCGGCGAGGAGCGACAGGCCGCTGCCGCCGCGTCCCGGTCGGCGCGGGACGCGGCCGAGTCGTCACCGCACCCAGCGGCACCCTGCGTCACGGGGCCGTCACCGTCCTCACCGGCGTCCGATGCCACTGAGCCGTCATCGTGTTTCACCACGCGCCCAGGTGACACCCGCCCCTGACAGCCCGGCCGTGACAGCCGCCACTGACACGGGTGCGGCGATGAGGAACTGTTGGGGAACGGGTCCACCTCCGTGAGAACGCGGAACCCGGGGACCCTCGAAGGAGGCCGCCATGCGCCGTGTGACCGTGCAGAAGCCCCTGAAGAAGACCGACGGCCGCCGGGTCCGTGAGGAGGCCGACGAGCGCCCCGCCGGGCGTCCGGAGATCCGCAAGGACATCGCCCGCACCTGGTGGCCGGCGGGCTGACCGGGCCCGAGGGCACTGCCGGGCCGCGCGGTCAGCTCAGCCGCTTGCGGTAGTGGACGCGGTCGTAGGGACCGTCCACACGGCGTTCGACGACCTCGTAGCCGTACTTCGGATAGATCTTCTGGTTCTCCCACATCATCGCGTTCGTGTAGAGCCGCACCTCGGGCAGGCCGAGCGCCCGCGCGTGCGCGTCGACGAACGCCAGCAGCCGCCGCCCCACGCCCGTCCCGTGCGCGTCGGGGTGGACGGCGATGCTGTCCAGGAACAGGTGACCGGTGCGGGCCTCCACCACGACGAGGCCGATGACCCGCCCGCCGCCGGGCTCCTCGGTGACGAACACCTTCCCCGCGGTCACGTCCGCCGCGTGGTCGGCCTCCATCGGCTGGGGCACCACGCCGATGCGCTCGATGTAGGGGTGGTACGCGGCGTCGGTGACGGCCTTCACCGCCGGTACGTCGCCGGTGACGGCCGGCCTGACTCCCTGGTGGGCAACGTGGTCGATCATGCCGCGAACAGTAGCCACCCGGGGGGAGCCCGATCACTTCCGGCCGCAAGGCACCGGCCGGTCACGCGGCCAGCCTCCCCGGCATCACCGCGCGCGGCCCGAACTTGGCCCGCGCGCGGTCGGCGACCTCCTCGATGCGGCGGACCTTCTCGTCCACCGGGTCGAAGGTGAGCTGGTGCGCGGCCTGCTCGGCGGGGCCGAGGCCCTCGGCGCGCAGGGCGAGGGCGCGGACCCGGGCACGTTGCAGGCCGAGCGCCTCGTACATGCCGTACACGGCCCGGGTGAGCGCCGCCGAGTGCGCGGTCGGCTCCGCCAGGGTGCGGCTGCGGGTCGTGGCGGACCGGTCGGCGTAGCGCACGGTGAGGGTCAGGGTGCGGCAGACCTTGTCCAGGGCGCGCAGCCGGGACCCCAGTTCCTCGGCGGCCGAGAGCAGGGCGCGGCGGTGCCGGTCCGGGTCCAGCTCGTCCCGCCCGAAGGGGCGTTCGGCGGCCAGGGAACGGGAGACGCCGTTCGGCACCACCCGGCCGCGGTCGACACCCCGCGCCTTCTCCCGCAGCTCACGGCCGGTCTTCGCGCCGACCAGGCGCTGGAGCGTGGACAGGGGCGCGGCGGCCACCCGGCCGAGGGTGTCGAGGCCGTACTCGCACAGGGTGCGGGCGGTCGCGGCGCCCACGCCGGGCAGCGCGGCGACGGGCTTGCCGGCGAGGAACTGCGCGATGCCCTCCGGGTCCCCGGGCACCGCGCGGGTCACCCCGGGCCGGGCGTCCCGCAGCGCCATCCGGGCCAGCATCGGCCCCGGGGCCGCGCCGATCACGCAGTCGACGCCGTGCAGCGCCAGGGCGCGGACGCGGATCACCGACGCCAGCTCCACCGCGCTGCGCCCGAAGTACCGCTCGGCGCCCCGCAGGTCGGCCAGCGCCCCGTCCGGCGGCAGGGCCTGGACGACCGGGGTGAACTCCTCCAGCAACCCCAGCAACCGGGGCAGGGCCGCCTCGTACATCGGCGGCAGCTGGAAACGTACGCAGAGGATGGTCATCCCGCACTCCCCGGACTCTGGTGCCACAACTTCCTTCCCACCGCGGGTCCTTCGCCCGCGGGGCGCAGGTCGGCCCAGGGGTGCATCTCGTACCCCGTGGACATGCGAATCCTGCGCTCCCCCGTCTCCTTCGGGTCCTTCAGGCCCTCCCCACCCCTTTCGCCCGTTCCATCCTTTCCGTCCTTCTCACTCCGGGCGCCCTCCATCGGGTCCCGGGCCGCGGAGCCGGCCGGGGCGGGCCGTCCGTCGGACCCGGCCAGCCGCCGACGCGCCGGGCCCTCGCCGTCTCCGTCCGGGGCGGACCCGGCGCCGAGCGGCTCGGCGAGCCGGGCCGCGACGCCCTCCAGGCCCTCCTCCCGGCGCACCTCCAGCAGCTCGGCGAGGTTCCAGACGGCGGAACCCACCACGCTGAGGCTGCGCGGGCCGCGGCGCTGCACCACCCCGCGCACCAGCAGCAGCCAGGAGTGGAAGACGGTGTGGGCGCACGCCTCGTGGGAGTCGTCGAAGAAGGCCAGGTCGACCAGGCCCGTGCCGTCGTCCAGCGTGGTGAAGACGACGCGCCTGCCGGACCGGATCGGCGGCGTCTGGGTGGCCGCCTTGGCGCCCGCGACCAGGACCGCCTCCCCGTGCCGCGCCGTGCGCAGCCGCCGCGCCGGGACCACGCCCAGCTCGTCGAGGAAGGTCCGGTGATCGTCCATCAGATGGCGCGAGGCGTCCATGGACAGCACGCCCAGCTCGGCGCTCAGCCTCTCCGCCGAGGTGAGGTCGGGCAGCCCGGCCGGGGCCGTCCTCCGCCCGCCGGACAGCGGCAGCTGGCCGCCGCCCGCGCCGCGGGAGCCCCGGTGCAGTTCGGTCAGGTGCAGTTGCAGGTCGCGGCGGTTGGCGCCGAAGGCGTCCAGCGCGCCGACCTGGGCCAGGCGCTGGGCGAGCGGGCGGCTGGGCCGGGCCCGTTCCCAGAAGTCGAGCAGAGAGGCGTACGGCTGCCCGTCCGCGATCCGCGCCGCCTCGGCCTCGCTGATGCCGTGCACGTCGGAGAGGGCCAGCCGCAGTCCCCAGCTCCGCGCCCCACTCGATTCAGACACCAGTTCGATCCTGTGTGCGGCTCCCGACTTGTTCACGTCCAGTGGCAGGATCGGCACCCCGCGCCGCCGCGCGTCCGCCAGCAGCAGCCGCTTGGGGTACATGCCGGGGTCGTGCGTGAGCAGCCCGGCGTAGAAGGCGGCCGGGTGGTGCGCCTTCAGCCACGCCGACTGGTATGTGGGCACGGCGAAGGCGACCGCGTGCGCCTTGCAGAAGCCGTACGAGCCGAACGCCTCGACGATCTCCCAGGTGCGCCGGATCGTCTCCGCGTCGTATCCGTTCGCCGCCGCGCGCTGCGCGAACCACACCTTGATCCGCTCCTGCGACTCCGGGTCGGACAGCCCGCGCCGCACCCGGTCCGCCTCGCCGCGGCCGCAGCCGGTCATGCGGTGCACGATCTCGATGACCTGCTCGTGGAAGACGACGACGCCGTACGTCTCCCGCAGCGGCTCCTCCAGGTCGGGGTGCGGACAGCGGACGGGCGCCCGCCCGTGCCGCGCCTCGATGAACGGCCGCACCATGTCGGCGGCGACCGGGCCGGGCCGGAAGAGGGAGATGTCGACGACGAGATCGTGGAAGGTGCTCGGCTGGAGCCGCCCGACCAGGTCCCGCTGGCCCGGCGACTCGATCTGGAAGCAGCCCAGCGTCTCGGTGGAGCGGATCAGCCCGTACGTCGCCGGGTCCCCCTCCGGCACCGCGTCCAGGTCGATCCGCTCCCCCGTCGCCCGCTCCACCTCGGCGACCGCGTGCGCCATCGCCGACTGCATCCGCACGCCCAGCACGTCCAGCTTGAGCAGCCCGAGCTCCTCCACGTCGTCCTTGTCGAACTGGGACATCGGCAGGCCCTCGCCGCTGGTCGGCACCACCGGCGTACGGGCGAGCAGGGAGGCGTCGGAGAGGAGCACCCCGCACGGGTGCATGGCGACCCCGCGCGGCAGCGCGTCGAGCGCCTCGACCAGCTCCCACAGCTTCCCGTACCGCTCCTTCCGCGCCGCCAGCGCCTTCAGCTCGGGTAGTTCCTCCAGCGCCGCGCGGGCGTCGCGGGCGCGGATGTGCGGGAAGGACTTGGCCACCCGGTCGATCTCGGCCGGGTCCATGGACAGGGCCGCGCCGACGTCGCGGATGGCGTGGCGCACGCGGTACGTCTCGGGCATGGCGACCGTCGCCACCCGCTCGGCGCCGAACCGGCCGATGATCGCCCGGTAGACCTCCAGGCGGCGCGCGGACTCCACGTCGATGTCGATGTCGGGCAGCACGAGGCGCTCCTTCGACAGGAAGCGCTCCATCAGCAGCCCGTGCTCGACGGGGTCGGCGTGCGCGATGCCGAGGAGGTGGTTGACGAGGGAGCCGGCGCCGGAGCCGCGGGCGGCCACCCGGATGCCCATCCGCCGGACGTCGTCGACGACCTGGGCGACCGTCAGGAAGTAGGAGGCGAAGCCGTGGTGGGCGATGATGTCCAGCTCGCGGTGCATCCGCTCCCAGTACTCCCGCCGCCGGTCGTAGCCGCGCAGCACCATGCCCGCCGCCGCCCGGGAGGCGAGCGCCCGCTGGGCGGTGCGGTGCCCGGCGCCCACCAGATGCGGCTCGGGGAAGTGGACGGTGCCGATGCCCAGGTCGTCCTCGGGGTCGACGACGCACTCGGCGGCGGTCGCCTCCGTCTGCTCCAGCAGGCGGTGGGCGGCCTCGCGCCGGAAGCCCGCGGCCTCGGCGATCCGCTCGGCGGCGCGCAGCATGGCGTCCGCGTCCTTCAGCCACGCCTCACCGGAGTCCGGTTCCCCGGCGGCGCCGACGGGGACCAGGCGGCGGGCGGCGTCCAGGATGTCGGCGACCGGGCCCATGCCGGGGTCGGCGTAGCGGACGGCGTTGCTGAGCACGGGCCGGATGCCCTGCTCGGCGGCGAAGCCGACGGTACGGGCGGCCAGGCGCAGGGAGCCGGGGCCGGTGCCCCTACGGCCGTGCCAGACGGCCTCCAGCCGCAGGGCGTCGCCGTACGCCTCCCGCCAGGGGGCGAGCAGGCGCGCGGCCCGGTCGGGCCGGCCGGCGGCGAGGGCGCGGCCGACGTCGGAGTCGGGGCCGAGCAGCACGGTCAGGCCGTCGGCGTGGCTGTCGGCCCGGCTCAGCAGGGGCCGGCCGGAGGGGGCTCCCCCCTCTTCGAGCGAGGCCGGGAGCCCGGAGGAGGCGTGGGCGGCGGAGACGAGCCGGCACAGGCCGGCCCAGCCGCGGGCGCCGTCCCGGGCGAGGAAGGTCACGCGGGGGGCCGACTCGTCGACGAAGGCGCCTCCGCGCACGGGGGCGCGGCGCCGGTCCCGGCGTACGGAGGTGTCCCCCCGTACCGGCTCGGGGGCGGCCGTCTCCACCGCCAGCTCCGCGCCGAACAGCGGGCGGACGCCCGCCTTGGCGCAGGCTCTGGCGAAGCGGACGGTACCGGCGAGGGTGTCGCGGTCGGTGAGGGCGAGGGCGTCCATGCCGCGTTCGACGGCTCGCTCGGCCAGCCGCTCCGGGTGGGAGGCACCGTGGCGCAGGGAGAACCCGGAGACGGTGCGCAGATGCGTGAATCCCGGCACACGCACCTCCCGCGCTCATGGATCCGACGCCCCTCTTCGAACGTCTGTTCCCAACTACATCCTCCACCATAGACCAATTTTCGAATACGTGTGCGACATCCGTTCGGCCCCGTCCCACCTGCGCAAACGCCCGCCTCCCCGGACCGTGGGGGCATGACGCAGACCACCGGCGCCGGCGCCCCCCGCAGCCCCCGCGGCTCCCGTGGCTCGTTCCTCGGCGAGGTCCGGGACGCCGTCACCCCGCGGGCCACGCTGCTGGTGCTCGGCGTGATCGCGCTCCAGCTGCTGTTCATCGCCTCCTACGTGGGGGCGCTGCACGACCCGAAGCCGAAGGACGTGCCCTTCGCGGTCGTCGCGCCCCCGGCCGCGGCCGGGCAGACGGTGGCCCGGCTGGAGCGGCTGCCCGGCTCGCCGCTCGACCCGCGCGCGGTGGCCGACGAGGCGACCGCGCGGAAGCAGATCGCGGACCGGGACATCGACGGCGCCCTGGTCGTCGCCCCCGCCGGCCGCACCGACACGCTCCTGGTCGCCTCCGGCGGCGGGACCGTCCTGGCCACCACCCTGGAGAGGCTCGTCGGCACCCTGGAGCAGGCGGAGCGGCGCGCGGTGCGGACCGTCGACGTGGCCCCGGCCTCCGCGCGGGACTTCGACGGCCTGTCGTCCTTCTACCTCGTCGTCGGCTGGTGCGTCGGCGGCTACCTGTGCGCCTCGATCCTCGCGATCAGCACCGGCGCCCGGCCCGCCAACCCGCGCCGCGCCGCGATCCGGCTGATCGTGATGGCGCTGGTGTCGGTGATCGGCGGCCTCGGCGGCGCGGTGATCATCGGGCCGGTCCTGGGCGCTCTGCCCGGCAGCGTGGCCGCCCTGTGGGGCCTGGGCGCGCTGACCACCTTCGCCGTCGGCGCCGCCACCCTCGCCCTCCAGGGGGTCTTCGGGATCGTCGGCATCGGGCTGGCGATCCTGCTCGTGGTGATCGCGGGCAACCCGAGTGCCGGCGGCGCCTTCCCGCTGCCGCTGCTGCCGCCGTTCTGGAAGGCGATCGGCCCGGCGCTGCCGCCGGGCGCGGGGACCTGGGCGGCCCGCTCGATCGCGTACTTCGACGGCCACGCCCTGACCGGCGCGCTGCTGGTGCTGTCGGCGTGGGCGCTCGCGGGGATCGTGGTCACGATGGCGGCCGCGGCGCTGCGGCGCCGGCGGCAGGAGGCGGAGCTGCCCACCCAGGCCGACTGACCGCGCGGAGCGGGACGTCACTCGGGGGTGCGCCGTCAGCCGATCCGCGTGCCGGTCGCCGACAGCGCCTCGGTCACCGGCCGGAACAAGGTCTCCCCGCCCGAGGCGCAGTCGCCGCTGCCGCCGGAGGTGAGGCCGATCGCCTCGCTGCCGGAGAAGAGCGGGCCGCCGCTGTCGCCCGGCTCGGCGCAGACGTCGGTCTGGATGAGGCCGCCGACGATGTCGCCGTCGCCGTAGTTGACGACGGCGTCCAGGCCGGTGACCGTGCCGGAGTGCACCCGCGTGGTGGAGCCGCCGCGGGTCACCCGCATGCCGGCGGTGGCCTCGGCCGCGCCCGTGATCGGCTGCGCGGAGCCGTCGTACAGGTTCACCTCGCTCGGGCGGGCCACGTCGGCGGTGTACGCGACCAGGCCGTAGTCGTCGCCGGGGAAGCGGCTGGCCTCGGTCCGGCCGATCACGCTGCCGGACGCGTCCGACCAGGTGGAGACGGGCTCGGTGCAGTGACCCGCGGCCAGGAAGTACGGCTCGCCGCCCTCGACCACGTTGAAACCGGGCGAGCAGCGCCCGCCACCGCCGGGGATGGCGTCACCGCCCGCGATGAAGGGCTCGAACTCCCCCGCCGTCCGCTTCAGTCCGGCCGCGGAGCCGAGCTCGCCGACGACCTCGGCGAGCCGGTCCCACTCCGCCTTCGACACCGTGCGGTCAGCGGTCACGACGACCTTGTCGGCGGTCGGATCGGTCACCCAGGAGGTGCCGGGGACGGCCGCGTCCCGCCGCAGGGCGGCACGCGCGCTCCCCAGTTCGGTGCGGGAGTTCTGGACGACTCTCGCCCTGGCGCCGGCCGCCTCGGCGGCCCGGGCGGCGTCCTCGTGGAGCACGTTGACGACGAGGCTCCGCGTCTTCGCGTCGTAGTACGCGCCCACCGCGCCGGCGCCGAGCTCCTCGGCGAGCGTGGAGGCGAGCTTTCCGGCCGCTGTGACCGACAGGGTTTCGGGCCCGGCGGCCTTCGGAGCCTCGCCGGCGTTCGCACTCTGGAAGGTGGCTCCCGCGGCGGCCAGCGCGGCGACGGCCGCGCCTGCCACGGCCGCACGGCACCGGGATACGCGACGGTGTGTCAGCTCACGTTCTCCTGTGGGGGCCGGCGTCGCAGGTCGTGGGGACCGCGCGGGCCGGAAGGATGGGTGACGGACGCCCACTCTCCCGAACCTCCCGGGGAGCACACAAGGTCGACTTCTGGACGCGCGTGCGAGAACGAGCCCGCGCCCTCTCTTCCTTGGCCGTACACCGGCGCCATCAGGAAATCACGCTGCAAATACTACGAGCGAGTAACCGGTGCGATTCCGCGAGGTCTACACCTGTCCGGATTTCGCCCCCACCGCGCCAAAGACGCGCACCGGGAGGGAGACGGTCCGGCCCCGTACCCGCACAACGGGGAGCCCCCGCACGCTGGTTGCGTGCGGGGGCTCGCCGTACCGTCGGGCAGGTGTGCGCGGCGGCTCAGTAGACGCTGACGCCGTAGGCGCTCAGGGCCTCGGTGACGGGCTGGAAGAAGGTCGTTCCGCCGGAGGAGCAGTTGCCGCTTCCGCCGGAGGTCAGGCCGTACGCGACGCCGTTGCTGCCGTAGAGCGGGCCGCCGGAGTCGCCGGGCTCGGCGCAGACCGTGGTCTGGATCAGACCGGAGACGATGTCGCCGCCGCCGTAGTTCACGGTCGCGTTGAGGGCGGTCACCCGGCCGCTGTGCGTTCCGGTGGTGGATCCGTCGCGGATGACGGTGGTGCCCACGCTCGGCGTGGCCGCACGGGTGATGTCCACGCCGTTGGCGGTGCCGGGCCTGCTGACGGACCCGGAGTACCGCACGATGCCGTAGTCGTTGCCCGGGAAGCTGGAGCCGGTGGTCGTGCCGATGACCGTGGTGCGGCCGGAGTTGGAGTACCAGGTACCCGCGCCGTCGGTGCAGTGACCGGCGGTCACGAAGTACTGGGTGCCGCTGCTGTCCTGGACGTTGAAGCCGAGGGAACAGCGCCAGCTGCTCGCGTAGATGGCGTCGCCGCCCTGGATGAGCTTGCTGAACTTGCCGGGGGTGCGCTTGATGGTGAGCGCGTCGGCGTTGGCGCCGGCCTGCTTCTTTATCTTGGCTATCTCGGCCTGGGAGACCGTGCTGTCGGCGGTGACGAGCACCCGGCCGGTCTTGCTGTCGACGGCCCAGGCGGTACCCGGGACGTCGGCCTTCAGCACCGAGCCGCTCACGCTCTTGAGCTCGGCGGCGCTGAAGGTGGCGGGGGTGTCGGACGCGTTCGCGCTGGGGACAGCGATCGCGGCCGCGGCCACGAGGCCGGTGGAAACGGCGATCAGCCGGGTCCGTCTCGTGATGCCGCTGCGGGGGGTGGTGCGCTTGATCCTCACTTTTCGTTCCTCCACAGGGGAAGTCGGGGGCCCTCGTGGGGTTTCGGGCCCGTGAGGCGCAGCCGGGGACACCGGGCGTCCGGATTCCGAACCCGTCGTGACCCTGACAAGCGCTGGAGGGAGTATTCGGCCGAACGGCCGGTCGGCGCAAGGGTGCCTTTCGGCCGCCCCTCCCGGCACGCGCCGCCCACCGGTTCACCCCCGGACGGCGCACGGCACCCCGCGTGCACGGCGCGCACGGCCGCGCTCAGAGCAGATTCCGCTCCCCCGCCTCCACCGCGACGTCCAGTGTGTTCCCGGGCGGCGGGAAGGGGCAGACGAAGTGGTCGGCGAAGGCGCACGGCGGCAGCAGCGCGCGGTTGAAGTCGACCGTCGTCCGCCCGTCGGCGTCCGGCGCGGCGGGGCGCAGAAACCGGAACCGGTAACTGCCGGCGCCGCTGGTGGAGTCGGCGAACACGGCCCACAGCGAACCGTCCTGTTCCACCGTCACCTGAAGCGTCAGCTCCCGTCCGGCGCGTGCGTCCCCCCGATCGAGCGAATCCGGGAGCGGAGCGGTGAAGACCAGCTCGCCGCCGAGTCCGAGCCCGCGCTCCCGGCCGTCCGCGTTCGGCACCCGCACCACGCGGCTCCCGGCGCCGTACGGCGTGAAGCGCCCGGGCACCGACCAGCGCGGGTCGTACGGCGTGACCGCGATGCCGCGGAACCCGCGCCGCGCCTCGGCGTCCGGGTCGAAGTCGCGCACGCCCCAGACCCCCTCGCGGGCCAGCACGACCAGGCGCCGTGAGCCGTACGCCACCCGGGCAGCGCCCGGCGGCCCGGGGTCGGCGGCGAGCCGCACCTCCCCCGCGAGGGGCCGTCCGTCCACGGTGAGCCCGTCCCCCTCGGCGGCCGTCAGCACCACCGCGTCACCGTCGGCCCGCCAGGTCCCCGGGATGTCCGGAAGTCGACCGTCCGGATAGTCCTCCAGCCAGTACGTGCCCGTCAGCGCCAGCGGCCCGTAGGGCGCCGACACCGTCGCGACGCGCTGCTCGTGCCACCGCTTCCACTCGTCGGCTGCGTCTGTCGTCATGGGGCCAACCCTCGCATACCGGGCCACCCCCGCGCCCCGCTCCGGCCGCGTCTGAGTGCCTGTCAAGGGCGGCGCGCGCGGCCCGCCCTGAGGAACACCGCCCGGGCCGGCTCGTTCACCCGCACGCCCCTCCCCCTCACCCGGACGCCGGGAACAGTCATATTTCACTCATGGTCAGCGTCCGTTTGTGCAACGACCCTTGGGACATACGGACTCTCGACGGATTCGCTGTGCACCAGTACCGTCACAAACCCCCCGCGCGGCGTCTATCCACTTGGCGCGACGTCCACATCATGGATGACCATAGGGATGCGGAAGGCACGGAAGACCGCAAGGAGAGGAGGCGTCCATGGGATCGGTACGCAAGGCGAGTGCGTGGCTCGGCCTCGTCGACGACAACGAAGACGAGCGCTACTACGACGACGACTACTCCGAGGGCACCGACACCCAGGACGCCTGGGTCACGGACCCCCGGGTGAAGGTGGCCGCGGACTCGGCCGAGGAGAGGGGGCGCCGCATCGGCACGGTGACCCCGGACAGCTTCCATGACGCGCGCGCCATCGGGGAGCTGTTCCGGGAGGGCATCCCGGTCATCATGAACCTCACGGCGATGGAGCCCACCGACGCCAAGCGCGTGGTCGACTTCGCGGCCGGGCTCATCTTCGGCCTGCACGGTTCGATCGAGCGGGTCTCCACCCGCGTGTTCCTGCTGAGCCCGGCCGACACGCAGATCATCAACGGCGAGCCCGCCGCGCACCGCACGGACGGCTTCTTCAACCAGAGCTGAGGCAGGGCCGCGCGTCCGCAGCCCTGCCCCTCCCGCCGGCGCCTACCGGAACGCGTCGATTCCGGTGAGCGCCTTGCCCAGCACCAGCTGGTGCATCTCGACGGTGCCCTCATAGGTGAGCACCGATTCGAGGTTGGTCGCGTGGCGCATCACGGGATATTCGAGCGAGATCCCGTTCGCGCCGAGAATCGTCCGGGCCGTACGGCAGATGTCGATGGCCTCGCGGACGTTGTTGAGCTTGCCGAAGCTGACCTGCTCGGGACGCAGGCGGCCGGCGTCCATGCGCCGCCCCAGGTGATGGGCGAGCAGAATCCCCTTGTGCAGTTCGACCGCCATGTCGGCCAGCTTGGCCTGCGTGAGCTGGAAGCCGCCGATGGGCCTGCCGAACTGCTCCCGCGAGGTCGCGTAGCCGACGGCGGCCTCGAAGCAGCTGCGCGCCGCGCCCATCGCGCCCCAGACGATGCCGTAGCGGGCGTGGGTGAGGCAGCTGAGCGGCCCGCGCAGCCCGGTGACCTCCGGCAGCACCGCGTCGGCGGGCAGCCGCACCTCGTCGAGGACGAGTTCGCTGGTCACGCTGGCCCGCAGGGACCACTTGTGCTTGATCTCGGGCGCGGAGAACCCGCTGCTGGCGGTGGGCACGACGAATCCGCGGATCCCCTCCTCGGTCTGCGCCCAGACCACGGCGACCCCGGCGACGGACCCGTTGGTGATCCACATCTTGCGCCCGCTCAGCACCCAGTCGGAGCCGTCGCGCTTGGCGTAGGTGCGCATCGAGGCGGGGTCGGAGCCGTGGTCGGGCTCGGTCAGCCCGAAGCAGCCGATGACCTCGCCGGCGGCCATCCGCGGCAGCCACTCCCGCTTCTGCTCCTCGCTGCCGAACCGGTGGATGGCGTACATGGCCAGCGAGCCCTGCACGGAGACCAGGGACCGGATGCCGGAGTCGGCCGCCTCCAGCTCCAGACAGGCCAGCCCGTACTGCACGGCGCTCGCGCCGGCGCACCCGTACCCGCTCAGCGACATCCCGAGCGCTCCGATCCCGCCCAGTTCCCGGGCGAGTTCCCGGATGCCGGGCAGCTCGCCCCGCTCGTACCACTGGGCGACGTGCGGCAGCACCCGGTCCGCCGCCCAGGCCCGCACGGTGTCCCGGACGGCCAGGTCCTCCGGCTCCAGGAGGTCGTCGATGCCGAGCGGGTCGGCGGGGTCGAACGGGGGCAGCTTCGGGGACGCGGACGACGGGGACATGGCACACCCTCCGAGGACTCACGGTGAAACTAGTGCCGCGGCAGGCGGCGTCTGCCCGTCAAGGAGCGGCGTCCGGTGCGTGCTCTGGGGCCCCCGGCCGAAGGCTGGGGGAGTGCCGGCCGGAAGTCCTCGTACTGGGCGTACGTGGGCTTTCGGCCGGTGCGGCGAGAGGACGTGCCGGGCACCGCGACGGGGCGAACGCTGCCTGCCGCGGCACTAGCGACGCTAGTTACGGCTTCGGCGACGTTACGTGGCAGTGTCCCGCACGTCCACCCTGCCCGGGCCCCGCCGGTCCGCGGCACGGGCGCCGCCGACGGCGCCCGGTCCCGCGGCCCCCACGACGGTGACGGACGGCGCACGGCCGCCCCAGGGCCTCACACCGAGACGCGTGGCTCCACGGCGTCCCTGGGCGCGGGCACCGGGACCGCCTCGCACCGCATCACCCGCGGCAGCCGCAACGCCATCACCGCCCCCGCCAGCAACAGCCCCGCGCTCACCAGCAGCGTCACATGCAGCCCGTGCACGAAGGCGCCCGCGGCCGCGTCCCGCAGGGCGGCGCCCGCGGGCCCGCCGAGCCGTGCGGCGATCTCGTACGCCTCCCCCAGCGAGTGCCCCGCCGCCGAGGAGGCCGGCGCGGGAACACCCGGCACGTGTGCCAGCCCGGGCGCGTACGCCGCGTTCATGACGGTCCCCAGCAGCGCGATGCCGATACCGGCGCCCAGCTGGTAGGAGGTCTCGCCGATCGCCGCGGCCCCGCCGGCCTGGTCCGGCGGCGCCTCGCTCAGCATCGACTCGTACGCCCCGAACAGGGTCGTCTCCAGCCCGAAGCCGAGCACCACGAACCCGGTCAGCAGCAGCGCGCAGTTGTCCGCCCGGCCCATCGCCGTCAGCAGGAGCACCGCGCCGGCCGTCAGGCAGAACCCGGAGCACACCATCCGGCGCGGCCCGAACCGGCGCAGCATCCGCGCGCCCGCCAGGCCCGCCGCCATCGCCGCGAACGTCAGCGGCAGCAGCCGCAGCCCCGTCTGGAGCGGCGAGAGCCCGAGCACGAGCTGGAGGTACTGCGCCGCGATCAGCTCCAGGCCCACCAGCGCCAGCATCGCCAGCACGATGCAGCCCACGGAGGTGCCGAACGCCGGCCGCCGGAACATGCCGAGGTCCACCAGCGGATGCGCCCGGCGCCGCTGGCGCCGTACGAACCCGGCCAGCAGCACCGCGCCCGCCACCAGCGGCACCACGGTGAACGCGCCGGCCACCGGCTCGCCCCCGCCGAGCCGCTTGACGCCCAGCACCGCGGCGAACAGCCCGGCCGCCGCCATCAGCGCCCCGGTCACGTCCCACGGGCCGGCGCCGTCGCCCTTGGACTCGGGCAGCAGCAGGCGCCCCACCGGCAGGCTGACCAGCATCAGCGGAATGTTGACGAGGAAGACCGAACCCCACCAGAAGTGCTCCAGCAGGAAGCCGCCCAGCAGCGGCCCGATCGCCGCGCCCACGGCGGCCACCGCGCTCCAGACGCCGATCGCCAGCGCCCTCTCCCGCCGGTCGGGGAAGACCTGCCGCAGGATCGACAGCGTCGCGGGCATGATCATCGCGCCGCCGGCGCCGAGCAGCGCCCGGGCCGCGATCAGTACCTCGGCACTGCCCGCGAAGGCCGCCAGGGCGGAGGCGACGCCGAAGAGGCCGTAGCCCATCAGCAGGATCCGTCTGCGGCCGACGCGGTCGCCGAGCGTGCCGAACAGGATCAGCAGCGAGGCGCAGACGAGCGGATAGACGTCGACGATCCACAGCAGGGCGATCCCGCCGGGCCTGAGGTCCTCGGTGACGGCGGGCACCGCCACGTGCAGCACGGTGGCGTCGACGGCGACGAGCAGCAGGCTGGCGCAGAGGACGACGAGCACCAGCCAGCGGTCGGCACCGGCCCCGGCCGGCCGACGGCGCAGCGCGGCGGCCGTGGTCGTCCCGGACATGTACGTACCTCCCAGAAGTTCCCTCGCGTCCGGCGGGGCTCACGGGGGCGGGGGCTCCCCCGCGGCTCGGCCGGAAAGGAGCGGTGGTCCCCGGCCCGCGCCGCGGTAAGGCGAGTGACTCGCAGCGTACGCGAGTCCGTGCCCAGGTCACGTGGCGGACCTCTCACCCGTTCGGCGGAACGGGTGTGGCGTACGCCACTGCCTTTTCCGGGCCCGTCCCCCGCGGACGGCCCGGTCCGGGGCACCGCCGATAATCGGGCGGTGACCGACCTTGAGACGCGCGCGACTCCGGCCCGCTCCGGGGCCCTGCGCCGGGCCGCCCCGGCGCTCCTCGGATACGCGGCCGTACGCGCCCTGGGCCTGATCGCCCTGGCCCTGTGGAGCGCCGCGCGCGACAAGAGCGCGTACACGCTGCTGACCGCCCGCTGGGACTCCCTCTGGTACCAGAGGGTCGCCGAGGGGGGGTACGGCTACGAGGTGCGCCTGCCCGGCGGCGACGTCCACTCCGACCTCGCCTTCTTCCCGCTGCTGCCGTGGCTGGAGCGGCTGGGCGCGGCGGTGTCGCCGCTGTCGTACACCGACGCGGGGTTCGCGGTGAGCCTGTCGGCCTCGCTCGCGGCGGCCTGGGGGATCTTCGCGGTGGCGGACCATGTGTACGGCCGCCGCGCGGGGGTGTGCGCGGTGCTGCTGTGGGCGGTGCTGCCGGTCGGGATCGTGCAGTCGATGGCGTACAGCGAGTCGCTGTTCACCGCGCTGGCCGCCTGGTCGCTGTACGCGGTCCTCACCGGCCGCTGGGTGACGGCGGGCGGCCTGGCGCTCCTGGCCGGGCTGACCCGCCCGGTGGGACTGGCCGTGGCGGCGGCGGTGTGGGCGGCCTGCGTCGTGCCCTCCGGGCGAAACCGGGGCACGGCCGGCGAGCGCGGCGCCCCCGTCGCCCGACGCGCCCTCGGCATGGCGCTCGCGCCCCTCGGCGCCGCCGGGTACGTGCTCTGGGTCGGCCACCGCACCGGCGCGGGCCCGCTCGGCTACCTGGACGTCCAGGCCGGGTGGCGCAACGGCTTCGACGGCGGATGGGCCTTCGCCCGGTTCATCGCCGCCCGGTTCACGTCGTTCCCGTCGGCCCTGGCGGGCGTCGCGCTGGCCGCCGGTGTCGTACTGGCGGTCTGGCTGTACGTCGTCTGCGTCCGGCAGCGGCAGCCGCTGCCGCTGCTGGTCTACGCGGGGATCGTGGCCGCGCTCGCCCTGTGCGCGTCGGGCTACTTCGGCTCCAAGCCGCGCCTGCTGCTGCCCGCCTTCCCCCTGCTGCTGCCGCTCGCCCGGGCCCTGGCCGGGCTGCGGACCTCCCGGTCGGCGCTGGTGACGGCCGGGGTCGCGGTGGCCTCGGCGCTGTACGGCGCCTTCTGGCTGAACGGCTCCGGGCCGCCGTGACCGGCCCGGAGCCGGGCGGCCCGAGGCGGCCCGAGGCGGCCGGCGCGCCGCCGGTGAGCCTCCGGGGAATTCCACGCCAGCTTTCGGTGAACCAATTCGTAAGCACGATAAAACTGCCACCCGGACCGATCAAAAGAAATGCAGGTCGCCGTGGGCATGGATTAGGGAATCGGGGGAATTAGTCTTCGCCCTGAGAGGAATCCCACATCACATCGTCATCACAAAGCCGTTGATTCGGCCGGGTTCACACCTCACTCGCTGTAACGTCGATTGGGTGCGTACCGAACGGAACCTCACCCGGCTGGACCGGGTGTTCGCGAGGCTGGACCGTGAGCCGGAACGACCGGCCCACCTCGATGTGCCGAAGATGAGCCGGCACAGGATTGCGCTGTTCGCCTCCACCCTGGCCTTCTACGTCGCGATCGTGTGGGCCGTACTCATCACCTCGTGGCTGGTCCGGCTCGACTGGCAGGTCATGTTCTTCCGCCCGTACCAGCAGTGGCCGGAGATCCACGCGTTCGTCGACTACTACGTGGTGCTCGGCCAGCGCGGCCCCACCGCCGTGATGGTCGCCGCCTGGCTGGGCTGGCGCTCCTGGCGGCAGCACACCCTGCGCCCGCTCCTCGCCCTCGGCGTCTCCCTGCTGCTGCTGAACGTCACCGTGGGCGCCGCCAAGTACGGCATGGGCCGCCTCGGCCCGCACTACGCGACCGAGATCGGCTCGAACGAGATGTGGCTGGGCGGCGATATATTTCCGAGCGGTCACACCGCCAACGCCGTGGTGACCTGGGGCATCCTGGCCTATATGGCCTCGACGCCGCGCGCTCGCCGCTGGCTGTCCGCGCTGTCCGCCGTCACCGCGCTCGGTGTCGGGATGTCCACCGTCTACCTCGGTACGCACTGGCTGAGCGACGTGCTCCTCGGCTGGGCGGCGGGTCTGCTGATCCTGCTCGCCCTGCCCTGGTTCGAGCCGCTGATCAGCCGCTCGGAGACCGTACTCCTCGGCCTGCGCGACCGCGTGCGCGACCGCCGCGGCCGTACGGAGCCCGCGCCCGCGAAGCAGCCGGCCGCCGCGCCCGTGGTGCTGCTGCCGCCCGTCACCGGCCGCAAGGACGCCCCGGCGTGCGAGCCCGTCCCCTCCTCCCGCCCGCGGACCCCGGCCTACCTGGCCCCGGGCCCGCACACCGCCCGCGGGGAACGGACCCCGGTCACCCCGGCCGGCAGCCGCCGCCCGCCGCACTCCGACCGCGTCCTGCGCGGCACGGCCGGTTCCGGCTCGAACTCCACGGCCCGCTCCTGACCCGCCCGGTCCCGCGCGGGGCGCCGGTACGCACAGCCCCTCCCCCGCTGCGGCCCGCGGTCACGCCCGACGGCCCCGGCCTCCCTCTCGGGGGGCCGGGGCCGTCGCGTGCGTACGGGGGCGGGCGGGCGCCCGAAGCGGTGTCAGCCCTTCCAGGCGCGTGCCACGCGGCCGTCCCGCACCTCGAAGTTCAGCCGGCCCACGCGGTACTCCATGGTGATGATCGCGCCCGGCGGCAGCGACCGCACCGTCGACCATCCCCGGTCACGCGCGCGCCGTTCGGCCGTCTCCGAATCGAGGCCGACGTATGTGTCCGGGCTGTCCTGGGGTTCGGCTGGGGGCGTCGGAATCGGTGCCATGCCGCCACGCTAAGCCCTGCCCTACCGCGGGGGAAGGCGAAGCCGGTAACAGAGCTCACAGAGTCCTCCAGGGTCACACTTCTGTCACAGGATCTCGGGTTGCGTTTTGACCGAACTCCGTCACACGGATGAGCGGTTCCGTACGGCCGTCCGGACCATTGCCGGAGAATTCCGCGCCCCCTGGCATCCCCTCGAATAATCCCCCGGAAAGGGCCGGCCAATGGGCGCCGCCGCCCTTTCCCTTCCGATGGCTGCGCAGGGCACGGAAAGTCGGCACGGTCACAGGAGATACACGTTTCGAGCACAGGGTCTCCCACTCTGGGCCGCGCTCCGGCGGCATCGGGCCGACCCCTCGGCCGGGCGGCGGAGCCGCACGCGACGGGAGCCCGTTCCAAGGCGGCCGGCCCGACGGACCCCGGACCGGGCGGGGGGTGCGGCCGGACCACGAGGCGCCGCCCGGACACGCACCCCCGTCCCTCCGGACCCGCTGCCACGCTCCCGGGCGCCGACTATTTTCGGCCACCCACTTCATTCGCCAATTTCCCCATTTGTCGACCCGCGGCCTGTCACCACCGTGACCCACTCCGCCCGGTCAACCCCCTTGCGCCCGGGGCGTGTTGGCGGCGCGCGCGGCATCGCGCGCACCCGGTCACCGCGCCCGCCGGATGGTTCGATTCCGTTCGCCGTGGGGCGTGACTCCCGCCACAGATCGCCCGTTGTCTTCTTCATGAGCCGGGGACCCGCCCGGACCACGGGCCGGGAGAGCCACCCCGGCCCCGCCACGCACCGCATCCCGAGGGAGCCACCCGTGCCGCCCATGCTCGACGTCAGCGACGAGGTACGCGCCGAGATCGGCGACGAAGAAGCCGACCGCCTGCTCACCGGGGAGAGCGCCCCGGGCGGCTACGACTGCACGTCCTGCCGCACCCCGGGCGATCCCCGCCAGGAACGGACCAGCACCGTCCTGTTCATCGGGGACGAGACCGCCGTGCTCGCCTTCGCCCACGCGACCTGCCTGCCCTCCCAGGTCGTCAAGGTCACCGAGGAACAGCTCCAGGGAGCCGTGAAGTACATCGCCGGCGACACCCTCGAACCGGAGCCGCAGCAGGCCGTGCTCGGCGTGACGAGCGGGCTGGTCCTGATCTCCGGAGAGCTGCACCCCGCCCTCGTCGTGGAGCCGACCGCGCCCATCGCGCGCCCCGGCACCACCACGACCGGCGACGACTTCCTGCCGCTGCTGGTCGAACAGGGCTTCGCGCCGGTGCCCGACCTGTCCGCCGTACCGCCCGTGCTGCACGGCTGGTCGGTGCTGCTCGCCGTGGGCCAGCTGCACGCCGTGCTCCAGCCCTCCGCCAGCGGCGGCCGGCCGGTGGCCTGGTGGCAGGCGCACCACCCCCTCCAGGTCACCGACGGCTGGCGCACGGCGGCGGGCAAGCACCAGCAGGTGCTGATGTTCGCGGCACCGGTCGGGTCGATCGGGCGGCAGCCGAGGGAGGACCTGCTGCGCGAGGCGCTGGACAAGGCGGCCGCGGAGGGCCGGCTGGTCGCCGCCGCGCTGCCACTGGCGGGGGCGGCCTGACACGCGGTACCCGGGCACCCCCGCACGGCGGCGCCCGGCCGCATCTCTTCGTGCCCGGGGTCGTTTGGACATACGTGCACGCATACGACGTTTCCCACCGCCAGGGTGGCCCCTCGGCCACGCCGATCTACGACGCGCTCTACGCCGAGTACATCAGGTCCTTCCGTGCCCTGCCGGGCGACCGCAGCGGCGAGGAGGAACTGGGATTCACCTCCTTCCGGAGCATCCCCGTCGGCAGGGGCACGTACAGCGCCTACAGCGCCGGGGCCCACAGCGCCCACAGCGCCCGACGCGGGCAGCAGGCACCCTGGCAGCGTGTCGGCACCCCTTCCGGGCCGGCCGCGCTGCCGCCGGCACCCCGGGCGGGCGCCTGACGGCGGTGACGAATCCGGCCGAACGGCTCGTCGACCTGCTCGACCTGGAGCAGATCGAGGTCAACATCTTCCGCGGCCGCAGTCCGCAGGAGTCCCTGCAA
>NZ_JBFAWY010000060.1:0-26216 GCF_040680575.1 Streptomyces sp. NPDC052020
CCGTACAGGGCGCGTTCGCGCTCCACGAGCAGGGGCAGCGGCTCGGTGGTGGTGACCAGTTCCCGCAGCGGGTGGCGGGCCAGGACCGCGTCCACCTCCGGCGTCAGCGCCGCCGCAAGCCGTGACGCGGCCGGGCGGGACTCGTCCCGCAGGGCACCGGCGGCGGCGAGGATCTCCCGCCGGCCCGCGCCGTCCGGGACGCCCGCGGCGGCCCGCTCGTACAGCCGCGCGCCCTCCTCCAGGACGAGGGCCGTGTCGATGCCGGCCGGGATCTTGATCCGCGCGTGGCGGCGCCAGGTGGTGACCGGGTCGCCCCACGCCTCCACGGTGTACGTCCACCGGCCGGGGCGCCCGGCGGTGACGGTGGCTCCCCACCGGTCGGTGCCCGGCGCCAGTTCGCGCATCGGCGTCCAGGGGCCGGGGCGGCCGTCCGGGTCCTCCAGCACGACGTTGGCGGCGACCGCGTCGTGCCCCTCCCGGAACACGGTGGCCGATATCTCGAACGACTCGCCGGTCACGGCCTTGGCGGGCCGGCGCCCGTGCTGGACGACCGGGCGGACGTCGAGGACCGGGATGCGCCCGACGGCGGTGGCCTCACCCGCGGGCGCCCGCCCGGGAGTCGGCCGGCCGTCGGCGGCCGGGTGTGCGGGGGCTGCTTCGGTGCTGGGCGTCGGGGGTACCGACGAGTGGTGCCTGGCGGGCATGACCGCTCCTGTCCGCGTCAACGAGGGGTGGGCGGATGACTGTGGGGAGGTGGGTCCTGCGTGGTCTACCTGAGGGGTGTACCGGAGGAGCCTTCCCACACCTTTCGGGTGGGCAATCCGGCACTTTGTTAACTACTCACGCGTATGACGGCGCACAAGTCCGGCCAGGCCGCCCGGCCCGGTCCGGCGTGAGCCGGAGCGCGCGGTGGCACGGGAACCCGGCACACCGGCCCGGCACATGCCGCGCACGCGTCCGGCCCCGCCCGGAAACGGACGGGAACGGTCGGGGCCCGTCGGGGCCCGACGCGTGGCGGCGAAGGGCACGTGTGGTCACCAACGCGCCACCCGCACCGGTCGGTTGGGCGGACCGGGCCCCGCCCCGGCACCGGTCCGGCGGACGTCCCGCCGGCCGGCGCCTTCGCCGCCCGCGTCGGCGTGGCCCGCGGGCGAGTGGCCGGAAAACAGCGCGTCGGCGCCCTCGGTGTACCGGGTGAGGTCACCCGCCGGCTGTCACGGACGCGGGACGCCGACGTGCGGCGGACCGGTCCGGACGGCGAAGCCGTCCAGGACGTCGTCCCAAGAGTGGCTGATTCTCGCCCCCTGGTACGTCCGGTGGAGGCGCTGTCCGCCCCGGTGTGCCGTCCCCTCCCCGGCACGGCGCACGGCTCGCGCTCCACGTCGGCGGCGACCGGCACGGACGGCACGCCCCGTGCGGCCTCTCGTGTGTGTGGGGGACGGCCCCACAAGGTGGCCCGGCTTACGAGGGCGGAATCGGCCATATCGGTTATGTGGAGAGGGGGAAGGGTTGAGGTGATTTCCGGCCGATCGGGCGGCCCGGGGCGAAGCACCCGGCGGGGCCCTGCCGCCGCCGGTACCGTCGCAAGGGACGAGGTGACGCCCACCCGTCCCATCGAGCGACCGCGTTGAGGTGGAATGTGAAGGCGATCCGCCGACTGACCGTCCGTCCCGTCCTCCCCGGCCCCCTGCGGCCCCTCAGCGATCTGGCCCGCAATCTGCGCTGGTCCTGGCATGTCGAGACCCGCGACCTGTTCCAGTCCGTCGACCCCGAGCGCTGGGCCGCCTGCGGCGGCGACCCGGTACGGCTGCTGGGCACCGTCCGCCCCGAGCGCCTCGCCGAGCTGGCCGGCGACCGCCGCTTCCTGCGCCGGCTCACGGCGGTCGCCGACGACCTCGACGACTATCTGACCGGCGAGCGCTGGTACCAGACGCACGACGGCTCCGGTGCCCGGCTTCCCGCCGCCGTGGCCTACTTCTCGCCCGAGTTCGGCATCACCGCCGCCCTGCCGCAGTACTCCGGCGGCCTCGGCATCCTGGCGGGCGACCATCTCAAGGCGGCCAGCGACCTCGGACTGCCGCTCATCGGCGTCGGCCTGCTCTACCGGCACGGCTACTTCCGCCAGACCCTCTCCCGCGACGGCTGGCAGCAGGAGCACTACCCGGTGCTCGACCCCAACGAGCTGCCCCTGACCCCGCTGAAGGAGGACGACGGCACGCCCGCGCAGGTGCGCCTCGCCCTGCCCGCCGGACGGGAGCTGCGCGCCCGGATCTGGCTGGCCCAGATCGGCCGGGTACCGCTGCTGATGCTCGACTCCGACGTGGAGGAGAACGACCTCGGCGAACGCGGCGTGACCGACCGGCTCTACGGCGGCGGCAGCGAGCACCGGCTGCTCCAGGAGATGCTGCTCGGCATAGGGGGGGTCCGGGCGGTGCGCACGTACTGCCGACTCACCGGCCACCCCGAGCCGGAGGTGTTCCATACCAACGAGGGACACGCCGGGTTCCTCGGCCTGGAGCGCATCGCCGAACTGTGCGCGCGCGGCCTGGAGTTCGACGCCGCGCTGGAGGCGGTGCGGGCCGGCACCGTCTTCACCACCCACACCCCCGTCCCGGCCGGCATCGACCGCTTCGACCGCGAACTGGTCGCCCGCCACTTCGGCCCTGCCGCCGAGCTGCCGGGCATCGACGTCGAACGCGTCCTCCAGCTCGGCATGGAGACCTACCCGGGCGGTGAGCCCAACCTGTTCAACATGGCCGTGATGGGCCTGCGGCTGGCCCAGCGCGCCAACGGCGTATCCCTGCTGCACGGCCACGTCAGCCGGGAGATGTTCGCCGGCCTGTGGCCCGGATTCGACCCCGACGAGGTGCCGATCACCTCCGTCACCAACGGCGTGCACGCGCCCACCTGGGTCGCCCCCGAGATGTTCCGGCTCGGCGCCCGGCAGATCGGCGCGCAGCGCACCGAGGACGCCCTGAGCGCCGGCGGCTCGGAGCGCTGGGACGCCGTCGCCGACATCCCCGACCAGGACATCTGGGAGCTGCGCCGCACCCTGCGCGAGCAGCTGGTGACGGAGGTGCGGGCGCGGCTGCGGGCCTCCTGGCGGCAGCGCGGCGCCGGGACGGCCGAGCTGGGCTGGATCGACGACGTCCTCGACCCGGAGGTCCTCACCATCGGGTTCGCGCGGCGTGTCCCGTCGTACAAGCGGCTGACGCTGATGCTCCAGGACCGCGACCGCCTGATGGACCTGCTGCTGCACCCGGAGCGGCCGGTGCAGATCGTGGTCGCGGGCAAGGCGCACCCGGCCGACGACGGCGGCAAGCGGCTCGTCCAGGAACTGGTGCGGTTCGCGGACGACCCGCGGGTGCGGCACCGGATCGTGTTCCTGCCGGACTACGGCATGGCGATGGCGCAGAAGCTCTACCCCGGCTGCGACATCTGGCTGAACAACCCGCTGCGGCCGCTGGAGGCGTGCGGCACCTCCGGGATGAAGGCGGCGCTCAACGGCTGTCTCAACCTCTCCGTGCGCGACGGCTGGTGGGACGAGTGGTTCCAGCCCGACTTCGGCTGGGCGATCCCCACCGCGGACGGGGCGGGCACCGACCCCGACCGGCGGGACGCCGTGGAGGCCGCCGCCCTCTACGACCTGCTGGAACAGCGGGTCACCCCGCGCTTCTACGAGCGCGGCCCGAGCGGGCTGCCGGACCGGTGGATCGAGATGGTCCGCCAGACCCTGAGCCTGCTCGGCCCCAAGGTGCTGGCCGGGCGCATGGTCCGCGAGTACGTCGAGCGCCTCTACGCCCCGGCCGCCGAGGCACACCGCGCGATGGACGCCGACGGGGCGCGCGGCCTGGCCGGGTGGAAGGCCCGGGTGCGGGCGGCCTGGCCCGGCGTGCGCGTCGACCATGTGGAGACGTCCGCCGCCACCACCGCCGAGCTGGGCTCGACGCTGGGGCTGCGGGTGCGCGTGGACCTCGGCGGACTCGCCCCGGACGACGTCGAGGTGCAGGCGGTCTCCGGCCGGGTCGACGGCGACGACCGCATCACCGACGCCACGGCCGTGCCGCTGAAACCGGTGGGCGGGGCGGACACCGAGGGCCGGTGGGTGTACGAGGGGCCGCTCGCCCTGGACCGCACCGGTCCCTTCGGCTACACCGTCCGGGTCCTGCCCGCCCACCGGCTGCTGGCCTCGGGCGCCGAACTCGGACTGGTGACGGTGCCGTCGCAGGACGTGGTCGAGGCGGCGGGGGTGCTGATGAGGTGAGCGTCAGCCCGCGGGGTCCTCGGCGCTGAGCCGCCGCAGCACGGCTCCGCACCGCCGGGCGTAGGCGTGCTGCAACCCCCGGGTCGCCGCCCCGCCCGCCCGGGAGTACCACTTGGCCGGGCGGCTGAAGGCGGTGACGGTCAGCCAGACCGTGCCGTCCCCCGTCCGGTCGACCACGAACGCCTCCTCGCCGCATTCGGGGTGGCCGGGCAGGGTGCCGTAGGCCCAGCCCGCCCGGCGGTGCTCCTCCACCGTCCAGACCACCCGGCAGGGCGCCTTGACCATCCCGGCGAGGGTGACGGTCACGTCGACACCGGGCGCGGCCCGGTCGGCGCCGGCGTCGATGCCGACGCCCACGGCCCGGTGCATCCGCCAGGTCAGAAGCGCCTCGGCCGCCCGCCGGAAGACCGGCTCGCCCTCTCCGAGGCGGGTGCGGACGTGCAGGGAGTGGAAGCCGGGCGGGCAGTGGCCCTGCTCGCGGGTGGCGCCGACGTCGTCGTAGGTGAAGGACATGGGCACCAAGCGTAGGACGGGCGCCGCCCCGGGAGTCGCACCACCGGGACGGCGCCTCGGCCGTGTGCGGCGCGGACCGCGCCGGCGGGGGCGCGGCCGTGCCGCATCGCACCTCAGCCGGTGGCGCGGGAGCCGACGTTGACGGCCGCCCAGGCGTTCTGCACCGCCTTGTACTCGGCGCTGCTCGTGCCGTACAGCTCGCCGGCCGCGGCGAGGGTACCGGTGCGGGCGCCCGCGTAGTTGGTGGTCGAGGTGAACTTGGTGGTCAGCGCCCGGAACCAGATCTTCTCGGCCTTGGCGCGGCCGATGCCGGTGACCGGCAGGCCGTCCGAGGTCGGCGAGTTGTAGGTGACCCCGTTGACGGTCTTGCTGCCGCTGCCCTCGCTCAGCAGGTAGAAGAAGTGGTTGGCGGGGCCGGAGGAGTAGTGCACGTCGACCGAGCCGATGCCCGAGTACCAGCTGTCCTTGGACGCCCCGTCCTTGCTGGGCTTGTCCATGTAGCGCAGCGGGGTGCCGTCGCCGTTGATGTCGATCTCCTCGCCGATGAGGTAGTCACCGACGTCGGAGGAGTTGTTGGCGTAGAACTCGACGGTGCTGCCGAAGATGTCGCTGGTCGCCTCGTTCAGGCCGCCGGACTCGCCGCTGTAGCGCAGGCCCGCGGTGTTGGAGGTCAGGCCGTGCGTCATCTCGTGCGCGGCCACGTCGATCGACGTGAGCGGGTTGGCGTTGCCGGAGCCGTCGCCGTACGTCATGCAGAAGCAGCTGTCCGACCAGAAGGCGTTGACGTAGTTGTTGCCGTAGTGGACCCGCGAGTAGGCGGCCGTGCCGTCACCGCGGATGCCGTTGCGGCCGTGCACGTTCTTGTAGTAGTCCCAGGTCAGCGCGGCGCCGTAGTGGGCGTCGGCGGCGGCCGACTCCAGGTTGGACGGGCTGCCGTTGCCCCAGACGTCGTCGGCGCCGGAGAAGAGGGTGCCGGTGCCGGAGGTGCGGCGGTTGAGGTTGTAGGTCCGGTGGTTGCCGCGGGCCCCGTCGGTGAGGGTGTACGACGATCCGGACTGGGTGGTGGTCAGGGGGACGGTTCCGCTGTACACCGTGTGGCCGGTGCCGTTCTGTATCGCCTGCCACTCGTACAGCTTCTCGCCGGTGCGCGCGTCGGTGATCACGTGCAGTTCGTTCGGGGTGCCGTCGTGCTGGAGGCCGCCGACGACCGTCTCGTAGGCGAGGACCGGGCCGCCGCTCGCGGCCCAGACCACCTTGCGCGGCGCCCGGGTGACGTCCGGGCTCTTGGCCTCCTCCGCCTGCGCCGCGCCGAGCGCCTGCCGCTCGGCCTGGGCGGCGGCGAGCTCGGGCGTGACGGACGGCACCGCGACCTTCGCGCGGGTGGCCTTGACGACGCGTTCGGTGGCGCCGGACGGGGACGTCGCCACCACCAGATCGCCGCCGAGGACCGGCAGCCCGTCGTACGTCCGCTCGTACCGTGTGTGCACGGTTCCGTCGCGGTCCTTGATCACGTCACGGACGATCAGCTTCTCCTTGGCGCCCAGGCCCAGGTCCTTGGCGGTGGCCGCGGTGGCGGCGTCCGCCTCGCGGAGGAGTTCGGCCCGCTGGGCGGGGGTGAGCCGGACCGACTCCGCCCCCGGGGCCGCCTGGGGCGCCTGGGAGGGGGCCGCGGTGGCGGCGCCCGACTGGACGGCGGTGGCGATCAGCGCGGCGACACCGGCGAGGGCGAGGGCGGCGCCGCGGTGGGACGTGAAGTGGGGGGCGGGTCTGCGAGAGGAACGGGTGCTCAACACTGACTCCTTCTGCGCGGCCGCGGGTCGCGCGGCCAGGGGGAGACCGGGCGGCGGGTGGTCCGGCCCGGGCGGAGCAAGGCGGTACGCGGAGAACACGTGCTCGACAGCTGCCGGCCGCGGCACAGCGGTGGGAGTGGCGCTGTGGGGTTGCTGTGGAGCGGCCGTGGGAAGAGTGGCAGGAGATCGGTGCGCTTGTCAGGGCCGCGTCAGCAAGTTGGCCGGAAATCGTTCGTTGTCCGGGAGTTCACGTTCGTTATACGGACTCGTTGCCTGTCTTGCTCTGACCCGCCCCGCCCCGCCTGCTCTGCCCCGCCCTGTTCGGACCGTTGCCCCGCCCCGTTCTGACCCGCCTGCCCTGCCCCGCCCCGCCCCGCCCGTTCCCGGTCCTCGCCCGTCGCCCGGGCCGGTCGGTTACCCGGCCGGGGGAGCCGGGCGGCCCGGTGCGGGCGGGGCGCCGGATTCAGCCCGCGGAGTCGCCGCCCGGGTGGAGCGGCGTCCACGGGGCGTCGTCCCCCGGCAACGGCCCCCACACGAGCCCGCCTCGGTGCAGACCGGGAACCGCCTCCCGCGTCAGCGGACCGGTGCCCTGGACGAAGGCCGCGGCCGAGGCGTTGAGGAACTCGCCGAGCGAGCCGTACCCGGGCGCGGTCAGGGGCTGCGACGGCGGTGTGCCGTCGGCCTGGGAGAAGGCGGCGAGCCGGCCTCCGGGCTCGATGGCCAGGCCGTCCCACGGGGCGAGTGAGTAGTCGGTGACGGCGAAGGGAACCCAGGAACCCCGGAACGCGTCAGCGGCCCCCGCACCGCCGCGGACCGCGGCGACGGCCTCCAGCGGCAGCAGGTGGTGCTGCGCGAGGAAGCGGCCCGGGTCGTACTCGCCGGGGTCGCGGTCCGGGGCCGAGGCGTCCGCGGTCCCGTCACACAGCGTCAGCAGTGCGGCGAGGTCGGGCGGCAGGGGCGCCCCCAGGCCGCTCTCGGCGGACGTCACGTCGGCCGCGGACGCGCCGGGCCGCAGGGTGGCGTGCGAGGCGGGCGCGTGCGCGGCCAGCCAGTCGGTGAGGGTGGTTCAGGCGCGTGGTGCGTCACTCATCGGATCCTCCGTAGAAGCAGGGGAAGGGGCACGCCCACCCGACGTCCGTCGGATGAGCGTGCCCCGTGGCCGGACCGCGCAGGTCAGTCCGTCGGAACCGGCACGGCACAGTGGCCGGTCACTTCATCGAGCACTTGATCATGTCCTGGGACGGGTCGCAGGACGCGAACCGGGCGTTGTCCGGGTCGACCCAGTACTCGTCGCGGTCCAGCAGCCGAAACTGCTTGGCGAAGCTCACGCCGAACGGCTGCATCGACTGCGTGTTGACGTAGTTCGACATCGACGACCGGCCGCACGGCGCGGGCCACACGGGGTCGTCGTAGGTGGTGTCGTTGTGTCGTTGTACAGGTGCTCGCGGGTGCCGTCGCCCTTCGCCACCACCGTCTGCACGCACGGTGCCGCCACGGCCGGCTGGCCGGATATGAAGGCGGCCTCCGCCGCCAGCACGAGAGCGGACGCCAGGGCGATACGGCCTCTTCGGCGCCTCGGACGGGAACGCCCCGCCGTGTATCTGCACAAGGATGTGCCGTCCCTTCCGATCCCGCCGGTCGGCAAGACCACCAAAGGGCGGTAAAGCTGGCCTATACACATACTGTGTGCGGAATGTGGGATTCCGCGTGATCGTCAACACAGTTGCCCAAGGCAAGGTATGCGGCCCGCAGGGATTCGTGGACGGGTCTGAAGATCCCGTGAGAGTCGCTGATGAGCGGTCATGAGGGTGACGGTTCCCTGGCCGCGGCCCTCAGACCAGGCTGTCCCGCCACGCGCGGTGCAGGCCGGCGAACCGGCCGGATCCGGCGATCAGTTCGGCCGGGGTGCCGTCCTCGACGATCCGGCCGTGTTCCATCACCAGCACCCGGTCGGCGATCTCCACGGTCGACAGCCGGTGCGCGATCACCACCGCCGTACGCCCGCGCAGCACCGTCGCCATCGCCCGCTGCACCGCCCGCTCACCCGGGATGTCCAGCGAGCTGGTCGCCTCGTCCAGGATCAGCACCGCCGGATCGGCCAGCAAGGCGCGGGCGAACGCCACCAGTTGCCGCTGGCCCGCGGAGATGCGGCCGCCCCGCTTGCGGACGTCGGTGTCGTAGCCGTCGGGGAGCGCGGAGATGAAGTCGTGGGCGCCGATCGCCTTCGCCGCCCGCTCGACCTCCTCGCGGGCGGCGTCCGGGCGGCCGATCGCGATGTTGTCGGCGACCGTGCCGGAGAACAGGAACGCCTCCTGCGTCACCATCACCACCCCGCGCCGCAGCTCGGCGTTGGCCAGGTCACGCAGGTCGACGCCATCCAGCAACACCCGTCCGCCGGTGGGGTCGTAGAACCGGGCGAGCAGCTTGGCCAGCGTCGACTTGCCCGCGCCGGTCGAGCCGACGACGGCGACGGTCTGCCCGGCGGGCAGGGTGAGGTCGAAGCGGGGCAGCACCTCGCCGCCGGTGCGGTAGGCGAAGCGGACGCCTTCGAAGACGACCTCGCGGCCGGGGGCCCGGGACGCCCGCGGCGGCAGCTCCTTCGGCGCCGACGGCTCCGGCACGGACGGCGTCTGTGCCAGCAGGCCCGCGATCTTCTCCAGGGAGGCCGCCGCCGACTGGCAGGAGTTCAGGAACATGCCCAGCCGGTCGATCGGGTCGTACAGCCGGCGCAGGTACAGCACCGCCGCCGCCAGCGCGCCGAGGGCCAGCGAGCCCTCCGCCACCCGGTGGGCGCCCCACAGCACGATCCCCGCGACGGTCGTGTTGGCGATCAGCCGGGAGCCGGTGACATAGCGGGCCATCTCCAGCAGCGCGTCGCCGTTGGTCCGCTCGTGCCGCCGGTTGAGCTGCGCGAAGTCCGCGTCGTTGGCGGCCTCCCGGCGAAAGGCGCGCACCGGCCGGATGCCGTTCATCGTCTCCACGAACTTCACGATCACGGCCGCCATCGCCGTGGACTTGTTCCGGTACACCTCCCGCGCCCGCCGCCGGTACACCCGGACCATCCCGTACAGCGGCACGAACGACGCCACCGCCACGGCTCCGAGCCCCGGGTCCAGCCAGAGCAGCATCGCCGCGATGGAGACGAAGGACAGCACCACCGTCACCAGCTCCTGGAGCCCCTCGCCGAGCAGCTCCCGCAGCGATTCCACGTCCGTGGTGGAGCGGGAGATGAGCCGGCCGGAGGTGTACCGCTCGTGGAAGTCGACGCTGAGCGCCTGCGCGTGGCGGAAGACACGGCCGCGCAGATCCAGCAGCACGTCCTGGCTGACCCGGGCGGAGGCGGCGATGAACGCGTACTGGAGCGCCCCGGCGCTCAGCGCGCACAGCAGGTAGCCCGCGCCCACGGCGATCAGCGGTCCCCGGTCGCCGCGGGCCAGGGCGGGTACGGCGTGGTCGATGGCGTACGCCACCAGCAGCGGGCCGGCCTGCACCGCCACCTGCTGGAGGAGCAGCAGGAGGGAGGTGACGGCGACGCGGCCCCTCATCGGCGCGAGCAGCGAGCGCAGCAGCGCGGCCGTCGCGCCCGGCGGGGTGGGCAGCACGTCCCGGTCGAAGGGGTCGCCGTCCTCGCCGGGACGGGGGCGGCCGTCCGCGTCGTTCTCGTCGCCGGGAGCGGCGGGGGAGGTGGTGGGGGCCGTCATCGCGCGTCGTCCTCCTGTTCCCCGGTGCCGCCGGTGGCCCCAGGCTCCCCGGAGCCCGACATCAGGTGGGCGTACTCGGCGTTGGCGCGCAGCAGTTCCCGGTGCGTGCCGACGGCGGCGATCCGGCCGCCGGACAGCAGGGCGACCCGGTCGGCGAGCAGCACCGTGGACGGGCGGTGGGCCACGATCAGCGCGGTGGCACCGGCGAGGACACGCCGCAGCGCGGCCTCCACCGCGGCCTCCGTGTGCACGTCCAGCGCGGACAGCGGGTCGTCCAGCACGAGGAACCGCGGCTCGCCCACCACGGCCCGGGCGAGCGCCAGCCGCTGCCGCTGCCCGCCGGACAGGCTCAGGCCCTGCTCGCCGACCTGGGTGCCGGCGCCCTGCGGCAAGGTGTGCACGAATTCGGCGCGGGCCACGGCGAGCGCCCGGTCCAGCTCCGCCGGCCCGGCGCCGTCGCCGGCCCCCATCAGGACGTTCTCGCCGACGCTGGCCGAGAACAGCGTCGGCTCCTCGAACGCGACGGCGACCTGGGCGCGCAGCTCCGCACGGGGCATGGCCGCGATGTCCACGCCGTCCAGCGTGATCCGGCCCCCGGTCACCTCGTGCAGCCGGGGGACGAGCGCGGTCAGCGTCGTCTTGCCGCTGCCCGTCGCCCCGACCAGGGCCACGGACTCGCCGGGGCGGATGTGCAGGTCGACGCCGTCCAGGACGGGCGGGGCGCCGGGCGGGGCGTCGGGATAACGGAAGGTGACGTTCTCGAAGCGCAGCCCCCGGTCGCCGCCGCGGGCGGCCGGTCCGCCGCCCGCCGTCCGCGCCGGCTCCGGTTCCGGCTCGGCGTCCATCACCTCGAAGTACCGCTCGGTGGCCGTCGCCGCCTCCTGGCACATCGCCAGCAGGAAGCCGATGGACTCCACCGGCCACCGCAGCGCCAGCGCCGTCGACAGGAACGCCACCAGCGTGCCCGCCGACAGCCGGCCGCCGGCCACCCGCACGGCCCCGGCCACCAGCGCCGCGCCGACCGCGAGTTCCGGCAGCGTGACGATGACCGCCCAGATCGACGCCAGCAGCCGCGCCTTGCGCAGCTCGGTGCCGCGCAGCGTCCGCGACAGCTCCCGGAACGCCCGCGCCTGGCTGCGGTGCCGCCCGAACCCCTTGATGACCCGGATGCCGAGCACGCTCTCCTCGACCACCGTCGTCAGATCGCCGACCTGGTCCTGCGCCCGCCGCGCCACGGCGGCGTACCGCTTCTCGAAGACCGCGCAGGTGGCGATCACCGGCACGGCGGGGCCGAGGATCACCAGCCCCAGCGTCCAGTCCTGCGCCAGCATGACGGCCACGCCGACGACGATGGTCACCCCGTTGACGAACAGGAACGTCAGCGGGAAGGCGAGGAACATCCGCAACAGCATCAGATCGGTCGTCCCCCGGGACAGCAGCTGCCCGGACGGCCACCGGTCGTGGAAGGCGACCGGCAGCCGTTGCTGATGCCGGTACAGATCCGCCCGCATGCGTGCCTCGACGCCGGCCAGCGGACGCGCCACCAGCCACCGCCGCAGCCCGAACAGCAGGGCCTCGGCGCACCCGAGCAGCAGCAGGCAGAGCGCCCCCAGCCACACGCCCCCGGCGTCCCCGCTCGCGACCGGCCCGTCCACCATCCACTTCAGGACGAGCGGGATCACCAGGCCCAGGCACGAGGCGAGCACCGCGACGCACGCGGCGGTCAGCAGCCGCGCCCGCACCGGCCGCACGTACGGCCACAGGCGCAGCAGCGTGCGAACGGCGGACCGGTCCTGGGCGGCGGGGCGTGTCGGCGGCATCAAGGCGAGCTTACGGACCGTGACCGTCCCTGCCCAGTGAGTTTCGGGGCGCCGCACCCCGGCGGCGGAACCCGGCCGGGGGAGCGGGAGCGGACCGGCCGGTCAGGACGCCGGGTACGGAAGCAGCCCGCTCGCGGTCCTCTCCCAGGCCGCCTTCAGCGCGGCCAGCAACTCGGGCCGTTCGGCGGCCAGATCGGCCTGCTCCCGCGCGTCGGTGGCGAGGTGGTAGAGGTGGTCGTTGCCGTCGGCGTCCTGGTGGTACTTCCAGTCGCCGCGCCGCAGCGCGCGGTTGTTCCGCACCCGCCAGAACAGGTCGCGCTCGGGCGGCTCCTCGCCCCGCAGCAGGTATCCCGCCAGGCTGTGCCCGTCGAGCGGGTAGGCGGGGTCCGGCCGGGCGCCGCCCACCTCCAGCAGGGTCGCCGTCCAGTCCGGCGAGTAGACCGGCTCGCGGCTGACCTGGCGGCCGTCGATCCGCGCGGGCCAGCGCAGGATGGTCGGCACCCGGATGCCGCCCTCCAGCAGCTCGGACTTGCCCCCGCTGAGCGGCCACTGGTAGGAGAACCGCTCCCCGCCGTTGTCGCTGGCGAAGACGACGACGGTGTTCTCCTCCTGCCCGGAGCGGCGCAGCGCGGCCAGCACCTCGCCGACCGCGGCGTCCAGGTTCTCCACCATCTCCTGGTACTTCTCCACCGAGCCGCCGTCGTCGTGCCGCAGCGCGCCCAGCACGCCGCCTTCGCGGATCTTCGCGGCGATCCGAGCGCCGGTCTCCTCGTCGTCCTCCGTCAGCCACGGCCAGTGCGGGGTGGTGAAGTTGAGGTTGAGCAGCCAGGGCCGGTCGTGGTCGCGGGAGACGTACTCGACGGCCCGCTCGGTCAGGACCGTGGTGTAGTAGCGCAGGTCCTGGTACTCGGCGTCGCCCTCGTACAGGTCGTACTCGCCGAGCTGGCCCAGCTTGGAGAAGTACTCCAGGGCGCCGCCGAAGTTGCCGAAGAACTCCTCCCAGCCGGACTTGGTGGGGCTGTAGTCGGGCAGGAAGCCGCAGTGCCACTTGCCGATGAGCGCGGTGGCGTAACCCGCCTTCCTCAGCAGGGACGCGAGGGTGGGGTGGCGCGGGTCCAGTCCCTGGGTCCGGTTGCCGATGGGCTCGGCCAGCCCGCCCTTGGTGCGGCCGGGGAAGCGGCCCGTGTACAGGCTGAACCGGGTCGGCGAGCAGGTCGCCGACCCGGCGTAGGCGTCGGTGAAGCGGACGCCCTGGGCGGCGAGCCGGTCCAGATGCGGGGTTCTGATGTGCGGGGCCCCGTACGACGACAGGTCGGCCCAGCCCAGGTCGTCGCCCAGGATGAACAGGATGTTGGGGCGGCGGACGGGACGGGCACCGCCCTTGCGGGACCGGAAGGGGCGTTCGGCGGGGGCGCCGGGCGCGGCGGCGGCGGTGGTGGTGCCGGCGACCGCGGTGACGGCGCCGCCACCGAGCAGACCGCCGAAGGCGCGACGGGATATCTCGGGCATAGGTGATCCTCGGGACGGGTGTGTCCCGGCCCGGGACACACCTAAGGAAGGGAGGGGAGCGAAAAGAGGGGGAGGGAGAGCGCGTCAGCGACAGACGGCGCTGGACTGCCGGCACAGGTCGACGTGGCGTCGCTCGACGAGCGCGACGCACACGCACCGGTGATCTGCGGCGGACCTCATGACCCGGGACGGTGCCAGGGCGGCCCGGGGAGGGTCAAGGAAACGGCCGGGGCGTTCACGAAGCCGAAACGCGTGACCGCGCTCTCAGCCGGCGACCTTCAGCAGCAGCACCGTCCGCGCCGGCACCGTGATCTCCGCCCCCGCCGGGTGCTCCGTGCCGGGCGGCGCGGCCTGCTCCTCCAGGCCGGTGTCGAGGACCGCCTCGTACCGCTCCGCCCACGGCGGCCCGGGCAGCACGAAGCTCACCGGCCGCTCACCGGCGTGCAGCACGGCGAGGAAGCTGTCGTCGACGACGGGCGCGCCCCGGTCGTCCCGGCCGGGGATGTCCCGCCCGGACAGGTACATCCCGAGCGTGGCGGCGGGCGCGAACCAGTCCCCCTCCGTCATCTCCGTGCCGCGCGGCGTGAACCAGGCCAGATCCCGCAACCCGTCCGAGGAGTGCGCCCGCCCGGAGAAGAAGGCGCGGCGGCGCAGCACCGGATGGCGGTGCCGCAACCGGATCAGCCGGGAGGCGAGGTCGAACAGGGCCCGCCACCCCGGATCGTCCAGCAGGCTCCAGTCCACCCAGCCCAGCTCGTTGTCCTGGCAGTAGGCGTTGTTGTTGCCGCCCTGGGTGCGGCCCATCTCGTCCCCGGCCAGCAGCATCGGCACCCCCGTCGACAGCAGCAGGGTGGTCAGCAGGTTGCGGAGCTGGCGGCGCCGCAGCGCCCGGACGCCCTCGTCGTCCGTCTCGCCCTCCACCCCGCAGTTCCACGACCGGTTGTCGTCCGTGCCGTCCCGGTTGCCCTCGCCGTTGGCCTCGTTGTGCTTGCGCTCGTAGCTGACGAGGTCGCGCAGGGTGAAACCGTCGTGCGAGGTGACGAAGTTGACCGAGGCGTAGGGGCGGCGCCCGCCCCAGGCGTACAGGTCGCTGGAGCCCGACAGCCGGTAGCCCATCTCCCGCACGTCGGGCAGGGCGTGGCGCCAGAAATCCCGCACGGTGTTGCGGTAGCGGTCGTTCCACTCCGTCCACAGCGGCGGGAAGGCGCCCACCTGGTAGCCCCCCGAGCCCACGTCCCACGGTTCGGCGATCAGCTTCACCCGCCGCAGCACCGGATCCTGGGCGATCACCGCGAGGAAGGGGGAGAGCATGTCGACGTCGTGCATGGACCGGGCCAGCGCGGCGGCCAGGTCGAAGCGGAAGCCGTCCACGCCCATCTCGGTCACCCAGTACCGCAGCGAGTCGGTGATCAGCCGCAGCACGTGCGGCTGCACGACGTGCAGGGTGTTGCCGCAGCCGGTGTAGTCGGCGTAGCGGCGGGCGTCCGGCTGGAGACGGTAGTACCCCCGGTTGTCGATGCCCTTCAGCGACAGCGTCGGGCCCAGCTCGTTCGCCTCCGCGGTGTGGTTGTAGACCACGTCGAGGACGACCTCGATCCCGGCGGCGTGCAGCGCGCGCACCATGCGCTTGAACTCGCCGACCTGCTGCCCGGCGGTGCCGGAGGCGGCGTAGGCGGCGTGCGGGGCGAAGTAGCCGATGGAGTTGTAGCCCCAGTGGTTCTTGAGGCCCCGCCGCAGCAGGTGGTCCTCGTGGGCGAACTGGTGCACCGGCATCAGCTCCACCGCCGTCACGCCCAGCTTCACCAGATGCTCGATCGCCGCCGGATGCGCGAGACCGGCGTACGTGCCGCGCAGTTCCTCCGGTATCCCGGGGTGCAGCCGGGTGAAGCCGCGTATGTGCAGCTCGTAGATGACCGAGTCCGCCCACGGCGTCTTCGGGCGGCGGTCGTCCGCCCAGTCGTCGTCATCGTGGACGACGACGCCCTTGGGGACGTACGGCGCCGAGTCCCGGCCGTCGCGCACCGTGTCGGCGACCTGCTGCTCCGGCCAGTCCCGCACATGCCCGTACACCTGGGGCGGCAGCCGGAAGTCGCCGTCCACCGCGCGCGCGTACGGGTCGAGCAGCAGCTTCGCCGGGTTCCAGCGGGCGCCGGTCCACGGGTCCCAGCGGCCGTGCACCCGGTAGCCGTAGCGCTGGCCCGGCAGCACGCCCGGCACGAAGCCGTGCCAGATCTGGTGGGTCAGCTCGGTCAGCGGTATGCGCCGCTCGGCCCCCTGCCCGTCGAACAGGCACAGCTCCACCGCCTCCGCGCCGCCCGCCCACAGCGCGAAGTTGGTGCCCGCCACCCCGTCCGGGCCGACCCGGAAGCGGGCGCCCAGCGGTGTGGGGGCGCCGGGCCACGCGGGGGCGGTGGGGGCCCGGCGCGGCCCGCCGTCCACGGCGGCGGGGTGTTCGTCCTGACCGTCGCCGGCGGCCCGTCCCCCGGCCACCGCCTCCCGCTCGGCTGCGCTGGACACCTGTCAGCCTCCCGCTGCTCGTGGAACGACGCGGAAAAAAGGGCGCACGGTGTCCCGGCCACGGCTCCCCGTCGCGTCGTCCTCCCCAGTGTTCTGCCCAGAGCGTGGCTCGCACTCACGTTTCCCCGGGGCGGCCCCGTCGTTACGGGTGGGTGTGAGGCACGTACAAGGGCGCGCGCGGCGCGCGAGGGCCGTACTGGCCGCCGTACTGACATGGGCAGGACTGCTGGCCGGGGCCGCCGGCTGCACCCCGGGCGGTCCCGGGGCCGGCGGCGTGTTCGGCAAGCCGTCCTCCCCCGAGGACGTCATCCGGATCTCGCCGGCCGACGGCAGCGTGGGCGTCCGGCCGGAGGAGAAGCTGTCGGTGCGGGTGCCCGGCGGCCGGCTGGAATCGGTCCGGGTCGTCAAGTCGCAGGACGCCCGGCGGACCCCGGTGCCCGGCCGCGTCTCCGCCGACGGGCTGCGCTGGGAGCCCGATGAGGGCCGGCTCGCGCTGGCCGCCCGCTACACGGTCGACGCCGTCGCCCTGGACGGCCACGGGCGCCGCTCCGCACGGCACACCACCTTCACCACCTACGTCCCCGGCAAGCGCTTCATCGGGTACGTCACCCCCGAGCACCGCGCCACCGTCGGCACCGGCATGATCGTGTCGCTGGCGTTCAACCGGGAGATCACCCGCCGCGCCGCCGTGGAACGCGCCGTCCGGGTGACCGCCGAGCCCCCCGTGGAGATCCGCCCCCACTGGTTCGGCCGCGACCGGCTCGACTTCCGCCCCGAGCACTACTGGGAGCCCGGCACCAAGGTCACCGTCTCCCTGCGCCTGCGCGACGTCGAAGGGGCGCCCGGGGTGTACGGGCTCCAGGACAGGACGTTCTCCTTCACCGTCGGCCGCAGTCAGGTCTCCGTCGTCGACGCCGCCGCGCACACCATGGAGGTCCGCAGGGACGGCGAGCTGCTCGCCACCGTGCCGATCACCGCCGGCGCCCCGAAGACCACCACGTACAACGGCAAGATGGTGGTGACCGAGATGCTGGAGGTCACCCGGATGAACAGCCGCACGGTCGGCTTCGGCGGCGAGTACGACATCCCGGACGTGCCGCACGCCATGCGCCTGACCGACTCCGGCACCTTCCTGCACGGCAACTACTGGGCGCCCGAAGACGTCTTCGGCCGGACCAACGTCAGTCACGGCTGTGTGGGCCTGCGCGACGACAAGGGCGGCGGCGCGGACACCCCGGCGGGCTGGTTCTTCGACCGCACCCTCATCGGGGACGTCATCGAGGTCGTGCGCAGCGACGACAGGAAGGTCGCGCCCGACAACGGGCTCGGCGGCTGGAACATGAGCTGGCGGGCGTGGAAGGCGGGCAGCGCGCTGCGGTGACCGCGCGGCCGGACGGCCCGCGGCCGATCCCCTCCCCGCGGCTCCCCGGCGGTGTCACCTCCGGACTCGGTACAGGACGGTGACACACGCGGGGCGCCGGCGCCCCTCACCGGGCAGTTAATATGCGCCGGAGCGCGTAGCACGCGTTGGGGTGCGGGCCTGGTCAGGGCCCTGCGAGGGGAGAACAATTGAACGGGCGACCGATATCGGGGGCGTCGGCTGACGCGCGGGGGCGGAGCGGCGGGAGGCTGGCGGCGCTGCTGTGCGGCGCGGTGCTGCTGGCCGTGACCGCGTGCGGCGGCGGGTCGGGTGCCGGAGGCGCCGCCGAAGGCGGGGGCGGGGAATCCGGCGCCGCGCGGAGCAAGCAGTCCGAAGCCGTCGTCACCATCGCCCCGAAGGACGGCGCCAAGGGCGTCGACACCAGCGGCGCCCTGAGGATCGGCGCGGCGAAGGGGAAGCTGACCGAGGTCGTGGTCAAGGACGCCGAGGGCGGCACGGTCGACGGGCGAATATCCGGCGACGGCGCCACCTGGACGCCGTCCACCCACCTGGCCGCCTCCACCACCTACACGGTGCACGCGGTCGCCGAGGACGCCGAGGGCCGCCCCGCGGCCGAGGACTCCCGCTTCACCACCCTCACGCCGAAGAACACCTTCATCGGCCACTTCACCCCCGAGGACGGCTCCACCGTCGGCGTCGGCATGCCGTTCTCCATCCGCTTCACCCGGGGCATCACCCACCCGGAGGACGTCGAGAAGGCCATCCGTATCAAGACGGAGCCGGCCGTCGAGGTCGAGGGCCACTGGTTCGGCAACGACCGGCTCGACTTCCGGCCCGAGAAGTACTGGAAGGCCGGCACCAAGGTCACCGTCGACCTCGACCTCGACGGCGTCGAGGGCCGCGACGGCGTCTACGGCGAGCAGGACAAGACCGTCTCCTTCACCATCGGCCGCAACCAGGTCTCCGTCGTCGACGCCAAGAAGCTGACGATGAAGGTCATGCGGGAGGGCAAGGTCGTCAAGACGATCCCGGTCACCACGGGCGCGCCCGGCTACGAGACGTGGAACGGCCAGATGGTCATCAGCGAGAAGCTCCCGGTGACCCGGATGAACGGCGAGACGGTCGGCTACGGCGGCGAGTACGACATCAAGGACGTCCCGCACGCCATGCGCCTGACCACCTCCGGCACCTTCATCCACGGCAACTACTGGGGCGGGGACGCCTTCGGCAACCGCAACGCCAGCCACGGCTGCGTCGGCCTGCGCGACGTGCGCGGCGGCTGGGACGAGACGGCGCCGGGCGCCTGGTTCTTCGACCACTCGCTCATCGGCGACGTGGTGATCGTGAAGAACTCCGACGACGCCGTCGTGGCCCCGGACAACGGCTACAACGGCTGGAACATGTCCTGGGAGAAGTGGACGGCGTAACAGCCCCCAGCCTGCCGCCGCGCCGCCGGCGGGGACGGTCCCGGTGTGAGCCATCGCACCGGGACCGCTGTCGTTAGTGGCCGTTAACCTGCTGGGCATGACCGTACATCTCGAAGTCGAAGACGGCGTCGGCACGCTGCGCCTGGACCGCCCGCCGATGAACGCGCTGGACATCGCCACCCAGGACCGGCTGAAGGAGCTCGCCGAGGAGGCCGCGCGCCGGGAGGACGTGCGCGCCGTGGTGGTCTACGGCGGCGAGAAGGCGTTCGCGGCCGGCGCGGACATCAAGGAGATGCAGGTGATGGACCACACCGCGATGGTCCTGCGCGCCCGCGCCTTGCAGGACTCCTTCACGGCCGTGGCCCGCATCCCCAAGCCGGTCGTGGCGGCGGTCACGGGCTACGCCCTGGGCGGCGGCTGCGAACTCGCCCTGTGCGCTGACTACCGCATCGCCGGGGACAACGCCAAGCTCGGCCAGCCCGAGATCCTGCTCGGCCTGATCCCGGGCGCGGGCGGCACACAGCGGCTGGCCCGGCTGATCGGCCCCTCCAGGGCCAAGGACCTCATCTTCACGGGCCGGCAGGTCAAGGCCGACGAGGCGCTCGCGCTGGGCCTGGTGGACCGGGTGGTGCCCGCCGCCGAGGTGTACGCCGAGGCGCACGCGTGGGCCGCGCGGCTGGCACGGGGCCCGGCGCTGGCGCTGCGCGCGGCGAAGGAGGCGGTCGACACGGGGCTGGAGACGGACATCGACACCGGGCTCGCCGTCGAACGGAACTGGTTCGCCGGGCTGTTCGCGACGGAGGACCGGGAGCGCGGGATGCGCAGCTTCGTGGAGGAGGGACCCGGCAAGGCGACGTTCCTGTGACATGTGCCGGAAGCCCGGCCGCCCCTTCGTCACCCGGGTGCTGACCGGCGCGGGTCCCCCGATGGGGCGGTTCCGCGCCCGGCCGTGCGGAAGCCGGGAGCCTGCCGCGCCGAGGGACCCGCCGCTCGCGCCCGGCCGTGCCCCGCCGGGGCAGGGCGTGCGGAGGGCCGCCGGCCGGCCGGTTGCGGCAGGTCACCGGGGCGCCGACAGTGCCCTGGCATGTCCCCGGCATATACCTCCCCGCTCCGCGCGGGGCGGCTGGGACACGACTGCCGAGGGAGTGCAATCCCCGGGAACGGCCCCGCGGGACGGCCCGGGCGGCCATGATGGGGGGCATGGCGGGGCTGGAGGGTATGGGACAGCCGCGGGGTGCCGGCCGCGTGACCGCGGCGCGCTGGTCGCCGGCGGTGGAGGATGAACGGGCGCTGAAGGCGCTGGAGTCGTTCGGCAACCCCACGGAGGGCGAGGTCCAGCTCCCCTCCCGTCCCGAGTCCGCGGCCGCCGCGCGCCGGCTCGCGCAGATGGTGGCGCTGCGCCAGTGGGCGCTCCCCCCGAAGCTGACCGAGGACGCCGTACTGCTCGTCTCGGAGCTGGTGGGCAACGCCGTGCACCACACCGGCGCCCGCGTCTTCGGACTGCGGATGCGCCGCCGCCCCGGCTGGATCCGCGTCGAGGTGCGCGACCCCTCGCGCGGGCTGCCGTGTCTGATCCCGGTGCGGGAGACGGACATCAGCGGGCGCGGGCTCTTCCTCGTCGCCAAGCTGTCCGACCGCTGGGGGGTCGATCTGCTGCCGCGCGGCAAGCGGACGTGGTTCGAGATGCGGGTGGCGGAACGCTAGGGCCTGAGCCAGGCGAAAGACCCCGGCGCAGGCCGGAGCGGCGTGCCCCTGACCGGCCGCCGAACGGACGAATCAGCGGGATTTCTCCGTAAAACCCCTTAAATGGGGTGAATGACGCTGACGCATCGCCACCCGGCGCACCGCACCCTGGTGAGAGGCACCCTGATCGCGGGCGTGGCCCTCGCCGCCCTCGCCGCCTGCGGCACCGAGCGCGACGAGCGGGCCGCCGAGCCGCGCCGCACCAAGGCCGCCGCGCCCGCCGCGACCGAGAAGAGGCCCGTCGAGGGGCTGCCCGGCATGCCGCCCGTCCTGGACCCCAAGGACGTCTACGCCGCCGACCGCCCCAACAAGCTCTCCCCGGTGGTCAAGGACTTCCCCTCCCGGGTCTACGTCCCCAACTCCGAGTCCGACACCGTCACGGTCATCGATCCCGCGACGTACGAGATCGTCGACACCCTCCGCGTCGGCCGCCAGCCGCAGCACGTCGTCCCCTCCTGGGACCTGAAGACCCTGTGGGTCAACAACAACCGCGGCCACTCCCTCACCCCCATCGACCCGAAGACCGGCAAGGCGGGCGAGCCGGTGGAGGTGCACGACCCGTACAACCTCTACTTCACGCCCCACGGCAAGTACGCCATCGTGATGGCCTCCCTCGACCGCGAACTGGTCTTCCGGGACCCGCACACCATGAAGCGGGTCAAGACGGTGCCGGTGAGCTGCTACGGCGTCAACCACGCCGACTTCTCCCCGGACGGCCGCTACTTCATCGTCTCCTGCGAGTTCAGCGGCGAGCTGCTGAAGGTCGACACGGAGAAGATGGAGGTCGTCGGGCAGCAGAGGCTGCCGTTCGACGGCGCGATGCCGCAGGACGTGAAGATCTCACCGGACGGCGAGAAGTTCTACATCGCGGACATGATGGCCCACGGGATGTGGGTGCTGGACGGCGACACATTCGCCCAGCCGACCCTGCTGCCCACCGGCAAGGGCTGCCACGGCCTGTACGTCAGCCGCGACTCCCGCGAGATGTACGTCTCCAACCGGGGCGAGGGAACCGTCTCCGTCTTCGACTTCGCCCGGGGCGAGGTCACCAGGAAATGGCGCCTTCCCGACGGCGGCAGCCCCGACATGGGCGGCGTCTCCGCGGACGGCAAGGTGCTGTGGCTGTCGGGGCGCTACGACGCGGAGGTGTACGCCATCGACACCCGCACCGGCACCCAGCTCGCCCGCATCGACGTCGGCAGCGGCCCGCACGGCCTGGCCGTCTATCCGCAGCCCGGCCGCTACTCCCTGGGGCACACCGGCATCTTCCGCTGACCCGGGCACGTTCCGCGTCCCGCCGCGGGGCGCGGGCCGGGACGCACGCGTCCCGGCGCGTCCGCAGCGGCGGAGCGTCCCGCGGCGTATCCGCGCTCCTTGAGTCTCCACCCACGGGAAGGACCACACCCGCGGATGTGATCGACGACGGCACCGGACTGCTCACCATCGGCGAACTGGCGCGGGCCACCGGACTGACCGTGCGCACCATCCGCTACTGGTCCGACGAGGGCGCCCTGCCCCCGGTGGGCCGTTCGACGGGCGGCTACCGGCTCTACGACGCCGGGTCCGTGGCCCGGCTGGAGCCCATCCGGACCCTGCGCGAGCTGGGCCTGGGCCTGGACGACGTACGCGAGGTGCTGGCCGGGGAGCGGACCGTGGCGGAGGTCGCGGCGGCCCACGTGGCGGCGCTGGACGCGCGGATCCGCTCGCTCAGGGCGACCCGCGCGGTGCTGTCGAGCGGGGCGCGACGTGGCTCGACCGCGGAGGAGACGACCCTGACGAACAAGCTGGCACGACTGTCCGCCGCCGAACGCGGGCGGATCATCCAGGAGTTCGCGGACGAGATGTTCCACGGACTCGACACCGCCGACCCGGACATCCGTGAGCGGATGCGCGGCCTGGCCGCCGGCCTGCCCGACGACCCGGCACCCGAACAGGTCGACGCCTGGGTGGAGCCGGCCGAAATGATCCAGGACCCGGAGTTCCGGGCGCATATGCGTGGCGTGGCCGAGTTCAACGCCGCCGACGGCGGGGTCCGGGCGGGGGCGTCGATGTGGTTCGCCAAACGCGTCGTCGAGCTGGCGGGGCGGGCACGGGAGCGCGGCATCGCCCCCGAGGCCCCCCAGGCCGAGGAAGTGCTGCGCGACCTGCTGGGCGACGCCGACCGGACGGCCGTACTCGAACGCCTCCGGGCGTCCTTCGGCGACCGGGTCGCCCGGTACCGCGAGTTGATGGCCATCGTGCGCGGCGCCGGGCCCCGCGAGGAGTTCGCCTGGGTGGTCGCCGCACTGCGCGCGAGGGCGGGCAGCTAATCTGACCTGCGTCAGTAGCACGACCTGAGCACGAGATAGGGGCGGATCGGTGGCGGACATCGAGGAAGCACGCAGGCAGTTCGAGCGGATCGATACGGACGGAGACGGATTCGTCACCGCTGCCGAGTTCAGGACCGCCCTCGCCCAGGGCGGCGACTGGAACGTCACCGAGGCCGTCGCCGAGGCGGTCATCGCCAGCCGTGACCTCGACGGTGACAAGCTGCTGTCGTTCGACGAGTTCTGGACCCACCTGAACAAGTGACCAGCGCCTGAGCGCGCCCGAGGGGGCACCCCGCCGGGAGACCGGCAGGGCGCCCCCTCGTCATGTGCCCGCCGGTTCCGGCCATGCGCCCGCCGCACGCGCACGGTCCGGCGGTCCTGGCGCGGCGGCCGAGGCCGCGGCGTCGGTGCGGGGTCCGGCCGCGCTGCCCGAGTGAGCCTCCCCGCGGACACGGGTGTGAGGCGGGTCAGCTCGCTGCCGACCCGGGCCTCGCGCCCCGAAAGCATCGCGTCACTTCGCGCGGGTGCGGCTGCCCGGAATTCCCGGAGAGGGACCGGGGAACGGCCGGGGAGCGGCCGGAGGCCGGGGAACAGATCGTGCCACCGGCGGTCGGTGGCCGGCCGTCGCGCGGGCACACGCTTCCGTGCCCCGCCGGCTGATCCGTCACGTCCCAAGAGGCTGATGGCGCGCTCCGGGCAAATCCTCGTCCTGGAAAACCCGGCGTGAACAAGTGATTGTTTCTTCGGTCCGAGAGTCCGCGCCGGACCCGGGTGAAACGGACGCGTATTCGCGTCGCCGATGCGTAAATACCGACCGGGTGCGAGCGCCCTTCCGGCGCCTATCGGAACCGCTTCCTATCTCATTCCGCTGAACACCGGCAAGGATATCGTGCGCGTTTGTCAGGTTCCCAGGTAACCGTCTCGAAGAATGAACCACTGCTTGATCCGCTGCCTGGCCGACGTCTAACGTCATCCTCCGTCACGGCGAAGTGTGCGTGTTCACCTGGTCTATCGGCCGGTACGGCGGATTTCCTCGTGGACTTTCGTCGCCGCTCCGGGACCGCGGAGCCGGCCCGGGGGATCGCGTCGCCCACCGCCGCGAACCCGGCCCCTCTTCCGCCGCCGCGCGCGACCGCCCGCGACGCCCCGCGACCCCTCCCAGCGACCCTCCAGCGAATCGACGACGGACACCACTGTGACCAAACGAATAGTGATCAGCGGCGGCGGCGCCAGCGCGGTGAGCTCCCTGGCGCACCCGGCGGGCGACCCCGGCGTGGAACGGATCACCTTCGTGGCGCCCACCCCCATCGGACTGGGCACCGCGTTCGGCACCACCGACCCCCTGCTGCTGTGCTACACCTCCGTCGACGCGACCTCCCAGGTCGCCGACGGCCGCTCCGACTTCACCGGCGCCTGCGGTCTGGCGTCCTTCGTCCACGAGGACGCGGAACCGCTGGAGCACAGCCTGTCGGTGCTGCACGAGGTGGAGGACGCCGGCTCGCTGTTCCGCGTCACGGACCCGGGGAACTGACCATGCCGGTCCTGTGCATCGTCGCCTCCGTCGTCCTCCAGGCCGCCGTCTACGGCTACGTCTCCGGGCGTCTGGACTCCTCCGGGAGCCTCGCCCTGTCGTGCGCCGGGTTCGGCGCCGCGGCCCTGGTCTTCAACGCCGCCCTCCTCGTCCGCGGGGTCCGGCGCGGCCCGGGCGCGCCTGCCGCGCCGCGCGCCCGGGGGCCGCTGGCGCTGATGAACGTGGTCACGGCCGTGACGTTCCTCAGCTTCTACGCCTCCCTGACCTGGATCCCCTCCGCGCTGGCCACCGGGGTGGAGACCGCGATCGGACCGGCCGTGCTCGCGCTGATCGGCCTCACCCGCTTCGCGCGGCGCGTCCCGGGGCGGGGCTGGGCGGCGGCGGCCGTCCTCGTCCTGCTCGGGGTCGGCTGCGGCGTGCGGTTCACCGGCTCCCACGGCCTGTCCACGGACGCGGCCGTACGGGGGCTCGCCCTCGTGCTCGTGGCGGGCGCGGGGGCGGCCGTGCTCGCCCTGATCTCCGCCGAGCTGGGGCGGCGGGGCGTCGACCCCGTGCACGTGACCGCCCACCGCTTCCACCTGACGTACCTGTGCGGGGCGGTGCTGCTGGTCGCGACCGGGGGAACCGGCGGCGCGTGGACGACGGACCTGTCCGGCACGCTCGTCACCGGCCTGCTCGCCGTGACGCTCCCGCTGTTCCTGCTCCAGGCCGGGCTCCAGCGCACCGACCCCATGGTGTCGATGGTGCTCCTGACCACCCTGCCCGGCGCCACCTACCTCGCGGAGACCGCGTTCCACGGCTCCTTCGACCCCGGCGCGCTCGCCCTGATCTGCTGCCTGATCGTCGTGGCGGTGGGGTACGCCCGCGTCTGCGGCGGCGAGCCGGAGACGGCGCCGTCCGCGGTGCCGGGCGGCGACCGCGCCGGGGCCCGCACGCCCGCCACACGGGAGTGAACCTCCGCCCCGCCGTCCGCCCGCCCCGCCGGCCGCCCGGACCCGGCGGGGCTCGGCCCGGCCGAGTCCACACGCACCTCCCGCCGCTCGCCGGCCGCGCGGCGGAACGCGCCGGGACGCGCCTCGGCCGACATCACGTGCACCACCCGCCCGGTCCAGGCCGATGTGACGCAGTGGTGTGCCGCCACCAGATGGCTCAGCCAGTCGGCGTAGGTGCCGGCCAGACGGGCGGCACCGTCCGCCGCCTCCCGCGCGCCGGACTGCCCGCCGATCAGGGCCCTGCATCTCCCGGGCCGTGTTCGCCGAGGGCCGCCGAAGCCCATGCCGTGCCGCGCGTAGTACGGCAGCCGGGGCCCGTACAGGTTCATCCCGCCGCCCGCGTACACGCCCACGCGCAGCCCGTGGTCCGGGCCCGCGTAGCCGCCGTCCTCCAGGGCGTGGGCGCAGCACTCCAGGAACAGCCGGTGGGCGGGATCGGTCAGCTCGGCCTCCCGCGCGCTCATGCCGAAGTACGCGGCGTCGGACAGCCCGGCGCCGTCGAGGACCCCGCCGGCCGGCACCCGGCCCTCCCGGCCGCCGGGGGCGAAGGCGCGGACACTGCACACGCCGTCGCGCAGGTTGCGCCAGAACCGCTCCACATGGTCGGCAGCCGGGCCGCCATGCCCGCCGCGGCACCCGCCCGTCGGGGGCGCTGGAGACCGGGCTGCTCCGGATGGCCCGGGGGCGTGGCATGACATGGCACGAGATCGCTTTCGGGC
>NZ_JBFAWY010000061.1:0-25419 GCF_040680575.1 Streptomyces sp. NPDC052020
GTTACATTCCGAACCCGGAAGCTAAGCTCTACAGCGCCGATGGTACTGCAGGGGGGACCCTGTGGGAGAGTAGGACGCCGCCGAACAATTTTTGGGGAAAGCCCCGCATCGATTGATGCGGGGCTTCTCTGCGTTTCAGCCCCGGTTCAGGGATATGTCAGGCCGGCGTCACCAGTCTGGTGTCATAGGCCAGGATCACCGCCTGCACCCGGTCCCGGGAGCCGGTCTTGGCGAGAACGCGGCTCACATGGGTCTTCACCGTCGATTCGGCGAGATGGAGCCGCTCGGCTATCTCGGTGTTGGTCCAGCCCTGGCCGATGACCGTGAGGATTTCGCGTTCGCGGTCCGTGAGGGAGGCCAGACGGGGATCGGAGTCCACGGCGTCGTGCCCCTCGGCGGATCCGGCCGGCAGATGATGGACGTAGGCGTCCAGGAGACGGCGGGTCAGGCTGGGTGCCACCACCGCGTCGCCGGTGGCCACCGCCCGGATGCCGGATAGGAGCTCCTCCGGCTGGGCGTCCTTGACCAGGAAACCGGAGGCACCGGCCCGCAGGCCGGCGTAGGCGTACTCGTCCAGGTCGAACGTGGTCAGAATGAGGATGCGGGTGCGGTCACCGGTGGCGGTGATACGCCGGGTGGCCTCGATGCCGTCGAGGCCGGGCATCCGGACGTCCATCAGGACCACGTCGGGATGGTGTTCCGCCGCCAGGCGCACGGCCTCGCTGCCGTTCGACGCTTCCGCGAGCACCGTGAGATCGTCCTGGCTTTCCAGGAGCATGCGGAAACCGAGCCGCTGGAGCGGCTGGTCATCGGCGATCAGGACCGTCGTCACTGCGGGGTTTCCTCCGGGAGATGAAGAGAGACGCGCCAGCCCCGGTCCGGGTGCGGGCGCGGGCCGGCCTCAAGTGTCCCCCCGTACAGGGCGGTTCGCTCACGCATGCCGGGCAGGCCGCGGCCGTCGGACGAAGCGGGCGGCGGGCCGCCGCGGCCGGTGTCGGTGATGGTGACGGTGACGGCGCCGCCCTCCCCGTACGACAGGTCGATCTCGGATGCGGCTCCGGGGCCCGCGTGCTTGAGGGTGTTGGTGAGCGCTTCCTGGATGACGCGGTACACGGTGAGCTGCCGGCCCGGGGGGAGGGCGGCGTGGCCGTGCACGGTCGCGCGGACCGGCAGGCCGGCGTCGCGGACACCGGTGAGGAGCCGGTCGAGGTCGGTGAGGCCGGGCTGCGGGGTCAGTTCGGCCTCCTCCCTCTCCTCCTCGCGCAGCACGTCCAGCAGGCGGCGGAGCTCGCTGAGCGCCTGGCGGCTCGTGGTGCCGATCGCGTCGAGGGCCTGCGCCGCGCGTTCGGGCGACTTGGCGGCGGCGTAGCGTCCGCCGTCGGCCAGGCCGGTGATGACGGAGAGGTTGTGGCCGATGATGTCGTGCATCTCCCGGGCGATACGGGCGCGCTCGGCCGCCGCGGCGAGCTGGGCCTGCTGGTCCCGTTCGATCTCCAGGCGGCGGGCGCGGTCCTCCAGGGCCTCCGTGTAGGAGCGGCGGGTGCGGACCGTGATGCCGATGAGGGCCGCGACCGCGATGGACGTCACCTGGGAGCCGACCTGCTGATGCCAGGACCCTTCGCCGTACCGGACTGCCGAGACGACCACGGGCGCGGTCAGCAGGGGCGCCGCCCACCACAGGGCGCGCAGGGGCCGGCGCAGCGCGAGGTGGTACAGGACGACGAGCTGGAGCAGGGCCGCCTGGAGGACCGCGCCCGACCAGGCGTTGACGAAGGCCACCGGTGCCATGAGGAGGAGGACGGTCCGGGGGTGGCCGCGGCGCCAGAGCAGGGGTACGGAGAAGCCGAGGCTCAGGGCGAGGAGGAGCCCGCCCGGCACGTCCCGGTCGTGGGCGATGGAGCGCCAGCCGCCGCCGTAGTAGTCGATGAGGGCGGCCAGGAGCCAGAAGCCGGTGAAGTGCGCGTCCCACAGCAGCGGGTGGCGCCGGTCGAAGGCGCGGAGCCGCCGGGTGAGGCGGTGGAGGTGGTCGGTGAGGGGCTCGGTCGTCCGCTGTTCCGTCACGGGCTCCATGCTGGGGGCTGCCTCGGCCGTGCGGAACTCGGTGCGCATGCCTGCCATGCTGGGGGGTGCGGGCCGCCGGGGCGTCCGGCCGCGGGGCCGGATATGAGGTGAGGGCGTAGTACCGGAGTACTACGGTGGCCCGCATGAGTGCCTCCGCTTCCGGTGACTGGGTGATCCGCACGATACGCGCCGAAGAATGGGCCGCCGTCAAGGCGCTGCGGCTGACGGCGCTGCGCGATCCGCTGGCGCGTATCGCCTTCCTGGAGACCTACGAGACGGCCGCGGACCGGCCGGAGTCCTTCTGGCGGGAGCGGGCGGCGGGGGCCGCGGAGGACGCCGCAGGGGCGCGGCAGGTCGTCGCCGAGGTGCCGGGCGGCGCGTGGGCGGGGACGCTGACGGTGCTGCTGGAGGAGGCGGGTACGACGGACTGGGCCGGGCTCCCCGTCGACCGGCGGCAGGGGCATGTCGTCGGCGTGTACGTACGGCCCGAGTGGCGGGGGACGGGGGTGACCGGGGCGCTGTTCGAGGCCGGGCTCGCGTGGGCGTGGGGGCGCGGTGCGGAGCGGGTGCGGCTGATCGTGCACGAGGACAACGGCCGGGCGCGGGGCTGCTACCGGAAGCTGGGGTTCGTGCCGAGCGGGGTGAGCGTGCCCATGCGGGGCGCGCCGGGGGAGAACGAGCTGGAGTTCGTGCGGGGGCGGGACTGACCCGCGGGGCCCGCGCAACGGGTCGGGGCGGGTCAGACGGGGAGCTCGGCGTCCGGCCAGCGGGCGCGGCCCTGTTCGCGCGAGCGCAGCAGGGCCAGGGTCGGCAGGCCCCGGTCCGCGCCGGTGGCCAGCAGCTCCGGAAGGTGGGAGAGGGGCGCCACGGCGGCGACGTCGTCCAGGACGAGTGTCAGTGGTGGGTCGAGCCGACCGGAGGATGACCGTGCGGCCATGCGCCGGCCGTGCTCGACCACGCTTGCTGCCAGGGCGGTCAGCAGCGGCATCGCGCCCGGGCTGGTCCTGGGGTCTTCGATGGATTCACCCACCACATAAAGCGTGCCCCCTTCGTGGACGAAGGAATCCAGGGCAAGGGCATCTGTTCGATGGGCGGTGCAGGATTCGCGCACATTGACGGTGAGGAGTGCGGACAGGGCACGGGTCGTCAGCTGCTGTGCCACGTCCCGGCGTTCGGGGTGCGCGGTCAGGGCGGCTTCCAGTTCGCCCGCGGCGCCGGGTGCGGCCTTGGGGTTCGTACGCAGGACACGTACGGCGTCCTGGATCTGGGTGCCCTGGGCCCAGCGGTGGACATGGCGGATGGTGCGGCCGTCGACGGCGGCGGCGTGGAGGTAACTGCGCAGCAGGGTTTCCGCGGTGTCGCCGACCGCCTGGTCGAGACGGGCGGTGGGGCGGACCGGGGTGAGGAGGGCCGCCGCCCGCGCGGTGGCGGTCGGCCGGTCCTCGCAGCCGGCCGTGGGTGCCCAGTGGAGACGGGCCGGGGTGTCGCAGAGGTGGGTCGGGTCGTAGAGGAGGACGGGGCCGAGCTTGGCTCGGGCGTCCTTCGTGGCCTGCCAGAGGGCGGGGTTGGAGGTGACGACGAGGGCGGGGCCCGCCGCGTCCAGGACGGCTTGCGCGGCGGCGTCCAGGCGGCTCTCCCGCGTGCCCAGGAGGACCCGCTCCCACCGGACCGGCTGTTCGCCCCCGAAGGGCGGGGTGAACGGCGGTGCCTCGGATGAGGGGGTCGCCAGAATCTGGGGGTGTTCGGGGGCCGTTCGCGGGGTGGGGAACTCGTGGTGCGCCGGGGGCGGGGCCGCCCGGCGGGCCGGGGACGGATCGGGCAGGGACTGGGGTGCGAGCACCGGTCCCCGGGGCGTCGTGGGGACCTGCGGGGCGAGCGCGGGCTCCTGCGGCGCCGTGGGCATCTGCGCGGTGAGCGCCGGGCCCGGTTCCGGTCCGCGGGCCTGCGTCGCCTTCTCCGCGCGCCGCCGCTGCCGTACCGCCCGCCAGCGGGCCAGCGTCCCCATCACGAACACCGTCAGCACCAGCAACACCATCAGCTGGCCGATGAACAGGCCCCAGAACAGGCCGTACCCGGAGAGCTGGGAGGCGGGGGCGTCGGGCCAGGCGCCGGGGAGGTCATGGGGCTGGGCGACCAGGTGGCGCATGGCCAGGGGGGTGCGGGAGAAGGTGACGCCGGCGGGCCAGGAGCCGTGCGCGAACAGGGCGGCCAGGCCCGTGGCCGTCCATACCAGCAGGGTCATGCCGAGGAGGAAGGCGAGGATGCCGACGAGCAGCCCGTCGGGGATGCCGCCCTGGTCGTGGTGGTGGTCGTCCCGTCGCACGCCGCGCCTCCCCTACGCCACCGTCGATTCGGAGGAGTCGCCGAGGTGGTGCTCCACGAAGGCCGCCGCTCGCTCCTCCGCTTCCCGTTCGGCGGCGCGCAGGGCGTCGTCCACGAGGTCGGCGGAGGACTCGGTCATCGCGCGGTCGGTGAAGACGAGGGGGCGTTCGGTCTCGGTGACCAGGTGCTTGACCACCTGGACGTTGCCGTTGACGTCCCAGACCGCGATACCGGGGCTGAGGGTCGGGATGATCTCCACGGCCCAGCGGGGCAGGCCCAGTACGCGACCGGTCGCCCGCGCCTCGTCGGCCTTCTGGGCGTAGATCGTCCTCGTCGACGCCATCTTCAGGATCGCCGCCGCCTCCTTCGCCGCCGCCCCGTCGACGACGTCCGACAGGTGGTGGACGACGGCGACGAAGGACAGGCCGAGCCGGCGCCCGAACTTCAGCAGTCGCTGGAACAGCTGGGCGACGAACGGGCTGTTGATGATGTGCCACGCCTCCTCGACCAGGAAGATGCGCTTCTTCCGGTCGGGGCGGATCCAGGTGTGCTCCAGCCACACGCCGACGATCGCCATGAGGATCGGCATGGCGATGGAGTTGCGGTCGATGTGGGACAGGTCGAAGACGATGAGCGGCGCGTCGAGGTCGATGCCGACCGTGGTGGGGCCGTCGAACATGCCGCGCAGGTCGCCGTCGACCAGCCGGTCCAGGACCAGCGCCACGTCCAGGCCCCAGGCCCGTACGTCGTCTATGTCGACGTTCATCGACTCGGCCGACTCCGGCTCGGGGTGCCGTAGCTGCTCGACGATGTCGGACAGGACCGGCTGGCGCTCGACGATGGTCTCGTTCACGTAGGCGTGCGCGACCTTGAGCGCGAAGCCGGCCCGCTCGTCGAGGCCGTGGCCCATCGCCACCTCGATGATGGTGCGCAGCAGCGCGAGCTGGCCGGTCGTGGTGATCGCCGGGTCGAGCGGGTTGAGCCGGATGCCGTGGTCGAGCGCGGCCATGGGGTCCAGCCGGATCGGCGTTATCCCCAGCTCCTGCGCGATCAGGTTCCACTCGCCGACGCCGTCCTCGCCCTGGGCGTCCAGGACGACGACCTGGCGGTCGCGGAAGCGGAGCTGGCGCAGGACGTAGGTCTTCTCCAGCGCCGACTTGCCGTTGCCGGACTCGCCGAGGACCAGCCAGTGCGGGGCGGGGAGCTGCTGGCCGTAGAGCTGGAACGGGTCGTAGATGTAGCCCTTCCCGGAGTACACCTCGCGGCCGATGATGACGCCGGAGTCGCCGAGGCCGGGCGCGGCGGTCGGCAGGTACACCGCCTGCGCCTGGCCCGTGGACGTGCGCACCGGCAGGCGGGTCGTCTCCACCTTGCCGAAGAGGAAGGACGTGAAGGCGTCGGTGATGACGGACAGCGGGTCCCGCATCAGGGCATCAACCCCTACCTTCGGATTCCGGTGGCGAACGGGAGGGTGTTCACGAAGGCGCGGTGGTGCTCGCGGTCGCACCACTCCAGCTTCAGGTACGACTTGCCGGCCGAGGCCCTTATCGTCCGTTTGTCGCGGGCCAGTGCCTCGGGGGAGCGGGAGGAGACGGTGATGTAGCCGACCAGGTTGACGCCGGCCGCGCCGCTGGCGAGGTCCTCACCGCGCTGGTCGAGGCGGGTGTGGGCGGCGATGTCGCGGGGGTCGACGGTCCGGTTCATCTTGGCGGCGCGGGACGCCTCGGCCTCGTCGTTCGTCTTCTCGGTCAGCATGCGTTCGATGGCGACCTCGGTGGGTTCGAGGTCCATGGTCACGGCGACCGTGCGGATGACGTCGGGGGTGTGGACGAGGAGCGGCGCGAGGAAGTTCACGCCGACCGGGGTCATCGGCCATTCCTTCACCCAGGCGGTGGCGTGGCACCAGGGGGCGCGGGTGGAGGACTCGCGGGTCTTGGCCTGGAGGAAGGTGGGCTCGGTGGCGTCCAGCTCGGCCGGCCAGGCGTTGCGCTTGGTCATCGCCTGGATGTGGTCGATCGGGTGGTCGGGGTCGTACATGGAGTGGATGAGCGAGGCGAGCCGGCCCTGGCCGAGCGGCTGCCGGACGCGGATGTCGGCCTCCTGGAGGCGGGAGCAGATGTCGGTCAGCTCACGCGCCATCACGACCGCGAGGCCCGCGTCCCGGTCCGGCCTGCGTCCGTTGCGCGGGCGGGCCGCGCGGGCCATGGCGTGCGCCTCGGCGGCCAGCTCACGGGTGTAGTGCATGCAGGCGACGAGGTAGGCGCGGTGCTGCTCGCTGCTGGTGGACACCATCGACAGCAGCTGGTCGTACGACTGCTGGAGCCAGCCCGGCGCCTTCTCGTCGCCGCGGACGGCGACGTCCTTGGCGTGCGCGTCCGGGTCGGCGGGCAGGGTGCGGGCCAGCATCTGGATGCGGGTGACGAAGCCGTCGCCGTTGGCCACGTGCTTGAGGAGGGTGCCGAACCGGTCGACGAGGGCCTCCTGGTCCTCGGAGTCGCGCAGGCCGACGCCGGGGCCCTCGATCTCGATGGCGGCCGTGACGGTCTTGCGGTCGGCGTGCAGGAGCACGGCGATCTCGTCGGGGCCGAAGGGGGCGGACAGCCAGGTGATGCGGCCGATGCCGGGCGGCGGGCCGACCTCGATCTCCCGCCCGTCGAGCCGGGTGCCGGCCTCCATGGCGGCGGAGCGGTAGGTGGCGCCCCGGCGCAGGGTCCGCTTGTAGCTGCGGTTGATCTCGAACCACTTGTAGAACGTGCGGTGCTTGTACGGCACGTAGACCGCGGCCAGCGCGAGCATCGGGAAGCCCGTCAGCAGCACGATGCGCAGGGACAGCACGGGGACGAGCAGACCGCACATCATGCCGAGGAACGCGCCGACGACGATCAGGGCGATCTCGCCGGTCTCGCGGTTGCGGCCGACGATCGCGTTCGGCCGGGCGCGGCCGATCAGATAGGTCCGGCGGGGCGTGACCGGATGGGACACGTGGGACTCGGTCGTCAACGCCCTTCACCTCCCGTGCGGTTGGTACTGCTGTTGCGGGTGTTGCTGGCGTGCGGGGTGTTCACCGGGCTGCTCGAACGGGGGGCGGGCGCGGCGGAGGGGACGGCTCCGCCGCTCGCGGTGCGTGCGCCGTGCGCGGCGACTCCGCCGGAGGCGGGGTTGGCGGGGCGGGGGGAGGACGACTGGGGTCCGCCCTGGCCGCTGTGGTCGGCTCGGGAGCTGTGGGTCTTGATGCCCTGCGCGACCAGGGTCGCCGGGGAGCTGATGACGGCCGCGGCCTTGCTCTCGGCGCCCCGCATGAGGCGGTTGTTGCGGGAGCCGGCGATCTCGTCGCCGAAGCCCGGGACGAAGCGGTAGATCATCGCGGAGGCGAAGATGGCGAGCAGGATGATCGCCAGTCCGGAGACGACGGCGGAGAACGCGCCCGGGCCGTCGTCGGCGGAGAGCGCGCCGGCCAGGCCCAGCACGATCACGATCACCGGCTTGACGAGAATCACGGCGATCATGATGCCCGCCCAGCGGCGGACGTGGCCCCACAGGTTCTTGTCGACGAGCCCGGCGTAGACGACCGTGCCGAGCAGGGCGCCGACGTAGAGCAGGGCGGCCCGGATGACCAGCTCCAGCCAGAGCACTCCGGCGGCGAGGATGGAGACCAGGGAGACGACGATCAGCATGATCGGCCCGCCGCCGATGTCGTCGCCCTTGTCGAGGGCGGCGGAGAACGTGCCGAAGAAGGCGTCCGTCTGGTCGCCGGTCGCCTTGGCGAGCACGTCCGTGATCCCGTCGGTCGCCGAGACGACCGTGTAGAGGATCAGGGGGGTGAAGGCCGAGGCCAGGACGGTGAGCCAGAGGAACCCGATGGCCTCGGACAGGGCGGTGCCGAGCGGCACGCCGCGCACGGCCCGCTTGGCCACGGCCAGCAGCCACAGCAGCAGGGTCAGGACCGTCGAGGCGGCGAAGACGACGGCGTACTGCTGGAGGAACGTCTGGTTCGTGAAGTCGACGTTGGCGGTCTCCCGCACGGCCTCGCTGAGCTTGTCGACGGTCCAGGACGCGGCGTCGGCACAGCCCTTGGCGAGGGAGGAGAGGGGGTCGAGGGTGGAGGTGGGGTCGGTGAGGGAGGGGGCGGTGTCGGAGCCGCCGGAGGAAGTGTCTTTTTCGCACTCGTCTCTGGCGGGGCCGTAGACCAGGTCACACGAAGCATCGCTCGGTGTGGGCGGAGGCGTCGGCTCGGCGAAGGCGCGGGTGGCCCAGACGATCGCTGCCGACTGCCCGGCGGCGATCATGCCGGCCAGTTTGAGTACGCGGTGGTTAGCGGGCATAGGTGAACCCTCCGTACTCCTGGACGGCCTTCGCCATCTCCTCGGCGCTGGAGGCCCTCTCATCGCCGGGGATGGGCGTCGGGCCCGCCTTCTGCGAGTGCCTTGCGATCTTCCAGTCGCCATCAGACCACTGGAGCTCCATGGTGATGGTGAACCAGCTGTTGGTGACCGGGGCGGTGGAGTTCTCGCCCGCGAGGCCGAGGAGGCCGCTGCACCACACCTCGACGGTGGCGCTGTCGGCAGAGTCCTCGGTGACCTTGGTTCCTACCGGGCTCGTACGAGAGACGAACGTGTAGCCCTTCGGGGTCGAGCCGTCTTCGTTGAGGCCGACGTTCTTGTTGAACTCCGGCGTGTACGCCTTGTCCAGTGACGCTTCGACGTCGGGCACCCGCGAGGGGACGATGATGGCTCGCACAATCGCGTCGCGCTTGGCCTTGTCGAACATGTCGGCCGACCCCAGCGCGACGGAGTAGTTCGCCGCCGCGCTCTCCGCTCCCTGCCGGTCGTGTGCGAACCCCGTGGGAACCCCCCCCGTCACCGCCTTCACCGGGCGTGTCCCGGACGGTGCCGTTGGCGAGGTCTGCGGCTTGTCGGTGGTTGCCGTCGCCTTGGGGGAATCGTCGCCCCCGCGGTTCGCGAAGGCGATCGCGGCGATCAGGAGGACCACCACGCCGACCACCGTGACCAGGCTCCGCGACGACGACGCGCGTCCGCCGCGGCGCGCGCCGCCGTACACGTCGCCGCCCCCCTCGGGCAGGCGCGTGCGTGTCTGGCCGGTGCCGCCGTAACCGCCGGAGGCCTGGTGCTCGTCCCCGAGACTCATGCCGCGTACGCCCCCTCGACGTCGTACGAAAAGCCGTGGACGTACGACGGTAGCCGTGCTGGTTCCCGCGCGGGCGCGGTGTGGTGACTCGACATCAGGGAAACGCAACCTCAGCCGGTGGGCACGACGGGCGGGTGGGATAGAGGGGGACCGGGCGTGCCCGGAGGGACTGATGGACCGCGGGCCCGCCTACACGGCCATGCCGTACACGATGGTGAAGAGCGTGCCGAGCGAGCCGATGATGAAGACGCCCGTCAGGCCCGCGATGATGAGGCCCTTGCCCTGCTCGGCGCTGAAGGTGTCGCGGAGCGCGGTGGCGCCGATGCGCTGCTTGGCGGCGCCCCAGATGGCGATGCCCAGGCAGAGGAGGATGGCGACCGCCATGACCACCTCGATCATCACCTTGGCTTCGTTGCCCAGGCTGCCGAAGGGGCCCCAGTCCGGAGCGATCCCGCCGATGATGGTGTTGATATCTCCCTTATCGGCCGCAAAGAGCATGTAAGTCACCGCCCCTGTTGGGTAGTTCCGCATCCTCTGCGGTCGTGCAGAGGTCAGGCATCATTCTCACCGACAATGACGCCACCGTATGTCGACTTGGCGTCATTGATTGGCGGGTTTCGTACGAATACCTTGCCACCGGTCCCCATCGGCCGCTCACGGAGGCGTGGCGCGGCACTCGAAGGGCCGTATGATTACTCTGTGTATCACGGCAGGTCACGCCGGGCAACGAGGTGGTGGCGGAACCTGTCGTGTGGTTCCGTCGTTGACCCTCTCTACGGCCTGGCCGGGTTTCTGACGGCCGGTCGGGTGGAGTGCCGTGTCGGTGTTCTCCGGGCGGAGGGCCCGCGGCGCGGGCGGGTCCGGGGCCGGGGCGCGGTGAGGTGCGTGCCCGGGGCGGCCGGCCCGGTGTCGCGATGTGATCACCCCATCGTGCGCCGGTCGCCTCTACACTGACGACCGCGGCGGACTCCCGGAGGGTGAGGGGCGGTTGACGGTGCGTAAGGCGTGGCTGGTGGCGACCGCTGTCGTGGGTGGCGGACTGGCGTTCGTGATGCTGCTCGTCGTCGGGGTGTACCTGGTCGCGGGCAGCCTGGCGGGCGGGCTGGGCGGCGGCGCCAAGGCGCTGGCCAAGGGTTCGGTGCCCGCCGCGTACCAGGCCCTCGTCGCGAAGTGGGGCAACCTCTGCCCCGCCATCAACCCGGCGCTGCTCGCCGCCCAGCTCTATCAGGAGAGCGGCTTCAACCCGAAGGCCAAGAGCCCGGCCGCCGCGCAGGGCATCGCGCAGTTCATCCCGGGGACGTGGGCGACGCACGGCGTCGACGGGGACGGCGACGGCGACCGGGACGTGTGGGATCCGGCCGACGCGATCCCGTCGGCCGCCTCCTACGACTGCACGCTCGCGAAGTACGTGAAGGACGTGCCCGGGAACCTGACCGAAAACATGCTGGCCTCCTACAACGCGGGCGCCTATGCGGTGATCAAGTACCAGGGCGTGCCGCCGTACGCGGAGACGCGCAACTACGTGAAGAGGATCACGACGCTGGAGAAGAGCTTCGCCGCCCCCGTCACCCGCGTCGACCCCACCGAGCAGGCGGCCGGGGCCATCGCGTACGCGCAGAGCAAGCTCGGCACGCCGTACCTGTGGGGCGGCAACGGGACCGCCGAGCAGGGGGGCCGTTTCGACTGCTCGGGACTGACCAAGGCCGCGTACGCGAGCGTGGGGATCACGCTCCCGCGGGTGGCCAACGACCAGTACAACGCGGGGCCGCACCCGGAGCGGGACGAGCTGCTGCCGGGGGATCTGGTGTTCTTCTCGGACGACCTCACCAACTCGCGGGCGATCCGGCACGTGGGTATGTACGTGGGCGGCGGGTACATGATCAACGCGCCGCGTCCGGGGGCCGTCATCCGGTTCGACCCGATCGACACCCCGGACTACTTCGGGGCCACGCGGGTCACCGAGGATGGCGCGAAAGCGCTCCCCACCACGGTGTGAACCGAACGTGAATCCCTCCCCTGAGCTGCGGCGATGAGTCTCTCTTCGATAACGTCTGCGTGATCATTCGGTGGAGGGTGGAACGTATCGACGGGGACCGTGCGTTCCTGTTGACGTAGCCGAGCGGACGTCAGCCGGCACGTGACACGCGCCCGTGCGCGCGTGCGCGGGCGCAACGGAAGCGGATCTACGTACCACGGGGGTGGCGGAAGCGGCGCACGCAGGGGTGCGCCGGAGATGAGGAAGACGAAGGGGCCGCAGCACATGGCTGGACTCGCCGAATCCGGGTCGAACCCCGACGTCGAGCTGCTCTACGACATCAACGGCCTGGCCAAGGACGCGCCGCACTGGTTCGACCGGGTCATGGAGTACGTCGGCGAGTACGGGCTGCTGCTCGCGCTCGTACTGCTGGTGCTGTGGTGCTGGTGGTCGGTCCGGCGGCGCGGCGGCCAGGACGCCGCCCCGTCCGTGGCCGCTTTGGTGTGGGCACCGCTCGCGGCGGGCATCGCGGTACTGGTCAACGTGCCGATACGGGGCTTCGTCGAGCGGCCCCGGCCCTTCAAGACCCACGACGGCCTGGACGTCCTGGTCGCCGGCAAGAACGACTACTCGTTCGTCAGCGACCACGCGACGCTCACCATGGCGATGGGTGTCGCCCTGTTCGTCGCCAACCGCAGGTTCGGCCTCGTCGGCATCGCCCTGGGTCTGCTGGAGGGCTTCTGCCGGGTCTACATGGGGGTGCACTACCCGACGGACGTCATCGGCGGCTTCGCCCTCGGCACGGCGGTCGCCCTGCTGCTGTCGCCGCTCGCCATGGCCCTGCTCACGCCGCTGGCCAGGGCGGTCGAGCGGTCGCCGCGGCTGGGCCTGCTGATCGCGGCGCGGGGGCGGGCGCACACCGGCCGGGACGCCGTGATCCCGGGGGCGCGGAAGGAGCCCGCGGGGACGGAGGAGCGGGACCTCGCGGCGTAACGCCCCCGCCGGGCGGCCCGGCTCCCCGGATCCGGGCCGGGCTCAGTCCGCGGTGTGGCCCTCCGCGTCGGCGCGGGCCAGGCTTCTCGCCCTGCGGGCCGGGCCGCGCCAGCCGCAGGAGCAGCGGGCCACGCAGAAGGGGCCCTGTTCCACCGTTGTCGTGCGATGTTCCGAAAGCTCCCCGGCGGGGGCCGGACCGTCCTGCTGCGCCACGCCGACCACCGTACCGGTGGCGGGTGAAGGCGTCGCGCCCCTCCGCGTGACGGGGGCACCTACTCGTCGTTAACCGGTAACGACACGGGCCCTGGGACGGACGCGGCGGCAGGGGGTAGGCAGGCCATGGCGAGGCGGCATCGGCGGTACGGGCGGGTGGGGGCGGCGGTGGCCGCGGCGGGGGCCGCCCTCGGTGCCGGGTTCGGCGTCTGCGGGTGTTCCGGCGGCGGGGCCGCCGCTCAGGGCGCGCCCGGTGGCGATCCGGTCGCGGTGCTGCGGCAGGCCGCCGACCGCCTGGTGGCGGCGGGCAGCTCGCAGGCGCGTACGTCGATGGAGATGGCCAGCGGCGGGACCCGGGTGACCATCCGCGGCGAGGGCGTGTACGACTTCCGGGAGCGCCTGGGCCGGCTGAAGGTGCTGCTGCCGCCGGACCCCACCGGGGACAGCGAACGCCGTCCCATCACCGAGCTCCTGGCACCCGGCGCCCTCTACATGAAGAACCGGGGGGCGGGCGTGCCCGCCGACAAGTGGGTGCGGGTCGACACCGCGACGCTGTCCGACGGGAACCTGGTGACCGGCGGCGCCACCGACCCCCTCGCCGCCGCCGAGGTGCTGCGCGGGACGCGGACGGCCTCGTACGCGGGGCGGACGGAGGTGGCGGGGACCCGGGTCCGGCACTACCGGGGGACCGCCGACCTGGCGGACGCGGCGCGCGGTGCCTCGGCCGGCAACCTGGACTCCCTGGCCGCGGCCGCGCGGGGGTTCGCCACCGCCGAGGTCCCCTTCGACGTCTACCTCGACGACGAGGGCCGCATCCGCAAGATCCGGCACCGGTTCAGCTTCGTCAACGGCCGGGAGCGGGACACCGTCGCGGTCGCCTCGACGACCCTGCTCTACGACTTCGGCGCCCCCGTCGCCGTACGGCTCCCGGACGACGCGGACATCTACGCCGGAAAGATCGCCGAGGAGAGACCCCAGAACTAGCCCTTCACTAGCCCGTCCGTGCCATGCGCGGTGCGTGGGCCGCTCCCTACTCTAGGAATCCGGTGACGGCGGGGAAGAGGTGATGCGCGTGGCTCCGGTCGGCGGTACGGCGGTACAGGACCACGTGGCCCTGGCCGAGATAGAACTGTGCGGGGAGCTGATCATCGCGGCCTCGGCCGCCCGGGAGCGGCTCAGCCTGGAGTGCATCGACGAGGTGCTGAGAGTCGCCGAGGAACGCGAACGCGGCACCGGCCGGTGAGCCTCAGGTCCGCAGCAGCCGGCCGATCGCCTTGGTGGCCTCCTCGACCTTGGCGTCGATCTCGGCGCCGCCCTTGAGAGCCGCGTCGGCGACGCAGTGGCGCAGATGCTCCTCCAGCAGTTGCAGGGCGAAGGACTGGAGGGCCTTGGTGGAGGCGGAGACCTGGGTCAGTATGTCGATGCAGTAGACGTCCTCGTCGACCATCCGCTGCAACCCCCGGATCTGGCCCTCGATCCGGCGCAGCCGCTTGAGGTGCTCGTCCTTCCGCTGGTGGTAGCCGTGCACACCCCGGTCGTGATCGGTCACGACGTCCGGCGCCGCTTCGCTCACTTCCTCCAGGGCGGCGCGGGGCGCGCCGTCCCCCACGCTCGCGTACGCTCGCGCGGGGACGCCCCCGTCGGCCTCGGTGGTCGTCATCGCGTCCTCCTGTCGGACAGATAGCCCACATATACCCCCGGCGGGTATATGGTAACGAACTTCGTGGGGTATACGCGTCTTGGCCGGTGCCGGGCGCGCGGTGTCCGCAGCGGTGCCCGGGCCGCCCCCCTGCTCATCACGGTGTCTGATGGGCGACACTGGGGGACGGCCCGTTAGCCGTGGCCGGATGATGCGCCTAGCATCAGCCTGACCGAAACCGATGCACCCCGAGGACCCCACGTGCGCTTTCGTCTGACCCCCAGGGAGACGAGCTTCTACGACATGTTCGCCGCCTCCGCGGACAACATCGTCACCGGCTCGAAACTCCTGATGGAACTGCTCGGGGCGGACGCTTCCGCCCGAGCCGAGATCGCAGAGCGTATGCGGGCCGCGGAACACGCAGGTGACGACGCCACGCATGCGATCTTCCACCAGCTGAACTCCTCGTTCATCACGCCGTTCGACCGTGAGGACATCTACTCCCTCGCCTCGTCCCTCGACGACATCATGGACTTCATGGAGGAGGCCGTCGACCTGGTCGTCCTCTACAACGTCGAGGAACTGCCCAAGGGCGTCGAGCAGCAGATCGAGGTCCTGGCGCGCGCGGCCGAGCTGACGGCCGAGGCGATGCCGCACCTGCGCACGATGGACAACCTCACCGAGTACTGGATCGAGGTCAACCGGCTGGAGAACCAGGCCGACCAGATCCACCGCAAGCTGCTCGCCCACCTCTTCAACGGCAAGTACGACGCCATCGAGGTCCTGAAGCTCAAGCAGATCGTGGACGTGCTGGAAGAGGCCGCCGACGCGTTCGAGCACGTGGCCAACACGGTGGAGACCATCGCGGTCAAGGAGTCCTGACCCGTCCATGGACACCTTCGCTCTGGTCGTGACCATCGCGGTCGCGCTGTTCTTCACCTACACCAACGGTTTCCACGACTCCGCCAACGCCATCGCCACCTCCGTGTCGACCCGGGCGCTCACGCCGCGGGCGGCGCTGGCGATGGCGGCCGTGATGAACCTCGCCGGCGCGTTCCTCGGCTCCGGGGTCGCCAAGACCGTCAGTGAGGGCCTCATCGAGACGCCCGAGGGTTCCACGGGCATGGGGATCCTCTTCGCCGCGCTCGTCGGCGCGATCGTCTGGAACCTGATCACCTGGTACTTCGGCCTGCCCTCGTCCTCCTCGCACGCGCTGTTCGGCGGCATGGTGGGCGCGGCGCTGGCCGGTGGGACGACCGTGTACTGGCACGGCGTCCTGGACAAGATCGTCATCCCGATGTTCGTCTCGCCGGTCGTCGGCCTGCTCGCCGGCTATCTGGTCATGACGGCGATCATGTGGATCTTCCGGAAGGCCAACCCGCACAAGGCCAAGCGGGGCTTCCGCATCGCGCAGACGGTGTCGGCGGCGGGCATGGCGCTCGGCCACGGTCTGCAGGACGCCCAGAAGACGATGGGCATCGTGGTGATGGCGCTGGTCATCGCCGACGTCGAGGACTACGGCGACCCCATCCCGGTGTGGGTGAAGATCGCCTGTGCGCTGATGCTGTCGCTGGGCACGTACGCCGGTGGCTGGCGCATCATGCGGACGCTGGGCCGGAAGATCATCGAGCTCGATCCGCCGCAGGGCTTCGCGGCCGAGACGACGGGCGCGTCGATCATGTTCACGACGGCGTTCCTGTTCCACGCGCCGATCTCCACGACGCATGTCATCACATCGGCGATCATGGGTGTCGGCGCGACGAAGCGGGTGAACGCCGTGCGGTGGGGCGTCGCGAAGAACATCATCCTGGGCTGGTTCATCACCATGCCGGCGGCCGCGGCGGTGGCCGCGGTGTCGTTCTGGATCGTGAACCTGGCGTTCTTGTAGGGGCCGGGTGCCGGCGGTGCCCGGGTGCCGGCGGCGCGGTGAGCGCCGGGTCGTTCGCGGCCCGGCGCTCACGCGTTTCACCGTCCCGCGTGGGTGTGCGGTGCCTGCCGCAGGGCGCGTCGGCCGGGTGGCCGCCCGGCGAGGTCGGGCGGCGCGGCCCGGCGCCGGCGGGGTGCCGTCCGCGCCCGCCCGTGCCGCCCCGGCGGCACGACCGCCCGCGGTTTCGCCCGCGGTGGGCGGGTGGCGTGGGCGTGGTCGGGGTGGGGACAAACGGCGGGGCCCGCCCCCGGGAGCCAGGGGCGGGCCCTTCTGCCTCGCGGTGGCACCGCCATGCAGCACCGCGAGGGGTCGGAGAGCGGCGGCGGTCCAGGGCTCTCGTGTGGATCACGCCGGGCTCGCGGGGTCTGGTGCCGCGCCTCGCCGCGTTGCCGTCGGTTGCCATGGCTCCGCCACGGCGCCCTCCTCCGCAGTGCGATGCCCGGCACCAGACCCCGCTCCCTGATCCGGCCCGATCCAAGCGAAGGACCCTAGCCGAAGCGGCCGGAGATGTAGTCCTCCGTGGCCTGCACCGACGGGTTGGAGAAGATCCGCTCGGTGTCGTCGATCTCGATCAGCTTGCCGGGCTGCCCGACCGCGGCCAGGTTGAAGAAGGCCGTACGGTCCGAGACCCGCGCCGCCTGCTGCATGTTGTGCGTCACGATGACGATCGTGAACCGTTCCTTCAGCTCGCCGATCAGGTCCTCGATGGCGAGGGTCGAGATCGGGTCCAGGGCCGAGCAGGGCTCGTCCATCAGCAGGACGTTCGGCTCGACGGCGATGGCGCGGGCGATGCACAGACGCTGCTGCTGACCACCGGACAGGCCCGACCCGGGCTTGTTGAGGCGGTCCTTCACCTCGTTCCAGAGGTTGGCGCCGCGCAGCGACTTCTCGACGATGTCGTCCAGCTCGGACTTGCGGTACTTGCCGTTCAGCCGCAGGCCCGCCGCCACGTTGTCGTACACCGACATCGTCGGGAACGGGTTGGGCCGCTGGAAGACCATGCCGACCTCGCGGCGCACGGCCACCGGATCGATCCCGGCGCCGTACAGGTTCTCGGCGTCGAGCATGACCTTGCCCTCGACGCGCCCGCCCGGAGTGACCTCGTGCATCCGGTTGAGCGTGCGCAGGAACGTGGACTTGCCGCAGCCGGACGGGCCGATGAAGGCCGTCACGGACCGGGGCTCGATGGTCATCGAGATGTCCTCGATGGCCAGGAAGGAACCGTAGTAGGCGTTGAGGCCGCTGACATCGATGCGCTTGGCCATGGGAATCACTGCTTCTTTCGGGTCCGGATCGCTGACTGGTTGCCGCGGGCCGCGTCAGCGACCGGCCGCGCGGCGGAGCCGCACATCGTTAGCGCGGGGCCTTCCAGCGGGCGATGCCGCGGGCCACCAGGTTGAGGATCATGATGAAGGCGATGAGCGTCAGGGCCGCCGCCCAGGCACGGTCGTAGGCCGGCCCCGGGCCGCCGCTGTTGATGTACTGGAGGTAGATGTACATCGGCAGCGACGCCTGCGGGTCGGAGAACGGGTTGGCGTTGATGAAGTTCGTGACCCAGACCAGCAGCAGCACGGGGGCCGTCTCACCGGTGATGCGGGCGATGGCCAGCATCACGCCGGTGGTGATGCCGCCGATCGACGTCGGCAGGACGACCTTCAGGATGGTCCGCCACTTGGGCACGCCCAGCGCCAGCGACGCCTCGCGCAGCTCGTTCGGGACGAGCTTGAGCATCTCCTCGGTGGAGCGGACGACGACCGGGATCATCAGGATGGACAGGGCGAGGGAGCCGGCGAAGCCGGAGTAGCCCATGTCCAGGATCAGGATCCACAGACTGAGGATGAACAGGCCGGCGACGATCGACGGGATGCCCGTCATGACGTCGATGAAGAAGGTGACGGCCTTGGCGAGCCGCCCGCGCCCGTACTCGACCAGGTAGATCGCGGTGAGGACACCGATCGGCACGGAGATCAGGGTGGCCAGGCCGACCTGCTGGAGGGTGCCGAGGATGGCGTGGTAGATGCCGCCGCCGGGCTCGGTGTCGGCGACCACGCCCATGGAGTGGGTGAGGAAGTAGCCGTCGAGGACCTTCACGCCGCGGCTCACGGTCTCCCAGACCAGGGAGGCCAGCGGGATGATGGCGAGGAGGAACGCCACCCAGACGAGGCTGGTCGCCACCCGGTCCTTGGCCTGGCGCCGCCCCTCGACGCGCGCGGAGACGGCGTAGGAGCCGAGGACGAACAGGACGGCGGCGATCAGCGCCCACTGGATGCTGCTGTCCAGTCCGGCCGCGGCGCTGATGCCGAGGCCCAGGGCGACGGAGCCGGCGGCGGCCGCCCACGGGAACCACTTGGGCAGGGTCGCGCCGCGCAGCGAGCTCGGCGGGCGCTTGGCCGGGTTGTCGTTCAGGGTTGCGTGGCTCATGCGTTGGCCCCCGAGTACTCCTTGCGGCGGGCGATGATCATGCGGGCCGCGCCGTTGACCAGCAGGGTGATGACGAAGAGCACCAGGCCGGAGGCGATCAGCGCGTCCCGGCCCATCGGGGTGGCCTCGTTGAACTTGCTGGCGATGTTCTGGGCGAAGGTGCCGCCGCCCGGGTCGAGCAGGCTGGCGCTGATGTCCAGGGTCGGGGAGAGGACCATGGCGACGGCCATGGTCTCGCCGAGCGCGCGGCCGAGGCCGAGCATCGAGGCGGAGATCACGCCGGAGCGCCCGAAGGGCAGCACGGACATCTGGATGACCTCCCAGCGCGTGGCGCCGAGGGCCAGGGCAGCCTCCTCGTGCATCCGCGGGACCTGCCGGAAGACCTCGCGGCTCACGTTGGTGATGATCGGCAGGATCATGATGGCGAGCAGGATGCCGACGGTGAACAGCGAGCGCGGGGCGCCGTCGTTCCACTCGAAGACGCCGGTCCAGCCCAGGTACGTGTCCAGCCAGCCGTACAGTCCGGTCAGGTTCGGTACGAGGACCAGGGCGCCCCACAGGCCGTAGACGATGGACGGCACCGCGGCGAGCAGGTCGATCACGTACGCGATGAGGCCGCCGATGCGGCGCGGGGCGTAGTGGGTGATGAACAGGGCGATGCCCACCGCGATCGGGACGGCGATGGCCATGGCGATGACCGACGACACGATGGTGCCGAAGACGAGCACCGCGATGCCGAACTTCGGCGGCACGCCGCTGGGGTTCCACTCGAAGGTGGTGAAGAAGTTGGCCTCGTCCTCGCTGATGGCGAGGGCGGCGCGGTAGGTCAGGAAGGCCGCGATGGCGGCCATGATGACCAGCACGAAGATGCCGGAGCCGCGGGAGAGCGCGAGGAAGATCCGGTCTCCGGGGCGGGTGGCGCCGCGCGTGGCGCGCTTGTCCTCCGCCCCGGTCGGCTGGGGTACGGGAGGCGCTGTGGGGTTCTGTGTAGATATGTCCATCGAGTTCTCCGGTCTGCGGAGCCGCCGTGCGGGGCGGCTCGGGCGGAGCGCGGCCCGGCGGGTGGCGGGGGCTCCTGGCGGCGGTGCACCGGACGGTGCGGTCCGGGCCCGTCCGGGTCCGGACCGCACTCAGGTCAGCTCAGGCCCGAGATGGTCTCGCGGACCTTGGTGATGATCTCGTCGGGCATCGGGGCGTAGCCGGCCTTGGCCAGCAGGCCCTGTCCGTCCTCGGAGGCGATGTAGTTCAGGAAGGACTTGGTGGCGGGCAGGGTGTCCGCCTTGTTGCCCTTGTCGCAGACGATCTCGTACGTCACCAGGACGATCGGGTAGGCGCCCGCGGTGGACGGGGTGTAGTCCAGCTCCAGCGCGAGGTCCTTGCCGGTGCCGACGACCTTGGCGGCGCCGATGGCCGCGGTGGCGTTCTCGACGGTGGCCTTGACCGGCTCGGCGGCCTCGGTCTTGATGTCGACGGTCTTGATGCCGCCCTTGGCGTACGACAGCTCGAAGTACGAGATGGCGCCCGAGGTCTGGCTGACCTGCTGCGCGAGGCCGGAGGAGCCCTGCGCGGACTGGCCGCCCTTGGCCTCCCAGGACTTGCCCGGCTCGTACGTCCAGTCGCCGGGCGCGGCGGCCTTGAGGTACTTGGTGAAGTTGTCCGTGGTGCCGGACTCGTCGGAGCGGTGGAACGCCTGGATCTTCAGGTCGGGCAGCTCGGCGTCCGGGTTGAGCTTCTTGATCGCTTCGTCGTTCCAGTTGGTGATCTTGCTGTCGAAGATCTTGGCGAGCGTCGCCGCGTCCAGGACGAGCGTGTCGACGCCGGGGACGTTGAAGCCGACGGCGATCGGGCCGCCGACCATCGGCAGGTCGATGCCCTGGCCGCCGGAGCAGATCTTCTTCGACGCCTCGATCTCGTCGGGCTTCAGCGCGGAGTCCGAGCCGGCGAACGCGGTCTGGCCCTGGGTGAACGCCGTGATGCCCGCGCCCGAACCGGTCGGGTTGTAGTTGATCTGCACGTCCTTGCAGGCCGCGGTGTACTGCTTGACCCACGCGTCGATCGCGTTCTTCTGGGCGGAGGAACCCGACGCCTGGAGCTGGCCCTTGGCGTCGCCGCAGGAGATCGAGGTGGTGGCGGCGGTCGTCGCGTCGCCGTCGCCGCCGTTGCCGCCGGTGTCGTCCGAGCCGCACGCCGAGAGGGCCAGGGCGCCGGAGACGGCGAGTGCGCCGAGGGCGAGGGCCCGCCGGTTCATGCGCTGAAGCTTCACTTTCGGGAATTCCTTCCAGGAGCCGCCGTGCCGGTGGCGGCGTGCGAAGACTGGGAGCAGGGGGACGGGCCTCGGAGGGACGCCCGCATCGGCTGAGGCCGAAATTAGGCAGATCAGGTGAAGCCGCCTATGGCCGTAAGTGAACGCGGAGTGAATCCCTGAGGGCGGTGCGGTTAGGTAACGGAACGCTTACGTCAAGGACACGGCGCGATTCCGGACGATGCGACTATGACAGGCGCAGGGCGCCCGGAAGGGCGCCAATCAGGGCACGATCCCCCGGGAGAGTGAGGCCGCCCGGTGACGGATTCGCTGGGGGCGGCCGTCGGCCAGGCGGCGCGGGGCGGGCGGCCCACCACCCCGGCACGGGGGTGGGACCGGCCGTCGTCTTTCGGCCGGTGGACGCGGTGGGCACGTACGTCACCCCGGGCGGCGCGACCGGACGCGGCCGGCCGCCCGGCGGGGCGTTCCCGGACGCGTTCACGTTTCGCCGCCGTCTCCCCGGGGCCGGGCTACGGTGCCGTGCCGACGGTCTCTCTCTGCCAGCAGCGGTGGAACGCGTACCGCGCCGCCTCCACCTCGTGCCGCTGATCGGCGTGGAGCACCCCGAGCGCGTAGGCCGTGGCCGGGGCGATCCGCGGCGTGCGGGCGGCCTGGGCCGCGGCGGCGGCGGCCTCCGAGGCGTCGCGGTGCCGGTCGAGGGCCTCGCCCGCGGCCAGCAGCCGGATCCGCCCCGGATCCTCCCCCGGCTCCCGGCCTCCCCCGAGCAGGGAGGCGGCCCCGGAGCCGTGCAGGACCTCACGGGCGTAACGGTGCAGGCGCAGCAGCAGCCGGACCTGGTGCCAGGGCGCGTCCTGCGGGTGCGGGGAGGGATCCGGGGACAGGCCGTGGACCAGCGCCTCGGCGTTGTACGGGCTTCCCGCGGTGACCAGGGGCAGCGCCGCGACCGCGTCCGTCAGACGGCCCAGGGCGGCCGCGGCGAGCGGACGCGGATCGGCGCCGGCCGCGCCCGGTGCCAGGGGGACCTCGCTGGCCAGGACGGCCACCTTGTCGGCGACCGCGTGGAAACGGGCGGAGCCGAGGGCCTGGAGGGCGGTGGAGTGGGCCCGCGTCCGGGCCAGCGTCAGCTGCCGGTCCAGCAGGGCGCCCGCCTTCGCCGCGCCCACGGTGAGGGTGCCCCGCTCCGGCGGCGCGGGCCGGGCCGGGAACGCCTGGCCCGCCGGGGCCGTGCCGGACAGCCGGTGCAGCGCCTGGAGCAGGCGTTCCAGCCGGGCCGCGTACGCGTGCTCCAGGGCCAGGGTGCCCGACAGCCAGGCCAGCTCCGGGCGCATGGCCTCCGCCCAGTCCGGGTCGAGCAGGGACTGGAAGGTGTGCAGGGTGCCGCTGATCCGGCGGGCCGAGCGGCGCAGTGCGCGGGCCGCGTCGACGGTGCCCTCCGGCCCGCCCGCGCCGGGGCCCGCCTCCCGGTGCAGCCGCAGCGCCCGCAGGAACTCCGTGGCCTGCGCCCGCAGATACCCCGCGACGGCCTCCGCGGTGGGGGCGGCGGCGTGTTCCGGGGCGGTCGGCGGGCGTTCGGGGGCGGCCGGGAAGGGCTCCGGGCCGGCCGGGAGGCGCTCCGGGGCGGGCGGCAGGCCGGGGGACGCCCCGGCCGTGGGGTCCGTCGGTTCAAGGTGTCGCTGTACCACGCCGGCGCCTCCGGGCGTCTATGAGCATCTCCTGGATGTTGCGCAGGGGTCCGCCGTCCGCGTCGGTGGCGTGCCGGGTCCACTCGCCGTCCGGGCCGAGGTGCCAGGAGGCGGTGGTGTCGGACATGCCGGTCTCGAGGAGCCGGTTCATGGCGGCCCGGTGGGCCGGATCGACGACCCGGACGAGCGCCTCTATACGGCGGTCGAGATTGCGGTGCATCATGTCGGCGCTGCCGATCCACACCTCCGGGTCGCCGCCGTTGCAGAAGGCGAAGACGCGCGAGTGTTCGAGGAAGCGGCCGAGGACGGAGCGGACCCGGATGTTCTCCGACAGGCCCGTCACACCCGGGCGCAGCGCGCAGATGCCGCGCACCCACACGTCGACCGGCACGCCCGCCATCGACGCGCGGTACAGCGCGTCGATGACGGCCTCGTCGACTATGGAGTTGACCTTGACGCGGACGTAGGCGGGGCGTCCGGCGCGGTGGTGCTGGATCTCCTTGTGGATCCGCGAGACCAGGCCGTCGCGCAGGGACTTCGGGGCGACGAGGAGGCGGCGGTAGGTCTCGCGGCGCGAGTAGCCGGAGAGGCGGTTGAACAGGTCGGAGAGGTCCGCGCCGACCTGCGGGTCGGCGGTGAGCAGGCCGAGGTCCTCGTAGAGGCGGGCCGTCTTCGGGTGGTAGTTGCCGGTGCCGACGTGGCTGTAGCGGCGGAGGGTCTCGCCTTCCTGCCGTACGACGAGGGAGAGCTTGCAGTGCGTCTTCAGGCCGACCAGGCCGTAGACGACGTGGCAGCCGGCCTCCTCCAGCTTGCGGGCCCACTTGATGTTGGCGTGCTCGTCGAAGCGGGCCTTGATCTCGACCAGGACCAGGACCTGCTTGCCGGACTCGGCCGCCTCGATGAGCGCGTCGACTATCGGGGAGTCGCCGGAGGTGCGGTACAGCGTCTGCTTGATCGCCAGGACGTCGGGGTCGGTGGCGGCCTGCTCCAGGAACGCCTGCACGGAGGTGGAGAAGGAGTCGTACGGGTGGTGGAGCAGGACGTCCCGGCTGCGCAGCGCGGCGAAGATGTCCGGCGCGGACGCCGACTCCACCTCGGCCAGGTCGCGGTGGGTGCCGGCGATGAACTTCGGGTACTTCAGCTCCGGCCGGTCCAGGCGGTGGATGCGGAACAGGCCGGTCAGGTCGAGCGGGCCGGGCAGGGGATAGACCTCCGCCTCGCTGATCTTCAGCTCGCGGACCAGGAGGTCGAGGACCTCCCGGTCGATGGACTCCTCGACCTCCAGCCGTACGGGCGGGCCGAAGCGGCGCCGCATGAGCTCCTTCTCCAGCGCCTGGAGGAGGTTCTCGGCGTCGTCCTCCTCCACCTCCAGGTCCTCGTTGCGGGTGAGGCGGAAGGCGTGGTGCTCCAGCACCTCCATGCCCGGGAACAGCTCCTCCAGGTGGGCGGCGATGACATCCTCGATGGGGACGTACCGGCCCGGGGCCGCCTCCAGGAAGCGGGAGAGCAGCGGGGGGACCTTGACGCGGGCGAAGTGGCGGTGGCCCGTGACCGGGTTGCGGACGACGACCGCGAGGTTGAGGGACAGGCCCGAGATGTAGGGGAAGGGGTGCGCCGGGTCGACGGCGAGGGGGGTGAGCACCGGGAAGATCTGGTGGCGGAAGAGGGTGAACAGGCGGGCCTGCTCCTTCTCCGTCAGTTCCGGCCAGCGGACCAGGTGGATGCCCTCCTCGGCGAGGGCCGGGGCGACGTCCTCGTGGAAGCAGGCGGCGTGCCGGGCCATGAGCTCCCGCGAGCGGGCCCAGATCATCTCCAGCACCTCGCGGGGCTGGAGGCCGGAGGCGGAGCGGGTGGCGACGCCGGTCGCGATACGGCGCTTCAGGCCGGCGACCCGGACCATGAAGAACTCGTCCAGGTTGCTGGCGAAGATCGCGAGGAAGTTCGCGCGTTCGAGGAGCGGGGTGGTGGGGTCCTCGGCGAGTTCGAGGACGCGTTCGTTGAACGCGAGCCAGCTGCGTTCGCGGTCGAGGAAGCGGCCCTGGGGGAGCGGGGCGCCCGATCCCTGGGACTGTGGCGACTCCTCGTACCCGTCGAGGTCCGCGTCGATGTCGGGTTCCAGGTCGGAGACCGTGGCCGCCACGGTGTGCGGGCGGTGCGCGGCGATGGAGCCCACGGAGGGCTGCGTGTGCTGGACCTCTGCCGGGGAGTTGGGCTGGCTCATGGACCCATTCTTCCGCGCTGCCAGGAGGACAGGCGCGTCGGAAGACGCGGGCGGGAGCGCTGGGACGGCGCGGGGGCTCCCGTTTTCCGCGCCCCCCTCCGGGGGCGGTGAAGGCTCTGGCAGGGCGGGCTTCATTCGGCGAGGGTCGCAAGGCCGTCTGAATCGATGGTTACGGGGACATGACGTGTGGGATAGCGGGGGGCCTCCGGCGGGGGCCTTCGGGCGTGAGCCTCCGGCCGGGGGCGATGTCTTGGGCGTGGGGCGTGCGGGTCCTGCGGGGGGTGCGGGTCGTGGGGGGCGTGCGGGTCCTGCGGGGGGTGCGGGTCGTGGGGGGCGTGCGGGTCGTGGGGGGGGGTGCGGGTCGTGGGGGGGGTGCGGGTCGTGCGGGGGGTGCGGGTCGTGCGGGGGGTGCGGGTCGTGGGGGTGCGGCATCATGCCTGCGGCGCCTGTGCGGCTCCGGTGGGGGTGCGCGTAGCGCCCAGGGTGGGGGGTGGGTCGGGCCCGCCGCCCGGGTCATCGGCGAGACGCAGATCGTCACCGCCGCCGACCGGCTCATC